>NZ_JBHYOW010000002.1:131372-465020 GCF_042745575.1 Nocardiopsis sp. NPDC058789
CCACCACCCCCCGCAGCCCCCCCCCCTTCAACCCGTGTGGGCGCCAAAAACTCAGCCCCCCCCACCCCGCGGGGCCGCGGGGGGGGGGGGCCCCCCCCCCCCCCCCCCCCGACGACGTCCCCCTGTTGACCCCTAGTCGATCCGGAACAGCGTGGTCGTGCCGGAGACCTCGTTGGCCACGGCCAGCACCGGGGTCCCGGGGATCGGGGAGTCACCGGCGCTGATGAAGGTCAGACCCTCCGCGCCCAGGTCACCGGCCTCGCGGCCGGCCGGGTCCTCGGCGAAGTCGCGGTTGTTGAGGTACTGGGCGAAGGTCACGGCGCGCGGGTCCGTGACGTCGTAGACCATCACCCCGCCCACGCGCTCCAGGCCCACGAACGCGTAGGTGCGGCCCCGCACCTCGCCCAGCACGACCCCCTCGGGCTCGGGGCCCTTGTCGTCGCTGCGGCCGTCGAAGGTGTTCTCGCGGTGGTTGGAGTTGAAGAACTCCGGCGCGGCCTCGGCGGTGATCCGCTCGAAGTCGGAACCGGAGTCGAACAGCTGCTCGCCGTCAGCGCCGAAGATCGAGAAGGACCGCCCGCCGAACGAGCGGATCTCCTCGTGGCAGGAACCGTCCTCGCTCAGCCCCTCGGCGGTGCTGACCGAGAGCCGTCCCAGGTTGTGGTCGGCGGTCAGCTCCTCGACGGTCCCGATCCCCCGGTCGTTGTCCTCCAGGAACTCCCGGACGCCCGGGGCGTCCTCGCACAGTTCCAGGTCCTTGAGGCGGGTCTCCTCCGAGTAGCCGTCCCAGTCGCGGGCGTCGCCCTCGTTGGCGGTGACCAGCAGGGTCTGCCCGCGCCACCGGTAGCTGTCGAAGCCGTCGGGCTGGTACATGCCCCGGACCGGCCAGTTCGCGAGGGTGATCGCGCCGTCGCGGTCGGACACGTCCAGCTCGTTCCCGGGCTCCATGTGGTCCTTGGTGCCGAAGGGGACGATGTCGGTGAACTCCGCCCGACGCAGGTCAAGGACGGCGAAGGCGTTGGCCTCCTGGAGCACCACGTGGGCGCTGTGGTTGGTGTCCGCCACGATGTACTCGGGCTCCAGGTCGCGCGCCACCCGCCCGGGCGTCCCGGCCTCGCCGGTGGACAGGTCCGGGCCGTACACGCGCACGTCCGGGTGGAGCTCGCGGCCCTCGTCCCAGGCACGGAAGTCGGCGGTGCGCACGTTGTCCTGGGTGAGCGCGGCGGGCCTGCGGTTCACCGGGATCACGCTCACGGAGCCCTCGGGGTCGACCGTGACGTCGTCGTTCGGCTCGCCCTCGTTGGCGACGAGCAGGGTGCGGCCCTCGGGGGTGAAGGTCAGCATGTCCGGCAGCGCGCCGACCCGCAGGGCGTTCACGGCCCTGCCGCCGGTGTCGAAGAGGACCACCCATCCGTCGTCGGTGCGGTCGGCGGCCTCCACGGCCACGGCCACCACGTTCCCGTGCACCGCCACGGAGTTGGCGGCCCCGCCCCGCTCCACCACGGACCCGTCCGCCGCCCGGACACCCGCGGTCTCCAGGTCGAAGAGCTTCTCGGGCCGCTCGGGGTCGGACACGTCCAGGACCTCCACCACGGCGGCGGCCGCGTTGACCACGAACAGGCGCTGGGTGCGCGGGTCGTGGGCGACGATCTCCGCGCCCGAGGCGTCGAAGACGTCGGCGTGGTAGGTGCCCAGGGCGGACAGCTCGACGGCCCCGGTCGCCTCGGGAGCACCGTACGAGGTCGCCTCGTCGGCGTGGACGGGGGCGGCCAGGGTGAGGCCGAGGGCCAGGGCGGCCGAGACGGTGAGGGATCTGCGCATGGGGGTTCCTGGGGTTCGCGGGTGGGGGAACAGGCGAAGCCAACCATCCCGGGACGAGGGGGGCCCCAACTTCCGGTGACCTCCGGGTGAAGGGGCGGCCCCGATACCAAGCGTTCCCGTCGCAGGTCAGAGGGTGAACGGACGGTCGCCTCCCGGAACGCGCTCCGGCGCCGCGCCGACCACCGTCCCCGGCCCCGTGCGGACCGTGAGATGGGCGCCCCCGCGCTCCACCTGTCGTCCCACGCCCAGGTCGGGCGGCGGGCCGTGGTCGTCTCAGGGGGGACCGTCGGGGCTGCGTGGCCGGGCGGTCCCAGCCCCCTGAGCCCGGGGAGAACCGTCGGGGGTGCGTGGCCGGGCGGTCCCAGCCCCCTGAGCCCGGGGAGAACCGTCGGCCCGCTCACCCGCGCCGCCGGTGTCACTCCCAGGTGAGGCGGCGGGCCGTGGTCACCTCCAGCGGAGAGGTGCCGACGTGGGCGGCGAGCAGGACCCGCCCCTCCTCGGAGCGGGTGTGCACCACCGAGCCCAGGGACACCCACCGACGCCAGGCCCGCTCGAACGCGAGCGCGCCCTTCCGGTTGCGGGCCAGGACGGAGGGCACCGCGTGGAACACCGGCACGGTAGCGTCCGTCGGTGTCACCCCGGAACCCGCACCGCTTCCGCCCCCCTCCCGGTCGCTGGGGACGTACCGGGGGATCAGGTAGCGAGGGTCGCCCACCAACGGCCCCAGGACCTCGTCCAGTGACTCCGCGAACAGCTCCGCCGAACCCGGGTCGGTGAGCGTGAACCGGTACACGCCGTCGGTGTCCACGTGGACGCGGACCCCCTCGGCGCCGGTGGCCGAGCGGCCCGCCCGGCGCAGCGCGTCGGCCACCGCGCACGCGTACCGCGCGGTCCCCACCGGCTCACGGGCCGCCGCGCGGACGCGAGCGGCCTCCCGCCGCCTGCGCAGGGTCTCCCCGCGCACCCGGCGGGCGTCGCGCCACCAGTGGACCAGGGCCGCGAGACCGAACCCGGCGGCCACCGCGAGCGGCGCGGGGCCGTGGGACCCGGGCCCGAAGGAGGCGAACGCCAGGCAGAGCGCGGCGATCGTCCCCGCGACGAGGGTGGGTGCCAGGCGTCGGGCGGGCGGTGCGTCGACCGGCTCCGGTCGGATCACCTGGTCCCCCACCAGCACCTCGGGCGGCTCGGGAGGTGCCAGGTCCAGGCCCGCCTCCGGCACATCCGCCGGTACCGCCCGCCCCGCGTGCACCCGGAGCGTGGGCAGCACCAGGTCCGCGTAGCCCGAGCCCAGACGCCACCGCGCCCGCGTGCCCTCGCGGTCGGCCGCGCGTCCGGCCATCCGGCGGTTGACCCGCACCGGGTCCTCGGGCGGTTCGTACGGGGAGAGCTCCGGGTCCATGTGCGCGACCCCGCTCATCACCTCGCCGTCGGCGCCCACACCGAGATACCCCTCGTGCTTGCGCACGAACCGGCTCCAGTCGGCCGCGCCGCGCGGGTGCTCGTGGCTCACGCACACCACCGACCAGGTGTGCGCCACCTTCTCCGGCCACTCCGGGTCGAGCCGCAGCGCCCGCCCCCGACTCTGCACCACCGAGGTGGGGGTGGTGGCGGTGGTCAGGTCCACCACGGTGTTCACACCGCGTGCGTCCCATCCCTCACCCAGCAGCGCCCGTGTCCCCACCAGCACCTGGGCGCCGCCGGACTCCAGGAACCGCGTCACCACGCCCACCCAGGAGCGTGAGGTCCAGGCCCCCTCGACGGAGTGCAGGCCGTCGACCTCGCGGAGGGCCAGCTCCACCCCGGGCAGCTCCGCCCGGGCGAACTCCAGGAGCGCCGCGCCGGTGCGGGGCCCGGTCGCGACGGTGCGGCCGGTGACCAGGACCGGATCCAGCGCCGAGGTGCGCGGATCGGCGGCGAGCTGGCTCACCTGGAGCCAGGCCGACCCGGCGTCGTCGGGAAGCACGCCCCGGAGCGCGGCGGGGGCGCGGGCGGACGCGCGTTCGTGGTCGCACAGGACCAGTGCCCGCAGCCGTGGGCCCACGGCGTCCTTCTCGGCGGCGAGGATCTCCACCGTGGCCAGCGACTTCGCGGCGCTGCGGGCCAGGACCCGGTCCACCGGGGAGGTGCCGCGACGGACACCGTCGCGCGTGAGGTGGTGGCCCACGGACGGCAGGGCGGCGCGGATCCGCTCACGGGCCTCCCGGTCGGAGTCCGGGGACAGGCAGTTCCCGGCGTAGTCACCGATCAGCGCCGTCCAGTCCTCCGCCCGGGGAGGGTGCCGGTGCCGTTCGTGGACCCTCGCCCCCTCGGGCAGCGCCACCAGCCCCCGGTGGTGCAGGCGCAGCACCGCGTCGGTGAGCTCGGGCTCCCGCACAGCCAGGTCACCCCACCCGACCCGGCCGCCCTCCCGGGTCTCCCGGGAGACGAAGCGCGCGTCCAGCCAGGGCAGGAAGTCGGTGGTGGCGAACCCGGGGGCGAGCAGGTCCGTGCACATCTCCTCGAACCGTTCCGCCTGCCCGGCCAGGTACTCGTGTTCGGTCAGGGTGGGTCCGGTGACGTGCACGAGCTCGGCGAACGGGGCGAGGTATCCGTCCCGGACCAGAGCGGGGATGGACGCCCCGGTCACGGGCGGGCCGAAGAGCCGGTCGACGAGGTCCCGCTCCGTCGCGGTGAGGCTCGCGGCGGGGGTTCCGGTGAGCCCGACCACGCGGGTGTCGGGGAGTTCGTCGAGGATCTCGGAGAGCAGGCGTCCCCACACCTGGAGGAGGTGGTGGCACTCGTCCAGCAGGAGCGTGAGCGGACCCGCGTCGTGCAGCGCGTCCACCAGGGCCCGTCCGTTGGCGTGCAGCCGGTCGCGGACCGGGGTGGCCGAACGCCCCTCCTCGTCGGTCTCGGCGTCCGGGTCGAAGACGGCCAGCGACTGGTAGGTGAGCACGTTGACGGCGTGCCCGAGGTCCCGGCCGCTCCCGGCGGTGCGTCCCTCGGGCCGGGTGAACCCCTCCCAGTGCCGGATCCACTGCCCCTGGATGGCGGTGTTGGGGACCAGGACCACGGTGCGGCGGCCCAGACGGCGGGCGGCTTCCAGCCCGACGAGGGTCTTCCCGGAGCCGGGCGGGAGCACGATCCAGGTCCGCCGGGCCCCGTCCGCCCAGCGCCGGTCCACCTCCGCGAGGGCCTCGCACTGGTAGGGGCGCAGATCACCGGGCCAGGCGGCGCCGCTCAGCGGTGCCGTGTCCGGCGGTGGCCCGCCCTCGGGCCGCGCCCCGGTCTCCGACATCCCCCCAGCCTAGCCACGGCGGTCCGGTGTGCCGGTACCGGTGTCGGGGGTGGGCGATGGGGGTCCGTGGCGGCCGGAGCGTGACGGGGTGCCCGGGGACCGGTGATGAGGGCCCGGGCCACCGCGACCCTTTGCCCCTCACCGTCCGAGCGCGTGCCGGGGCGCGCACGCGCGCGGTGACGGCCCGTGCGGACCGCACGGGATGGCTCGCGAGGGGCGCGCGGCGCGGATGTCACCGGTCCGGACGCGCAGGCGGGAGCCCCGGCCCGGAACGCGGCCGGGCCGGGGCACCGGGACCGGACCGCTCCGGCCGGTCAGTGCTGGGGCTGTTCGTCCTGTCTCGGGACGCTCGCGCGGGCGTCCTCCTCCGCGCGGGCCGCGCGGCGCAGGCGGTGCCAGGAGGTGGCCCAGCGGAGTCGCTCACCCTCGTCGGTGCCCACGCAGGCGGTGACGAAGGCCATCAGGAACACGTACCCGGGCAGGTCGGAGCCCTCCAGCGCACGCTGGAACTTGGCGGCGCTGACCACGCCTCCGCACTTGTACTCCAGTTCCAGGTACGACCAGCCGCCCGCCCAGGACAGGTAGCGGCGCATGGTGAGGAGGAACTCGGCGGGGGTCCGCGCGTCCATGGGGTTGGGGCGCACCGGCTCGGGGCGCACGCTCTCGACGGGATCGACGGGGAGGCTCATGGTTTCGGAGGGGGCGTGGTCCAGCCAACCGGCCAGGTGTGGTGTGCGGTTGGGTCCGGTCGGTTCGAGGAGGCCCGGGACACTCACACGGTCTCCTTTTCGGCGGTCGAGACGACGGCCTGTGTCATGGAAAGACTCTCCAGTGCCCGTGGGTCACGGGCACGGACAAGGGGGGATCTGAGAGAGCCGACCGTCTGAGAGGGAGCGTCGTGGCGGGAACGCTGACCGGCCGGTTGCAGGGAATCTACCCGAAGAAGGCGAAACGCGAAAGCGCCTGGTGTCCGCGTCCATGCGAGGCGTACGTCTCTTTTTCGAGGTGACGGCCCCGTGGCGCCGTGTTCGGTTGGGAAGTTCTCTCAGAAAACGGATTTCCGGTCATCGCTGGTCCCAATGAAAACGTCAGCAATGCCGGGAACATTCTTATCCCAGTTCACTTGGGCTCCACTCGAAAATGATCTTTCCTTTTCACCAGATTCGGCGTCCGAAACCCCTTATTTTTGGGTGTCCGTAATCTGAAGAGACTCAGGGGCCCACCAGAGGGCGGTGGCGTCGTCCCGCACCTTGCCCCGAGGGAACCGACGGCGGGAGGGATCAGCCGCCTCCAACTCACGGACCCGGCGCACCAGGGCCTCGGGCCCCCGGTGCCGGACCAGCGCGAACGCGCCCTCCCAGGAGAGGTCCCCGAACACCTCCACGGCCCGGCTCGCGCCGTCGGTCATCGCGACGAAGGGGCCCAGAGGAGCCGTTCCGACCACGGCCTCCTCCGCGGCGCGGGGGTCGGCGCCCGCCGTCCAGAACCCGCCCGGGACGTTGCGCCAATCGCGGACACGCGTCCCCGGGGCGACCCGGGGACGGAGGTCGTCCAGCGTGGTGTCCGCGACCAAGCGGACCCCGCCGTCGCCCTCGGCGAGCAGCACGGAGTCGGACAGCACGAGGTACTCCAGGTGGTCGGCCCCGATCCGGACCGCCACCACCGTGGCCGAGGGCGTCTGCTGGACGCCGAGGTCGCAGGTCCCCTCGTGCAGGGACGACACGGTGGTGATCGCCTCGGACAGGGCCTCGCGCGGGGCGGCGCCCCCGTCCAGTCCGGCGAGCAGCAGCGACCCCAGGCGCCGGGTGTGCCAGGCGACCCCGTGCGAGCATCCGTCGTCCAGGTCGGTGGGGGCGCTCACCCCGTCGAGCAGCACCGCGACCGTGGCGGTCGCGGCGGCGAAGTCCTCGTTCGGACGGTCGGGGAGTCCCGGGGCGGTGGCGATGCGGAAGGGCACGAGCCCCCTCCTACCCGCGACGGGCGAGCCGACACGGGCGGAGGGGGCGGGGATCGGTCAGCGCACGACCACGGTGGAGTAGACGTCCATGTGGCCCTGCTCCCACAGCCAGTCCATGGCGGCGAGGCTCACGCGGGCGCACCCCTTGGAGGCGGGCTGGGCCGGGACGCTGGGGTACCCGTGCACGGCGATGCCGCCGTTGAAGTACTTGGGACGGTAGAGGGCCCCGTACGGACCCGGGTCCCAGGCGTCCACGTCACGGAAGACCGAGTACTCGCCCGTCGGCGTGGTGGCGATCCGCTCGGAGCCGTCCGAGCCCTCGTAGGGCTGACCGGAGCCGGTGGACGTGTGGATGACCTTCTCGACCGCGCCGTCGACGACCACCAGCAGCAACTGGCGTTCGAGGTCGATCTCCACCGCCGTGCCCGAGCTCGTGGCCGAGGGCACCGTGCCCTCGTCGAGTGCGGTGCGGGTGGCGGGGCCGACGATCCCGTCGCGGTCGATTCCGGCGGCCTTCTGGAGGGCGATCACGGCCTGCTCGGTGTGCGGGCCGAACTCGCCGTCCACACCGTCGATCCAGTAGCCGAGCTCGGACAGTCTTTCCTGGAGGGCGTTCACCTGGGCGCCGGAGTCACCCGTGCGCAGGTCCGAGGTCACTCCCACGGGGGAGGACGCCGGGGCGGGGGCCGCCTGGACGGCGTGCGCCGGTGTGGCCAGCAGCGCCGAGCCCACCGCCAGGGCGCAGGCCGCCCCGAGGGTGAGGGTCGTAGTGCGGAGGGTCTTCCTTGCGAAGTGTGATCGGGGGGAAACCATAGGTTCCATTTACCCACAAGTCAGCCGACGTCCCGGAATCGGGGCGGCGGTCGTTCGTGCGGAGGGTCACTCGAAGCGTGAGCTGCGCACGGGGCCGGAGGTGGAGACGGGCAGGCGCGGCCCCCGGGCCCAGAGGCCCGCGACGGCCCCGGCGAAGGTCGGCAGGGCGGGGTCCGCCGGGTCCTCGGCACCGGCCGCGACGACGCGTTCGGCCAGTTCCTCCTCGGGGGACGCGTCGGCGGGGACGCGCTCCACCTCGTCGTCCACCACCCGGAGGTGCTCGCCCCACGGTGACGCGACGTTCTGGTGGAGCACGGAGACCACGTCGGCGGTGACCCCGGGCGGGGAGGTCCAGCAGGAGGCGTGCTCGAAGAGGACCTGTCCGGGGGCCCGGGGCACCAGATCACGCACGAGGTCCGGCTCCGTGTCGTTGAGGTCGTAGGCGACCACCAGGGCGTCCGAGCGCTCCGGGTCCACCGGGACCACGGGCAGGCCCAGCACGCGGGCGGCGGCCAGGCCGAGGACGCGGCTGGAGCGGTCCGGGAGCGGCATGACCGCGTCCGGTCGGCTTCCCGTGGCCTCCAGCACCGTGGTGAGGTCGCGGAGCCCGCTCCGGCACGCCTCGTAGGAGTCGCCCAGGTGGGCGTAGCGGCCGTTCATCCCCTCGTCGAACCCGAACGGGGAGATCTGCCCGAGCAGCGCCCCGGTCAGCGCGAACTGCCAGCCGCGCAGGTCACGGCCGTCCAGGGGCCCCGCCGCCCTGGCCGCACCGGCGCGCTCCACCATGCGGGTGACACGGTCGTGGGCGAGGTCCCAGCCGTCGTCCTCGGGGGTGGACAGGCGGTCGAGGACCTCCCGCGCGGTGTCCACGTCCCCGGAGCACAGGGAGTTGTACGCGAGCAGGTAGCCGCCCGGCCAGTCCGGCAGGCCGTCCTCCCAGGCGCGCAGCTCACGGACCGCGTCGGCGTGCCGTTCCTGGTCCTCCAGGGCCGAGACCAGCTCCCACAGGGCGGGGGCGGCGGTCGGGGCGAGCCGACGCGCCGCGCGCAGGGCCGGGACCGCGAGGTGCGGGGCGCCGACCTCCAGGCACTCGAACCCGAAGTCGTAGCAGGCCTGGGCGCTGTCGGGATCGGCCCTCAGCGCCCCGGCGGCGGTCGAGAGGTCGTCGAGGCCCAGGGCCCCGGCGACCGCTGAGGCGAACGCGGCCAGGTCCGCGAGCGGCAGGTCGTCCGAGGCGTGCCGCAAGGAGCTCACGGCGGCCGGGGCGTCCCCCGCCTCCAGCAGCTTCCAGGCGCCGGGGAGTGCCGATGTCATGGTGGTGCCCTTCGCTCCGGGTACGGGCCCCGTTCGGGACCCGTGGTGGTCCGGCACCCGGCCCCGCCGACCATGTCGGCGCGCGGACAGCGTCCAGGGTCCCCGCCCGGTCGGTGCGGGCACCCGTGCCGTCGGCGGTGGTGCGGTCACCGACCCAGCGGTGCCTCCGCCAGGGAACGGGCCACCTGGGCCAGGGCTCGGCAGCGGGCGAACTCTACCGGAGTGAAGGGCAGCCCCGCACGGTGCACGGTCAGGGAGCCACCGCCGGGCGCGGGCAGGGTCATGACGGTGCCGGACAGTTCCTCCCGTGGCCCGGACGTTCCCGGTCCCGCGCCCTCCACGCTCCGCTGGATCTGCCGTGGCCCCACGTGGCGGACCTCGTGGGCGGCGGCGAGGGCGATCAGGCAGCGTTCGAGCGTGGTCGCGCCGGTGACCAGCGCGTCCACCAGGGTGAGGGTGCGGCTCGTGGTGTCGCTGAGCTCGTGGACGTCGGCGGTGCGCACCACGGCGCGACGGCCCCCGGCGTCCCGCACGGCGCGGCGCAGGTCCGCCTCGTCCACGTTCGGGGGCACGGTCACGAAGAACTCGTCGACGGCGTCGGTGCCGTCGGGGTGGACCTGCATGAGGCGGATGTCGACCCCGAGCGCCGCGAACCGGCCCGTGAGGGCGGCGAGTCCGCCCGGCACGTCGGCGACGGTGACCCGCACGCTCCAGAGCCGGTCCTCGACGGGGGAACGGGTGCGGTCGGGGAAAGGTGCCGTGGTCGTGTTCACGGGTGACCGGCGGCGGTGCCTGCGCCAGCGGTGCAGGGCGGAGAAGGCGAGGAGAAGGGACCCCAGCACGATCAGGGCCCGGACCCCGCTGTCGCTGTGCCCCAGGGAGACCACCAGCAGGTGGGCCGCCCCGGCCGCGAACAGCAGGGTCCCCAACTCCAGCACCTCACGGCCGAGGAATCCGTGACGGTCGTCGTTCGCATGGCTGCCACTGAAAGCGTCCATGCACCGAAGGTCGCAGGCCCAGGTTGCGCCCGTCCTTCGTTCTGTGTCCTCCCGGTAACGACGGAGCGTGACCTCAGTCACGATTTTGTGCAGGCTTGGTGACTCCGGGTGAACGGAAGGGAGGGGGCGGACGTATTCACCTGGGTCCGCGAAGGGCTCGCGGGCGGCGACAGGGGGATTCCCAAGCATGAGGACAGCAACGAGGCGGATCACGACCGGAGCTCTCGCGGCGGCGGTCGCCGGGCTCCTGGCGGCGGCACCGGGAACGGCCGCGCACGCCGGTGAGGAGGTCCCCGAGCCGGAGGTGTTCACCAGCGAGTTCCGGGTCGTGGCCACCCCCGACATGGTGGTCGACAACCAGGGTGCCCCCGTCCCCGGGGAGGAGGGCGCGTGGGGCTCCTTCAGGTTCCGGCTCAACAGCGCCGAGGACGTCATCTGCTACGACATCAGGTTCTTCGGTGTCACTCCGCCCTACCTGAGCCCCGCCAAGACGGCCACGCACATCCACCAGGCGGCCGACGGCGAGTTCGGCCCGCCGCGCCTGGCGTTCCCGGACCCCGAGAGGGACGGCCGGGGAGGCCTGCGCAGTTCCGGCTGCATGCGGGGGCCGTTCACCACCGGTCTGGAGGGCGACGACGGCAACGACACCGGCGCGGGCTTCACGGTGGCCCAGATCGAGGACGACCCGTCGAGCTTCTACGCCGACACCCACACCGCCGACTTCCCGGCCGGTGCGATCCGAGGCCAGCTCAAGGACGCGGACCGCGGATACGGCCGGCCCGGGTAGAGCGCTCGGACGCACCGTGAGGGAGTCGCGGTGACGGTGTCGCGATGAGGGAGCCGCGGTGGCCTGGGGGACGGGGCCACCGCGGCGTTCTCCCGCCCCGGCCCCCGCGCCGTCCTCAGAACGAGGAGCTCACCACGGCAACGCCGTCCTCATCGGTGATCTCGAACCCCACCGCGTCCTCACGGAGCAACGCGCTGTTGAGATTGCACACCATGGGGTCGGGGCCCACCCCCACGAACTCACCCGCCGGATGCTCGGCGCCCTCCTCGTCGAAGAGCGTGGCCCGATAGGTCCGCCCCGCCTCGAACCCGGTGCCGGACAGTCGGATCTCCACACCCCACGTGTGCGGGACCAGTTCGGCCTCGGCGTCCACGTCACCGCCGTACACGGTGGTGGCCACGCTCTCCAGCGGGACCGGGTCCGGGGCGAAGACCGCGTGGCCGCCGGCCATCCCCGCGCCGACTCCCACGAGGAGGGCGACGGCGCAGGCGGCCACGAGCCCTCGGGTCCTCCCGGCGCGGGCACGCGGCGCGGCTTCGGCGCGCACCCCCGCCAGTACGCGCTCTCCCAGTTCGGGAGGGGGAGCGGGCGGTTCGGACGCGCGGTCGGGGTCGGCGAGGGGGAGGAGCGCGGCGGCCGGGGCGACGAAGTCGAGTTCGGCACGGCAGTCCGCGCAGCCGTCCAGGTGTGCGGAGACCGCCGCGCGCTGCTCGGGGCCGAGCATGTCCAGGGCGTGGGCGCCCAGGAGGTCACGCACCGCCCGGTGGGAGTCCCTGCTCATTCGCGCACCCCCATCTCGTCCATGACCACGCGCAGGGCCTTGAGCCCGTAGAAGAGGCGGCTGCGCAGGGTGCCGACCGGAATGCCCTGTTCGGCGGCGACCTCGGCGTAGGGTCGGCCGCGCAGGTAGGTCTCCACGAGGGCGGCCCGGTGCTCGGGGCCGATCCGTTGGAGCGCCTCCTCCACGAGCCAGGATTGCATCACCTGCTCGTCGATGCTCCGCCCGGTGGAGCGGTCCGGGAGCCGCCCGTTCCCGCTGGGTGCCATGGGGACGGGCCTCCTGGCGGCGCGACGAAGTTCGTCCACCAGGACGTTTCGGGCGATGGCGAACAGCCAGACCCGCAGGCTGGCGAGCTCCGGATCGAAGCGGTCCGCCGCGCGCCACGCGCGCAGGAACACCTCCTGGACCACGTCCTGCGCCGCCACCTCGTCGCTGAGCTGGCGCAGGGCGAACCGGTACAGCTCGGGCCCGTGTGCGTCGTAGGCCGCCTGGAGCCCGCCCTCGTCGCGCAGATCCGGCGCGGGGGCACCCGCACCGGCCCCGCGTCGACGGCGTCGTCGAAGCACACGGGCCATCCGTCCCCCCCGTCCCTGTTCACCACCGGAGCTCTCCCGAGCCGTGTGTTGGAAGAGTGTCTACTCCCCTCGGGCGCGTGGCGTTCACGGTTCGGCCGAGTTGACCCGACGGGGGCTCGGTGACCGGCTCGGCCGGAGGCGGGCTGCGGTGGTTCAGGGAAGGTCGATGACGTCGGTGACGTCGATGTCGATCCGCGCCACCCGCAGGCCCAGGCGGTCCTCGACGAAGGTGCTCATGTCACGGCGCGCCGACGCGGTGGCCTCGGGGATGACGGTGCCGGTCAGGACCCGGGCGGTGGCGGCGACGACCAGCCCCTCCGAGGTCTCCTCGATCCGGCAGCGGCCCAGGAGCAGTCCCCCGGCCGGGTCCACGCGGGCCCGCAGCATCGCGGAGACCGCCGAGTGGCGGACGCGCGTGTCGCCGGGGGCTCCGTCCCCGCCGGTGCGGGGCAGCCGGATCGTGCTCCGGGAACGGCCCTCGGCGCGCACCACGCTCATGACGTCGTCGAGCAGCCCGGGCGGGGCGGTGACCTGACGGTCGTCGTCCAGTGCCGCGCCCAGGGCCGACAGCAGGGGCCGGAACTCCTCGGCGGCGGCCCGGCAGTGCGGGCAGGTCCGTTCGTGGTCGGTGACGGTGCCCGCCCGGAGGTGGTCCAGGAGCGTGTCGGCGGAGGTGCCGCAGGGCAGCCGTTCGTGGTCGTCGGACGGTTCTACCGCCATGGTTCGAGCGCCTCCACGAGATGGGTACGCGCGCGGTGGATGCGCCCGCGTACGGCGGTCGGGGTCGTGTCGACGATCTCCGCTATCTCCTCATAACCCAATCCTTCCATTTCCCGGAGGACCCAGCAGATCCGCTGCGGGGGCGGCAGACCGGCCAGCGCCGCGCGCAGGGCCTCGTGCAGGTCGGTGGCCAGGGCCCGGTCCACGGGGCCCGCGCCGCGCTCCCTGAGCTCGGAGTGGTCCTCCTCGGCGGGGTCCTCGGGGCGGCGGGCGCGCAGGGCGTTCAGCGCGAGACGGCCGACCATCCGGTGCAGCCAGGCGGGGAACGCCTGCGGGTCCCGCAGGTCCGGCAGCCTGCGCCAGGCCGTGATCAGGGCCTCCTGCGCGGTGTCCCTGGCCTCGGCGGCGTCGCCGAGGGTGCGCAGGGCGATGCGGTAGACGGTGTCCTGGTGGCGGCGCACCAGGGCCTCGAAGGCGTGGTCGTCACCGTCCTGTGCCCGTTCCACGAGCACGCTCTCCGGTAGTGCGGTGTCCGTGTGCATCTGCGGGGTCCAGCTCCCGAGGCCGGGTCAACTACCTGTGGTCAGAAGGTGACCACCTTACGCAAGGACGCCGCGATGTCTAGTGTGGTGCAGGTCACATAGAAACGTGCGTGAGCCGGAGCCCTCCGCCCGTGTCCTCCATGTGACGGCCCGAAAGAACGCAGGGCCGCGTCGAACGTCCGTACCGATCCGCAGGAGCACCCCATGGCAGCCAAGGACCCCGCGACCGCCCGCACCGACATCCACGAGGCCCCCGCCCCGACCGCCCTGGACACCACTTCGTCCGGGCGCACCGACCGGAGCCCCGCCCGCTCCGGCGAGCACGGGCGCACCGACATCGCCGACCACGTGGTCGCCAAGATCGCGGGGATGGCCGCCCGTGAGGTGCGCGGCGTCCACCAGATGGGCGGGGGAGCGGCGCGGGCCTTCGACGCCGTCCGCGAGCGCATCCCCGGCTCCACCTCCACCAACGCCGCCGCCCGCGGCGTCTCCGTCGAGGTCGGCCAGACCCAGGCCGCCGTCGACATCAACCTGGTGGTCGAGTACGGGATCTCCATCCCGGACCTCGCCGGGGTGGTCCGCCGCAACGTCATCGCCGGGGTGGAGCGCATGACCGGCCTGGAGGTCACCGAGGTCAACGTGACCGTCGACGACATCCACCTGCCCGACGACGAGGCCCCGGAGACCCCGTCCGAGCCGCGCGTCCGCTGACGCGCGTCCCCTCTCACAGCAGTTAAGGAGCACGAACGATGTGGTCGATCGTCGGACTGGCCTACGGGTCGTTCCTCGGCCTGGTGGCCTACTTCGGCGGGTTCGGGGCCTTCCTCCTGGTCCTGCTCCTCGGGGCGGTCGGGTTCCTGGCCGGACGCGCCTACGCGGGGGAGACGGACCTGTCGCCGCTCTTCTCCCGCGAGCGCTCGGGCAAGGACACGCGATGGTGAGCGCCACGGTGGTCGACCCGGCCCGCCCGCCCGCCTCCGGGGCCGGGGAGCGTGCCGCCCGCCGCGTCGCGGTCCGTACCTTCCGGCCCCGGCGGTCCACCGCCGCCGTCCTGGTCAGTGCCGTCACGGCGCTGGTCGCGGGGGTGGCCGCCGCCGAGCTGATCGCCACACTGGTCGGCAGCCCGCTGCGGATCGTCCCGCTGGACCGGGTCGCCGAGCCGGCCGCCGGAGTCCACTGGGACGGCCCCGAGATGCTCGTGGCCTCCGCGGTCACCGCCGTCGTCGGTCTGTTCCTGCTGCTCACCGCGCTCGTGCCGGGACAGGGCAGCCACATGGTGCTGCGCACCGACGACCAGGACCTCGTCGTCGGCCTGTCCCGGCGGGGGCTGTGCCAGCTGGCCGAGACCACCGCCCGTGAGGTCGGCGGGGTCACCGGTGCCCGCGCCCGTGTCCGGGGACGCACCGTGCGGATCACCGTCCGCGCTCCCGCGCCGGTCGACACCGGACTCCGGGAGCGGGTGGAGGGCCTGGTCCGGGACCGCCTGCACGCTCTCGACACCGTCCGTCCGGTACGCGTGCGCGCCAGGATCCGCCGGGTGGAAGGGGGACTCCGGTGAGGCGCCACCCGCACCGTGCCGCACGTCGGACCGCCCGGGGGAACCGGCAGGGGCTGGCCCTGGTCGGCGTGGTGCTGACGGCCGTGGGGGCGACCGTCCCCCTGCTCGCGTACGGGCCCTTCGACCTCCTCCCTCCGGGAGCCTCGGGGGAGACCCTCGGATCCGTGGGCGCACTCCTCGCCCCGCACCTGTCCGCGCCGTGGGTCCCGTACGCGGCGGCCGGGCTGGCCGTGGTGGTGGCGGTGCTGGCCCTGCGCTGGCTGGTCGTGCAGGGGCGCACCGCGCGGGTGCCCTCGCTCCGCCTCGACGAGGGGGAGCGGGGCCGCACCGACGTCGCGGCCCGCGCCGCCTGTTCCGCCCTGGCCAGGGAGGTCGGCGGATACCCGGGGGTGCGCAGGGGGCGCGCCCAGCTGACCGAGTCGCCGCGCGAGCCCTGCCTGCGTCTGGACCTCGTCCTGGCGGAGGACGCCGACCCCGTCGCCGTGTGGCGGCGGTGCCGCGACGACGGACTCGTCAGGCTGCGGGCCTCCCTGGGGCTGGACCGGCTGCCCACGGTGCTGCGCGTCTCGGTCTCCGGGCAGCCGTCCGACCGCGAACTCGCCTGAGCCCGCCGCGCACGCGCGCGGGCTCAGGCTGAGCGACGGGGGTGGCGCGGGCCCCGGGTCACTGGGGAGGACCCGGCACGGCCCCCACCCCCGTCCGACCTCAGCCGTCGCCTCGGGCGGGCTCCTCCGCGGCGGCGGGTCCGCGGGCCCTCCGCCCGCCGTGGACGCAGCGGCGCATCAGCTGGTCGAGCGGACCCGGCCGGTTCCGGACCTCCAGCCAGGCCGCCAGCACCAGGCTGACCGACCAGGCCAGCGCCGCCACCAGCAGCGCGCCGAAGCCGCCCACCCGGGTGCCCAGACCGAGCAGGTCCGGGTGGAGGACCACCGCGACCAGCACGGAGTTCAGGATGTAGAAGGTCAGCGAGCGCTGACCCATCGCGGCGACGGCCCTGGCCAGCGGGGAGCTCCGGCGTTCCAGACGGATGCCCCACAGGGCGAACAGCGCCGCGTACCCGGCGCCGCCGAGCACGCCGCTGAGTACCTGGAGGCCCATGGCCAGGCCCTCGGTGAGCGCCCCCGGGGAGAGCAGCCCCTGCACGGTCAGCGCGACGGGCAGCGCGCCCAGCACCGACAGCGAGGTGCCCACGACCGCCACCCGGGTGAGGAAGCCCCGGTGTGCGGCGGGGTCGTCCAGCAGGCCGGCCCGACCGGCCCGGTAGCCGAGCACCACCAGGATCAGCAGGGGGTAGGCGAAGGCGATGAACAGCGGACCGAACGGCAGGAAGACCAGGCGTTCGATCCAGTCCCCCGCGGTGAGGTAGCCGGGGACGAGCCCGTACTCGTCGGCGGCGTCCGACCCGCCCGCCACGGCCATGCCGACCATGGCGAGCGGCACCGTGACCACGTAGAACACGGCGAACACCACGGCCGCGCGCACGATCGCCCTGTTGGAGCGGAACAGCAGCCAGCCGGTGACCAGCGCCGCCAGGCCGTACGAGGTGAGGATCTCGCCGGGGAAGACCAGGAAGGCGTGGACGAAGCCGAACAGCAGCAGGAAGCCGCCGCGCCGCCGCAGCAGGCGCCGGACCTCCCGCTCGGACGTGCCCCTGGCGAGCTGACGCGAGACCATCCAGGCCATCCCGTAGCCGAAGAGGATCGCGAACATCGGGAAGGCCCGGTTGTCCAGGAAGAGCGTGGTGAACAGTGACGCCGCACGGTCCCGGAACGGGTCGCCCGCGACGTCCGTGCCGAACCCGCCCCCGACGTACACCCCCGCGTACGCCATCGCGATGAGCATGAGCATGGCGCCGCGCGCGAGGTCGGGCGCCAGCTTGCGTGGGGCTCGGGTGGGTGGCCCGACCCCTGTAGTTGCCGACATGTCGATGGGTCCCCTCTTTTTCGTGGCACGCCTGGGAGTCTGGTCGCAGTCTTCGCCAGCCGGTCGGTGCGGGGCATCGGCCGACCGGCCAGCCGATCGGCCAGAACTGGGTAGGCAGGAGGTGGGAGGCGGCGCCCCGCGCGGCGCGGTCCCCGGCCGAGGGATTCCCGAACCAGGAGGCGGCATGAGCCGGTTCTTCATGAACGAACGCGAGACCCTGGTGCCACAGGCGTTGGAGGGGCTGGTCGAGGCCCACGGCGGGCTGGTCGAGGTCCATACCGACCCCCTCTTCGTCACCCGGCGCACACCCGCCACGGGCAAGGTCGCGCTGTTGTCCGGAGGGGGATCGGGCCACGAACCGCTGCACACCGGGTTCGTGGGCACCGGGATGCTCGACGCCGCCGTGCCCGGCGACGTCTTCGCCAGCCCCACCGCGCTCCAGGTGCGCGCGGCCCTCCGGGCGGTGGACGCCGGGGAGGGCACGGTGATGGTCGTCAAGAACTACACGGGCGACGTCCTCAACTTCTCGATCGCCGCCGAGCTCCTGGCCGAGACCCACCGGGTCGAGCAGGTGCTGGTCGACGACGACCTCGCCACCCAGAAGGAGGACGACGGCGGTCCCGGGCGCCGGGGCACCGCCGCGGTGGTGGCGGTGGAGAAGGTCTGCGGTGCGGCGGCCGAGGCCGGTGCGCCCCTCTCCGAGGTGCGGGCGCTCGGCCAGGACGTGGTGGCCCGGTCCGCCACGCTCAGCGTGGCCTTCGAGGCCTGCACCAACCCGATGACCGGGAAGCGCTCCTTCGAGCTGGAGCCGGGCCGGATGGAGTTCGGCGTGGGCATCCACGGCGAACGCGGGATCGAGACCCGGGCCGCCACCGAGGCCGCCGCCCTGGTGGAGAGCCTGGTCGACCCGCTCGTCGCGTCCGTGGGCATCAGGCGGGGGGACCGGGTCCTGGCGATCGTCAACGGGCTCGGCGCCACCCACGGCCTGGAGCTCGGGGTGGCGGCCCGGGAGACCCGCAGGGTCCTCGACGGCAGGGGCGTGACCCTCGCGCGGTCGCTGGTGGGGCCGTACGTCACTTCGCTGGACATGAAGGGGTTGTCGATCACGCTCACCGCGCTGACCGACGACCTGGTGAAGCTCTGGGACGCGCCGGTGCGGACCCCCGCACTGGCCTGGTGAGAGGAACGACCATGTCCGACAACGAACTCACCGGTGCGGACGCCAGGGCCTGGCTGCTGGCCTTCGCGGACCGGGTGGTGGCCGACGCCGACGAGCTCACCGAGCTCGACCGGCAGGCGGGGGACGGCGACTTCGGCTGGAACATCGGCTCCGCGCTGAAGCGGGCCCGGGCCAACCTGGACGGCGACGATCCGGCGGCGGTCTTCCAGTCCGTCTCGGACACGTTCCTGGCCTCCGGCGGCACCAGCGGTCCGCTCTTCGGCCTGTGGTTCGGTCGCCTCGGTGCGGGGCCCTCCGCTTCCTGGACCGTCCCCGACCTGGCCGGGGCCTTCGAGACCGCCACCGGTGCCGTCCGGCGGCTGGGTAAGGCGGAGGTGGGCCACAAGACCATGGTCGACGCGATGGTCCCCGCGACGCACGCGCTCGCCACGACGGGGTCGCCGCACTGGCGGGAGGCCCTGCGCGAGGCGGCCGTGGCCGCCCGGGCCGGGGCCGAGTCCACCAGCGGAATGGTCGCCCACCGGGGACGGGCCAGCTACCTGGGGGAACGGGCCCGGGAGGTTCTCGACCCCGGGGCCGTCTCGATCGCCTGGTTCTTCGAGGCGGCGGACGGGATCTGACCCGGTCCTCTGCCCGGGGCCCGGGTCCCGGGCCGGGGCGGGGGGTGTCGTCGGGTTGTCCACAGGCTGTGGACAACCCGACGGGTCCCGTGTCGGTAGTCTCCAGCTGGCGGCGCCACGGCGGGCCGCCGAACCGAACGAGGGAGCCGACCGTGGGTGCTGCTGTCAACGACCACAAGGTCATCGTGATCACCGGGGCGGGCGCGGGGATCGGCCGGGAGACGGCCCGGAGACTGCTCGGCGACGGCCACTCCGTGGTGCTCGCCGGGCGGCGCCGGGAGACCCTGGAGGAGACGGCGGGGGAGCGCCCCGGAGCGGTGGTGGTCGAGGCGGACGTGACCTCCTCGGAGTCGGTCGCGGCGCTCTTCGGGACGGTCCGGGAACGCTTCGGCCGCGTCGACGTCCTCTTCAACAACGCCGGGGTGTTCGGCCCCGCCGCGTCGGTGGACGAGATCGAGGACGACGCCTGGCGCGAGGTCCTGGACACCAACGTCACGGGTTCGCTGAACTGCGCCCGCGAGGCCGCGCGGATGATGAAGGAGCAGACCCCCGGCGGCGGGCGGATCATCAACAACGGCTCGATCTCCGCGCACGTCCCCCGGCCGTCGAGCGTGGCCTACACCGTCAGCAAGCATGCGATCAGCGGCCTCACCGCCTCCCTCAACCTGGACCTGCGGGGTCACGGGATCGCCTGCACCCAGATCGACGTCGGCAACGCCGCCACCGCGATGACCACCGGTTTCGGCGCCAACGCGTTGCAGGCCGACGGTTCGGTCCGTCCGGAACCCACCATCGACGTCACGCACGTGGCCGACACCATCGCGCACATCGTCTCCCTGCCCCTGGACGTCAGCGTGCCGACCGTCACCGTGATGGCCCGGGAGATGCCCCTCGCCGGTCGCGGCTGAGTTCCGCGAAGGCGTGGCGGCCCGCCGGACACCGTGCTAACGTCGCTCCTTCGCGGCGACCCGGACCTGGCCTCCCGGCCCAGGGACGTGCCGAACCCGTGTCTCCCCGCCCGTCGAGGGCGTGGAGAGCGGACGTTTCTGCACGTTCTCCGACTGCCAGGGAGCCACGCCCGTGCGTGTCCACTGCGCGGTGTACGCCCTGGGGCTGCGCCGCTACTCCACCTACCGCGCGGCCACCGTCGCCGGGGTGTTCACCAACGCGGTCTTCGGCGCGATCAACGCCATGGTGCTGCTCGCGCTGTTCGCCGCCCGCCCCGAGATCAACGGCTACGACGCCACCGACGCCGTCACCCAGGTCTTCGTGGCCCAGGCGCTGCTGGCGCCGCTCGCCATCATGGGGCCCGCGCTCGACCTCAGCGAGCGCATCCGCACGGGCGCGGTCGGCGTCGACCTGCTCCGCCCCGTGCCGCTGCTCGGCTGGACCCTGGCCCAGGACATGGGCCGGGCCACCTTCGACCTCGCCTTCCGCAGCGCCCCCACCTTCGCGGTCGGCGCCCTGCTGTTCACCCTGGCCCTGCCCGGTGACCCCGTCCGCTGGCTCCTCACCCTGCTCTCGTTCGTGCTGGCCGTCGTGGTGGGCTTCGCGTTGCGCTACCTGTACTCGGTGGTGGGGTTCTGGCTCATGGACACCCGGGGTGTGTGGGCCGTGATGGGCCCGGCCGGGCCGGTCCTCGCCGGGATGCTGCTCCCGCTCACGCTCTTCCCCACCGGCGTCGCCGACGTGCTGCGGTACCTGCCGTGGGCGTCGATGGTGCAGATCCCCGCGGAGGTCTTCCTCGGCAAGGACTCGCTGCCGGGCGGGGGCGTGCTCGGCGGGTTGGCGTTGCAGGCGGGGTGGGCGGTGGCGCTGCTCTCCCTGGCCGCCTGGCTGACCGGCCGGGCCACGCGCAGGGTGGTGGTCCAGGGTGGCTGACACGCTCTCCGCGAGGAGGCGGGGCCTGCCCGCCCCGCTCCACGACCTCGCCCGGGAACCGCGCACGTACGCCCGCCTGGCCTGGACCTGGACCCGCGCGGTCGCGCAGTACCCGATGGCGCTGTCCCTGTTCACCTTCGGGGTCACGCTCGCCTCGCTGGCGGAGATGGGTGCCGTCGTGGTGGTGTTCGCGCACGCGGGGACGCTGGCCGGGTTCACGGTGTACGAGGGCCTGCTGGTCTACGCGCTGGCCGCGTTCTCCTTCGGCGCCGCCCAGCTGCTCACGGGCTCGGTGGACCGTCTTGGGGAGCACATCCGCACGGGCAGCTTCGACACCATGCTGGTGCGGCCGGTGTCGCCGCTGGTCCAGCTGGCCGCCGACCAGTTCTCGCCCCGCCGCTTCGGCCGGATCGTCCCGGCCCTGGTCGTGCTGGTGGTGGCGCTGGTCATGTGCGACATCGACTGGACCCTCGAACGGGTCCTCATGCTCCCGGTGCTGCTGGCCTCGGGCGTGGTCATCTGCACCTCGGTGTGGCTGATCGCGGGTTGTCTCCAGTTCTTCGCGACCGACGCCCGGGAGGCGGCCAAGTCGGTCACCTACGGCGGGCAGGCGCTCACGGAGTACCCGATCGCGATCTACGGGCGCGGTCTGGTGCGGTCGGTGACCTACGTGGTGCCGCTCGCCTTCGTGAGCTGGCAGCCCGCGCTCCACCTGCTGGACCGGCCCGACCCGACGGGCCTGCCCGGGTTCCTGCGCTTCCTCGGACCCGTCGTGGCCGTCGCCCTCGCACTGGTGGCGGCCCAGGTGTGGCGGTTCGGCCTGCGCCGGTACCGCTCCACCGGCAGCTGACCCCGCGCCCGTTCCGACACCTGCCCCGGCGGGCCGGGGCACCCCGGACCGCCCGCCCCCGACCCGGCCTGAGCCCTCCCGACGACCCTGAGCCCTCACGATCCCGCCAGCCCTGACCGCGCCCCCGACCCCGTCTCCGATCCCGTGCTCCCGTGCCCCGACCCTGGCTCCCCCACCCCCTACCGACCGAAAGGAGTGTGCCCCCTTGCGGGTCCACGCAGCGGTGTACGCCCGAGGGCTGCGCCGCCACTCGACCTACCGCGCCGCGCTCGTCGCCGGTGCCCTCACCAACGCGGTCTTCGGCGCGATCAACGCCATGGTGCTCCTGGCCGTGTTCGCCGCCCGTCCCGAGATCAACGGCTACGACGCGAGTGACGCCGTGACCCAGGTGTTCGTCGGGCAGGCGCTGATCGCCGTCACGATGATCGTCAACACCGCGCCCTCCCTCGACCTCGCGGAGCGCGTGCGCGGCGGCGAGGTCGCCACCGACCTGCTCCGCCCGGTCTCCCTCCTGGGCTGGTGGATGGCGGAGGACCTCGGCCGGGCCACGTTCACGTTCCTCTTCCGTGGCGTACCGACCTTCTGCGTCGGCCTCCTCCTCTTCGACGTGGTCCTGCCGGGCAGCCCGGTCCAGGTCGTGGCGGTCCTGCTCTCCGCGGTCCTGGCCACCGTGATCGGGTTCGCGCTGCGCTACCTGTGCTCGTTGAGCGGCTTCTGGCTGCTGGACTCCCGGGGGCTGTGGACGGCGAGCGGCCTCGTCGCTCCGGTGGCCGCCGGGATGCTGCTCCCGCTGGCCCTGTTCCCGCCCGCGCTCGCGGACGTGCTGCGGTATCTCCCGTGGGCGTCGATGGTGCAGATCCCGGCGGAGATCCTGCTCGGCAAGGACTCGTTGCCGGGCGGCGGCGCGTTCGGCGGGTTGGCGTTGCAGGCGGGGTGGGCGGTCGCTCTGCTCGTGTTCGCCGCCTGGCTGACCGGCCGGGCCACGCGCAGGGTGGTGATCCAGGGTGGTTGAGACACCGACCCGGGTCCGTGCGACCGGGAACCCGCTGGTCCACGCCGCCGGGGCCGTCCTCCGGCCGGTCCAGGACTACCACCGGCTGGCCTGGATCTGGGTGCGCGCCTTCGCCCAGTACCCGGCCTCCCTCCTCCTGATGTCGCTCGCCGTCACGGTGAGCGTGCTCGCCCAGGTCGGGGCGGTGGTGATCGTGTTCGGGCACGCCGGAACGCTGGCCGGGTTCACGGTGTACGAGGGGCTGATGGTGTTCGGGCTGGCCGCGAGCGCCTTCGGTATCGCTGACATGTTCATGGGGGCCGTCGAACGCCTCGGCTCGCACATCCGGGCCGGTTCCTTCGACGCCATGCTGGTCCGCCCGGTGTCCCCGCTGGTCCAGCTGGCGGCGGACGAGTTCTCCCCGCGCCGCCTCGGCAAGGTCGTCCCCGCCCTCGTGGTGCTGGGGATCGCGCTGGCCAACATCGACGTGGAGTGGACGCCCGGCAGGGTGCTCCTGCTGCCGGTGATGATGCTCTCCGGGGTGCTGATCTGCGGCGCGATCTGGGTGGCCACGGCCTGCCTCCAGTTCTTCGTCGCGAACGCCCGCGAGGCGGCCAACTCGCTCACCTACGGCGGGCAGGCGCTCAGCGAGTATCCGCTGGCGATCTACGGGCGGGAGATCGTCCGCTCGGTGACGTACGTGGTGCCGCTCGCCTTCATCAGCTGGCAGCCCGCCCTGCTCGTGCTCGACCGACCCGACCCCCTCGGCATGCCGGAGGCCCTGCGCCACGCGGGCCCGGTCATCGCCGTACTCGCCTGCACCGGAGCCGCGCTGCTGTGGCGTTTCGGGCTCCGCCACTACCGATCCACCGGGAGTTGACCGATGACCGCAGAAGGAACAGAGGAACCCACCACCGTGGCCGTCGAGACCGTCGCGGCCACTGGGGCCCAGGAGGACACAGGGACCGTCGGGACCCACGACGAGACCGCCGCGCCGAGCTTGCCCCGCGGGTCCGGAGCCGAGACCGAGCCGATCATCGAGGCCACCGGCCTCGGCCGCGACTTCGTCGTCTCCGAGGGTCCCTTCCTGCGCCGGACCCGGCGCACCGTGAGCGCGGTCCGGGACGTGACGTTCTCCGTGCGGAGGGGGGAGATCGTCGGGTACCTGGGGCCCAACGGGGCGGGGAAGTCCAGCACCATGAAGATGCTCACCGGCATCCTCACCCCCACCTCGGGCAGCGTCCGGGTGGTCGGGCGGGACCCGTCCCGCCAGCGCACCCGGCTGGCGAGGGACATCGGCGTCGTGTTCGGGCAGCGCACCACGCTGTGGTGGGACCTGCCCCTGCGCGACAGCCTCAGCCTCACCCGGCACCTGTACCGGGTTCCCGCCGACGTCCACGCCGAGCGCCTGGCCGAACTCACCGGGCTCCTGGAGCTGGAGCCCTTCCTGGACACCCCGGTCCGCCAGCTGAGCCTGGGGCAGCGGATGCGCGGGGACCTCACCGCGGCCCTGCTGCACGCGCCGCCACTGTTGGTGCTGGACGAGCCGACCATCGGCCTGGACGTGGTCAGCAAGTCGACCATCCGGGAGTTCCTGCTGCGGATCAACCGGGAGCGGGGTACCACCATCCTCATCACCACGCACGACCTCGGGGACGTGGAGCGGTTGTGCGACCGGGTGATCGTGATCGACAAGGGACGGTTGGCCTTCGACGGGGGCCTGCCGGAGCTGCGCGCCACGGTGCCCACGCCGCGTGTGCTGGTGGTCGACCTGGCGGCTCCGGCGCCCGCGATCGAGGTGGAGGGGGCGGTCACGGTGCGAGTGGACGGGCCTCGCCAGTGGCTGGAGCTCGCGGACAACCCGGCGCGGGTGATCTCCCGGGTCACGGCGGGGCACGAGGTGGCCGACCTGACGCTGCGGGAGCCCGACATCGAAGGTGTGGTGTCCGCCCTGTACCGAGGGGCCGCCCCCAACGAAAGTCGGGTGTGATCCCGCTGTACTCAGGGGGTCGCGCTGCGGGATCATGGTACGTATGTCCCCTTTGTCATACGGCCTGTGGCTCGGGGTCGCCTTCGGAGTGATGTCCTGTTGCGCGTACACGGCCGCCGCTGTCGCGCAGCGCAGACTCGCCGTGCGCGTACCCGAGCCGCTGACCGGCGGACACCAGATCGGAGCGCTGCTCCGGCACCCCCTCTGGTGGATCTCCCTCGTGTTCAACGGTGGTCGCGCCGGGTTCCAGGTGGCGGCGGTGAGCTTCGCGCCGTTGACCGTCGTGCAGCCCCTCGGTGTGCTGGTGCTGGTGCTCGGTATCCCGTGGTCGGCGCGGCTCGCCCACCGGAGGGTGAGCCGCGCGGAGTGGTGGGGCGCGGCGTACACGATGGTGGCGCTCGGGGTGCTGCTGGCGGTCACGGTCACCGGGGACCATGGCGGGGTCCTGTCCTACGGGGACTCGGTGCTGGTGGGGGTCGGGGCGGTGGTCCTGCTTGGAGCGGTCGCGTGGGTCGCGGGTCGGGTGCCGTCGCGGGCCTGGCGGAGTTACCTGCTCGCGGGTGCGGCCGGGGTGGCGTTCGGGGTGTCGGCGGCGACGGTGAAGACCGCCGTTGGGGCCTTTGGTGAGGGTGTGCTGGCGGGGCTCACGCACCCGTCGAGCCCGGCGACGGCGGTGATCGCCGTGTTCGGGTTGTTGCTCGCCCAGGCTGCGTACCAGGGGATGGATCTCGGGGCGCCGCTGGGCATCACCACGCTGGCCAACCCGGTCGCGGCCGCCGTGGTGGGGGTGGCGCTCATGGGGGAGACCTACGCGGGCGGTTGGTTGGGCGGGGTGGTCGCCGTCGGGTGCGCGCTGGTCGCCGCGCACGGGATCCGGTTGCTGACGGTGGCTTCCACTGAAGAGGTGGAGGCGGTGCCACCGGGGACACGGGGAACGTAGGGGCGGGGGACCGGCAGGGCGGCAACCTGCCGCTCGCAGCCGGGAAAAGGGGTGCTCATGGTCGGGGAGCTGACTGACTCATACACCGGTCTCGCCCGCTGCCACGCCGTGTGTAGCTGTGGACAAGCGACCTTGCTTCACCTCAGAGCCGGGAGGCGCAGTGCGCTCGGGAACTCGCCAGGAACGTAGAGCGGCCCCGACCACTCGGGTCGGGGCCGTTTCTCGTATCGGTCAGAACTGGTCCGAGCCAACTGCCTGGCCGATGGGGAAGGTGTGTCGGGTGGCGGCGCAGATCGTCTCCAGCGCATGGATCGGCACGTCCTTGGTCGAGTAGCTGATGCGGAGAACCTGCACCACCCACTCACCCGGGATGTCGAGAAGGTCGGCCTCGTAGGGTGTGGGCGGCCGGGCCGTCAGAGTCTCCGAGGCATGCCCGAACTCGTGCCCCAAGTCCTCGATGGCGGCTTGGAGTGTTGGCAGGACGAAGCCTTCTCCATCCAGTCGGGTGTTCTCGCCTACGTCCACCCGGAAGTAGGACGTTGAGATCCTGACCGGAACCTCGTTGGCCCAGAACATCTTCCGCCTCGCGATCACGGGCGCACCGGGCTCCACCCGAAGACCCAGGGCGACATGCTCGTTCGCGGGTTCCTGTCCGACGAACAGCATCTTCCGCTCTGGCGTCAGACCTTGCTGTTGGGCCTCTGTGAGGTAGAGGCTCTTGGACCCCCGTGTGCTCGGCGGAGTCGGCAGCGCCCTCTGCACCAACACTCGAGGGCGTGGGTCCACGGGTCCTGTCGGCGCCTTGTGCGCTGAGTCGGCACCTGCCTTCTTCATCTGGGACACCCGTCCGGGCGAGACTCCCAACTGGCGAGCAATGTCTTCCTGTCGCATGCCGCCTTGCTGCGCCTCGATGATCGCAGCTCGACGGATTCGGGAGAGTTCAACGCTCTGGCCTTGAAGGCTGCTCATGGCGGAGGAGGCCGCGCGAGCTCTCTCTAGTGGGTCGGGCATGGCGGCAATTTCATGCAATGTCCGTGCATCCATGGCAAATCCTCATCTCGGGTGCTCCACTGCGGACTTTAGCCCCCCTATTGCGCTGAGCGAAAGAGGGGGTTACTGTCGTCACACGCGAGGGTTTAGCCCCTATAAAGTCGACGCTGCTTCGTCGGCTTGTGGGCGGTGGAGCGGTCGGCGGTCACACAACCAGTGTGCCTGAGCACGTGAGGCCCAAGCGCGGCACCGCGTGATCTGGCTTGGCGGTCACGGTCACGCGGTGTCGATCCTGATGACCTTCTCTGTCGGTTTCCTATCCGGCACTGTCCGTACCGGAGGTGTGTGCCCGTGGCGCCCCGTTCCCTGAATCTCTCCGCGCTGGCATGTGTGTGCCATCTCGTGTCCGTGGCGTTCCATCGCCGTCGTCCCAGGCAGGCCGCGCGTGTGCGGGCCTTCGCCGCTAACCCTCCCCGGCGCACCACGTCTTGCTCTCGTGGTCCGTTGGTCCCTGCGCCTAGGAGGCCGATCGACTCCGTCCCCTTGCAGGTCCTGGGTGCTGTCCTGTCCGGGCTGCGGCGTCTGGTGGTGGCTACGTGAGCGTGTTCTCCCCCGAACTGACCGCCCGCGAGGCCATGGTCCCGTTGGCGAGCTTCATCAAGCCGTTCCACGCTCACTACTTCTCCCGCACGGTGGGCACGCCGTTCCGTAAGCGCAAGTACGCCTTCGCCGGGCTCCCCAGCCTGATGCCCCTGGTTCGCGCGTTCCTGGACACCAGCGCAGCCGAACGGAGCAAGGACTACCGGTTCCTGTTCACGCTGCTCGGCTCGGAGCTGGCCAACAACGCCATCGCGCACTCGCTGTCGAGTGAGCACGGCCAGACCTACTCACTGACCGTCGACCGGGGTGCGATGGGGATGACGTTGACCTGTCAGGACCAGGGCACCCGGCACCCCATGGCCCCCGGCCCGCTCACTGCCGCGACTCCCCAGGAGATTGCGTCGGGGAGCGCGAAGGGCAAAGGGCTCGCTCTCATCGACGCCCTCGCGGATCGGTGGGGAGACAACGGCAACCCGAAGTTCCGACAGGTCTGGTTCCACCTCTCCTACGACCTCACCGATAACCCGTGGTCCCGGATCGAGGGAGAGCAGTGATGTTGGACGTGGACACCCGGGACCTGCTGGCGGTGGCCGAGGAGGCCCTGACCGCCCCGACTCATCTGACTCCGGCGCAGGTGGACGTGTGGCACAACCACACCCTGCGCAACCGCCTCCCCTTGGTCCTGGAGGCTCTGCGGATCGCGCGGGAGGAGAGCGATGGGGAACTGGCGGTCCGGTTGATCGACCAGGCCATCCACGACCACCCCGCACCCACCCGGGTACCCGGCAACAGGCCAGTAGCGGGCACAGTCCCGAAGCAGGAGTCGCTGCCGATCCCTGAGCACGTGCTCTGCGCTCTGCTGCACAAGCACTGGTCGATGACGGTGGAGGGAACGGCACCTGGCGAGACCTTCGTGGCTCGGCGTCCCCTCGGATGGTCCGGCGACGGCGACCCCTACGAGCGCATCACCGCCCCCAACCGCACCGAACTCCTCCGACTGCTCGCCCACCGCCACCTCGGTGTTCACCGGAGTGATCCGGAACCTCCGCCCGCTGCCTGAGAGGCCCCGAGCTCTTCCATAAAAAAGCTCTGGCGGGTGCAGCAACACCCCCAGAGCAGGCCGACAACCACCCCTGCTTAAGAAAGCGAATTGCCGACATGGCCATTGTGCCGCACACCCCTGCCCTCAACCACACGAACAGCCCACCCAACGAGTCCCGGTGGGAGTGCCGCGTCTACCCCGGGCACCTCTCCCAGACCAGCCAGGTCCGCACCGACCTCACCGTGGACCTGGACCGGATGACCAGCCTGCCGGTCGAGGCTCGGGAAGACATGGTCTTGTGTCTGAGCGAGATGTTCGCCAACGCCTGCGAACACTCCCGCTCCGGACAGGACCCCGACGGCAGGGTGGTCCGCACCCTGGACCTGCCCCGGCCGGGAACGGTGCGGATCTCGATCATCGATGACGGTACCCGCACCAGCTCCACCACGGACACCGTTCCGAAGGTCCCGCGTAGGCGCACCCGCCAGCAGAGGGAGCGCGCCGAACGCGGACGCGGCCTGCTCATCCTCGACCACCTCGCTACGCGGTGGGGGTTCCGGCCGGTGCTGGACTTCCCGTTCTGCGCCGGGCTCGGCACCGTCATCTGGGCCGAATTCACCCACCCCACCCTGGTCTCTGGTGGGGTCACCTGTGGTGGTGTCCGATGAACCGGCCCCAGGTCAGGGAGGAGATCCGGTCGGTCCTGACTGCACCCCGAGGCCACCGCTTCCCCCGGACCAACACACGCTCACTCCGGCCAGGAGTCCCGGCCCTGGAATCGGCGTCGGCCTGGACCGAGACCCACCAGGACCGACAAGAACGTCTCCTGCGTCAGATGGGCGACAACCCCCGAGTGGCGTACATGCTGCAAAACGGTCCCCTCCCGCACTGGGTCACGGTGGCCCGCCACCACCGCGAACAAGCCGCACAAGAAGCCGCCGAGGCCGCTTCCCCCGCCGAACCCGAACCGGAACCCGCTCTTCCCCGGGGCCGTCACAGGGCGCCCCGCCCCTGGTGGGCATGGCCCGCCACCGCCATCAGCTCCACCCTGCACCTGGGCCTCAACTCTCTGGACATCGTGGGCCAGAACCTCACCCACCAGATCAGCTTCCTGACCTGAACCACCCACAGACCGGGGCCCGACATGCGTCGGGCTCCGCCCGTCAACGTCCGAGACCGTTGCGCCGATGTCTCTGCTCCTTCGACAGCAAGTGCCGCTCCTTGGCCTCCCGCTTGACCTCCTTAGAGAGAGGGTGCCGTGTTAGCCCCCCACTTCCACTCGGTGATCCTGCAACCCACCACGCTGTGCAACCTCAACTGCTCCTACTGCTACCTGCCGGTCCACGAGCGAAAGACCCGCACCGAGATGCCGATCGAGGTCGCCCGAGCCCTCGCCGTCGGCATCGACTCACAGAACATGAGCGAGGTCGTGGATGTGGTCTGGCACGGAGGCGAACCCCTGACCACACGCCGCGAGCACTTCCGCGACCTCGTGGAGGCGTTCGAGCCCCTGCGCCGAGAAGGCCGGATCCGTCACTGCGCGCAGACCAACGCCACCCTCATCGATGACGCCTGGTGCGACTTCTTCACCCAATACGACTTCCGGGTCGGAGTAAGCATCGACGGCCCGGCGGCGGCCAACCTGTCCCGAGTGGACTGGTCGAACCGACCCGCCTTCTCCCGCGTGGAACGCGGCATCTCCCACCTCCGAGCCCGCGGGATCGACTTCACCGCCATCTGTGTCGTGACCGCACAGACCATCACCCACCCCCACGCCCTGCTCGACTTCTTCGAGGGCCTGGGAGCCAAGAGCGTCGGCTTCAACATCGAAGAACTCGAAGGCGCCAACGACACCCGCCAGGACATCGACCCCGCCCACGTCCGCCGCTTCTGGCGCACGATGTTCGACCACATCGACAACGGCAGCACCCTCCGCGTCCGCGAAGCTGACCGACTCCTGGGCTACCTGGCCGACGTCAGAGCCGGACACAAGGAGCGGTGGGAAACCGCCCTGCTCGACCTCATCCCCACCATCGGCACCAACGGCGACGTGGTCGTGCTCTCCCCGGAACTGCTCGGAGTCAAGAACGCCCACTACGACGACTTCGCCCTGGGCAACGTCCTGAACGAGCAACTGCCCACTATCCTCACCCGCGCACCGAACACCGCCTACGTCGGCGAACACCTGGACGGCATACGCCAATGCCGCCGAACCTGCGAGTTCTTCACCTTCTGCCAAGGCGGACAGGCCTCCAACAAGTACTTCGAAACCGGCCGCTTCACCACCACCGAAACCACCTACTGCCGCAACGCCAAACAGGAACTCGTCCGCGCTCTGGGCGAGAAGATGGGAGTGTGACCGATGACGACTCTGACCGGACTTGAAGCATCCGAGCGGACCGCCGACCTGATCGACCGGCTCCGACCGACGACCCCCGTGGGGCTGTTCGACAACCGCGACACCTGGGACAACGTCGGCGGGGGCCCCTGGGACAACCGCTCGACGTGGGACAACTGGAAGAAGTAGGGGACCCCTGTGCAGACCGCCGAGATCCGGGGTGCGAAAGTGCTCCTGCCCAGCGACGACGAGCCTGAGGTGCGCGCCTGGCCCTACCTCAGCCCGGTTGAGGAGGAGAAGGTCGCCAACACCCACTTCGCCTCCCTCGACCTGACCTCACACCGTCTGGTCGATATCACCCTGAACCGGTGCCGGTTCACCGGCTCACGGCTGATGGCAGTGTCCCTGGCGCGCGTGTCGATGACTGACGTGCTCTTCGAGGACTGCCAGTTCGACTACTCCACTTGGGAGCAGGTCAAGGTCACCGGTGACGTGGCGTTCGTCGGCTGCTCCTTCAAGGAAACCGAGATCATCGGAAGCGACCTGCGCGATGCGGTCTTCGACGACTGCACCTTCGCCGTGGACATCAAGAACACCAAGATGTCCGGTGCCGATCTGCGCGGCAGCGACCTGTCGAACCTGTCCGGGCTGGCCTCGCTCCACGGAGCGAAGGTGACCGAGGTCCAGCTCCGGCAGTTGAGCGAGGTCATGATCCGCGACCTCAATCTCACGATCGCGGAGCTCCCGCTGTAGTCACGCCCAGAAAAGGGGGTCCTGTCCGTGAACCCGCAGGGACCCCTGTGGGGCGCCCTGGTCGCGCGAGGATGGGCGCGACCTGGTCTGCACGTCGCACCACGTGGGCCGAACTGGAGATGGTGGACCACTGGCGTCGCCACATGTCCGACCCCGGCCGGTACCTGCGGGGCACGCTTGGGTATCCCTCAGCTCAGAGGCCTCACCGGTTGGTACGGTCACCTCACACCGCACCCGCGACAGGAGGGCCCCATGCAGCCCGACGCCTACCCCGACCTCACCGCGGTCGCCGACAGCATCGCCCTGAACGGCCCCGGTGCCGGGACGGTCGATCTGGCTGAGCGCGCCGTGGAGTTCTACGCGGCCCGATACAGCGACTACCCACCACGGGTGCTCGCAGCAGAAGTCGCGCGCTGCCGCTCCCTGCTCATCAACGGCAACACCACCTCCATGGACATGCGACGGGTCGTCGGATGGTTGTCCGGCCTCCTGGGCAGTCTCGGCCACCACACCGGTGACGTCCCCGCGTCGCTCATCCACTTCGGAACCGCCGCGAGAGTCGGTGAGGAACTGGGAGAACGCCGCCTGGCCGCGTGGGCGCTCGGCGCCCAGTCCATGGTCACCATGTCCCAGGACCGTCGCACCGAGGCTCTGGAGCTCGCCCACCAGGCGGAGGCGTTCGCTGACGACGACCTCCAGCGTGCTCAGATCACCGCGTGGTGCCGACTTCGGCCGTTGGCTGCCCTCGGGGATCGGGCACGGCTCGACGACGCGATCACCACGGCGCGGCGTCACATGGACGCAGCCGACCGCGAGGAGCCAGGACGGTTCGGATTCGACCGCGCCGAGTTCCACCAACACCTGGCCGAGGCCCTCCTCGACCATGACTCCAGCGAGTCCGCCCGACACGCCGAGACGTCGATCCGGTTGAAACGCGTGGGCTCGCCGGGGTGGGCGGCGGCCACGACGATCCTCGCCCGCACCTACGCGACCAGGAGGGACCCGCGCAACGCCTCCGTTCTGGGGATGAGTGTCCTGGAGACGGTCCCGGCCGGGTCCCTGCGGGCGAACACACGCGCCCGGCTGTTCCACCTCGTGGATGACCTCGACGGACACCCCGCCGCAGGGGACCTCGCTGAAGCGCTTAGGGACTGAGGAGGCTACTCAGGCTGCTCATCTCGTGTGAGTTTTCCCGTGGGTACCGTTCGCTTTATGTGCGGTGTTCAAAGGCCCCGGCTTGGCCAGCGCGTACATGGGCGGATGTCTCGACCCGTCGCTGGTCCCACGCTGAACGCCGAGAGACGCACGTCATGTCTGGAAAGAGCAGGACAAGCATGATTCGCTCCGTGGTTTTCGACGTCGGCGAGACCCTCATCGACGACACTCGGGAATGGGCGCGGTGGGCTGACTGGCTCAACGTCCCCCTCCACACCTTCTCCGCCGTACTGGGGGCTGTGACTGCCGAGGGGCGCAACAACGCGGAGACCTTCGACTACTTCCGTCGAGGCTTCGATCTCGCCGAAGAGCGCCAACGACGTGAGGACGCCGGCCGCGGGGAGCTCATCGAGGACGTGGACCTCTACTCCGACGTTCGACCCGGGCTACAGGCCTTGCGGGACGCCGGACTCTGGGTGGGGGTCGCCGGAAACCAGACTGCCCGTGCCGGACAGCTCCTCCAAGAGTTGAACCTTCCGGTCGAGGCCATCGCCACGTCCGGACAGTGGGGCGTCGCCAAACCCGACCCCGACTTTTTCGCCCGCGTCATCGCCATGGCCCCCGGGGAACCCCAGGAGATCGTGTATGTCGGTGACCACCGTGACAACGATGTTCTTCCCGCTCGTGAAGCCGGGCTGCGGTCGGCGCTGATCCGTCGCGGCCCTTGGGGATACCTGTGGGCGGATCAGCCGGAGGTGCGCGCTGACACGGACTGGATCATCGACTCGATCAGAGAACTACCACGCCTGCTCACCGCAACGGACTGATCCCGTCCGCAGTTTCCACAACGCATCGAGGGGCTCCTCCGTTACCTGGGGGCGCAACGAGATGACTCCACAGTAACCACGGTTCCCTCTCCATATTCAGGTTCGCGCCATCGACCGTAAGCCGATGAGGAGTGGCCGGACCTGTTTTTGTCCCCAGCCTGTGGATAACCCGGTGGAGAAACGTTACGGCGACCGCCGCCGGGAGCGCCCCAGCAGCAGGGGTCGGCTTTCGTTGCGTATTTTCGTCACGGTGAGTTGCGTCTCCGCGGCCGTTCCGCCGCAGGTCACCGCATCGCCGTCGCACCTCGGAACCGGTGTACCCGGCGCTGCGGGACCTCCTTGCGGTGGACGGGCCCACCCGGCTCACAACTCCGGGAAACCCACCGTGACCACCAGACCCCCCTCCGGACGTGCCCTCGCGGTGGCCTTGGCGCCATGGGCCGTCGAGATCGAACGGACGATGGACAATCCGAGCCCGCTCCCGGGCCGGTCCCGGTGCAACCGTGCCGCGTCACCACGGTGGAAGGGCTCGAACAGCTCCTCCGCGTCACCCACCTCCGCCCCGGAGTTGGTCACCCTGAGCACCGTGCGCCCCGCCGCCGTGCGCACCCGCACCTCCACCCACCCGTCGGTGGCGTTGTACCGAACGGCGTTCTCCACCAGGTTGCGCACCAGGTGCTCCAACAGGACCGGATCGCCGTCCACCGGAGCGGGCTCCGCGTCCACCCGCAGGTCCACCCCCTCCTCCTCGGCCGCCCCCGCGTGCTGGGCCACCACACCGTGGGCCACCTCGGCCAGGTCCACCTCCTCGGTCCGCGCCAGCCCGCGATCGGACCGCGCGAGCAACAGCAGCCCGCTGATCAGCGCCTCACTACGCGCCACCGAATCCAACGCCCGGCGGAAGGTCGGCCGCAGATCGTCCGGGACCCGGTCCTGGGCCAACGGCACCTCCAGCGCCGCACGCTGCACCGACAACGGCGTGCGCAGCTCGTGCGAAGCGTTGGAGACGAACCGGCGCTGGGAGTCGAAGGCCCGCTCCAACCGGGACAGCATCCCGTCGAACGTGTCACCCAGCTCCCGGAACTCGTCGTCGGGCCCCCTCAGGTCCAACCTGCTGTGCAGGTCGTGCTCGGACAGGGTGCGCGCCGCGTCGGTCACCCGGTGCAGCCGCCGGAGCGGCCCGCCCGCGATCACCCACCCGGCCAACGCCGCCAACAGGGTCACGCCCAGGAGGATCAGCACCGAGTTCAGGAGCAGGTCCGACAACACCCCCACCTGGTAGTCGTCCACCAGGACGGCCAGGGGCTCGGCCCCGGTCGCCACCCAGTCGGTGGTCGGGGCCGCCTCCCCGGTCTCTCCCGGCTCCCCGCCCTCGCCGGTCGGCGCGGGAACGGTCGGAGCCGGAATGACGAGGGTCTCGGCCGGATCGCTGGTGGGCAGCGCCGCCGTCGTGGACAGCTCCACCCCCCGCATCTCCAGACTCGCGGAGACCATCGCGTAGTTGGCGGAGAGCAGCAGCGCCCCGCCGACGGCGAAGACCCCCGTGTAGACGAGGGCGAGCTTCGTCCGCAGGGTCAGGCTGGCGAACCGGTCCAGCCATCGACGCGTCACGCCGGAGACGGCGGAGTGCGGCGCGGCCACGTCAGATCCGGTAGCCGTGGCCGGGCACGGTCTCGATCACCGCGGGCGCACCGAGCTTGCGGCGCAGCCCGTGCACCACCACCTTCAGCACCCCGCTGAACGGGTCCAGGTGGGCGTCCCACACCTTCTCGATCAGGTGCGTCGCGGTCACCGGCGCACCGTCCGCGCGCAGCAGCTCCTCCAACACCCCCAACTCCTTGGGGGAGAGCGACAGCGCGCGCCCGTCACGGGACGCCGTCCGCCGCGTGGTGTCCAGTACCAGGCCCGCCCGGCTCAGCGTGGGCGGCGCCGCCGGACGCGCCCGACGGCCCAGGGCCCGCACCCGCGCCACCAGTTCCAGGTACGCGAAGGGCTTGCCCAGGTAGTCGTCGGCGCCCAGGTCCAGCCCGTCCACGCGGTCCTCCAGACCACCGGCGGCGGTGAGCATCAGCACGCGCGCCTGCACCCCGGGGTCCTCCGCGATCCGCAGGCACACCTGGTCCCCGTGCAGCACCGGCAGGTCGCGGTCCAGGACGACGACGTCGTAGTCGTGCACGGTGGCCATCTCCAGGCCGGTGTCGCCGTCGTGGCACACGTCCACCGCCATGCCCTCACCGCGCAGCCCCTCGGCCACGGTCTCCGCCAGGTCGGGCTCGTCCTCGACCACCAGAATGCGCATGCGTTCCCCTCGCCCCGAGCCGATCGTCGGCGTTCCCGACTGACCAGCACTATCCACCGCCCGGTTAGGCCGAGGTTAACCCCGCGAAGCCCCCGCGACCGGGCGACCGGGGGCCGCAGGACCCTAACCACCGGCTAACCGCGCTCCCGCTGACATGTGCCGTGCACCCACCCAGCGGCGTCGGCCCTACCGGCGCCCGGACCAGGAGGACCACATGCGCTCACTGACCCTCACGGCCGTGGCCACGGCGGCGGCCGGGCTCCTGCTCACCGGCTGCGGAGCCCTCGGCGGTGACGACGCGGCGGACCCGGAGGCCGCCCCCGAGAAGTCCATGGACGAGGCGATGCTCGACTACGCCGCCTGCATGCGCGACGCCGGTTTCGACATGCCCGACCCCGACCCGGACAGCGGCATGATCTCCCTCCCCACCATGGAGGAGCCCGACGAGGAGATGATGGCGGCCATGGAGGAGTGCGAGTCGCTCCTCCCCGTGGACGAGAACGCGCCCTCCGAGGAGGAGCAGTTCGAGATCGACCTCCGGATCGCCGAGTGCCTGCGGGAGAACGGCGTCGACGTCCCGGACCCCGAACCCGGAATGGGGCTCGGGATCCCGATCGAGCCCGACGACGACGAGCACATGGCGGCGGTCAGCACCTGCACCGGTGCCGAAGAGGGCGGCGGCGTCGAACTCGAATCCGTCGAGGGCGACTCGTGAGCACGGACACCGACCTCCTTCCCGAGGAGGAGACCCGTGACGAGGAGCCGCCTCGGCCCCGTCGGGGGAAGGGGTTCGTGTGGCTGGCGGCGGCGCTCCTGAGCCTCGCGGTCCTGTGCGCGGGAGCGGCGGTGACGGTCTGGGGCTGGCCCCAGGGAGCCAAGGAGGAAGAGACCACCGCCCCCGGCGCCACCGCCTCGGTCGAACGCACCACCCTCCTGCGGGAGGAACGGTTGGACGGCGTCCTCGGGTACGCGGGCGGCGGCTCGTTCTTCGCGCGCTCCGACGGCGTGCTCACCTGGCTCCCCGAGGAGGGCGCCGAACGCTCCGCCGGGCAGCGGGTCTGGGAGGTCGACGGCCGCCCCGTGGTCCTGCTGCGGGGCGACACACCCGCCTACCGGACCCTGGAGCCGGGCTCCAAGGGGCCGGACGTGCGCCAGTTCGAGCAGGCGCTCTCCGAGCTCGGGTACGGCGGCTTCACCGTGGACGACGAGTACACCTGGCTCACCGCCGAGGCGGTGAAGCGCTGGCAGCGGGACACCGACGGCATGGAGGTCACGGGCACGGTCGAGCCGCACCAGATCTGGTACACCTCCGGCCCCGTCCGGGTGACCGGACACGAGGCCGCGGTGGGCGAGAACGTGGGCCCCGCGACGCCGCTGGTCACCACCGCGTCCACCCGACGCGTGGTCCGGGTGGACCTGAAGGTGGGCGACCGCGACCTCGTGGACGAGGGCGACGAGGTCACCGTGGAGATGCCGGACGGCCAGACGGTCACCGGAGAGGTGGAGTCCGTGGGCGACGTGGCCCAGGTGGAGGAGGACGAGCCCGGCGGTGGCGGCGGGGGTTCGCCCACTGTGGAGGTGCTGGTCTCCCTGGACGCGGACGCCGAGGGGGCCGAGGGCTTCCTGGACCAGGCGCCGGTCAAGGTCCTCGCGCAGGGCGAGTCGCGTGAGGACGTGCTCGCCGCTCCCGTGGGGGCGCTGATCGCCCTCTCCGGCGGCGGCTACGGGCTGTCCGTGGTGGACGGCGACGGAACGGTGCGGGACGTGCCGGTGGAGACCGGCTGGTTCTCCGACGGGCTGGTGGAGGTGACCGGTGACGGCGTCGACGCCGGTACCGAGGTGGTGGTCCCCGAATGACCGCCGTGGAGTTCACCGGGGTGAGCCGCCACTATCCGGGCGGGGTACGCGCGCTGGACGGGGTGGACCTGCGCGTGGAGCGCGGGGAGATGCTCGCGATCGTCGGCCCCTCGGGGTCGGGGAAGTCCACGCTGCTCAACCTGCTCGGCACCCTGGACGCCCCGACCTCCGGGAGCGTGCGCGTGTTCGGTTACGACGTCGGGGAGCTCGGTGACGACCAGCTCGCCGCGCTCCGGGCGCGGACGATCGGGTTCGTCTTCCAGCAGTTCCACCTGGCGCCCAACGTGTACGCCGTGGACAACGTGGCCGACGGGCTGCTGTACGCCGGTGTGCCCGCCCGGACCCGGGTATGGCGGGCCCGTAGGGCCCTGGAACGGGTCGGGCTGGCGGACCGGGCCCACCACCGTCCGCACGAGCTCTCCGGCGGGCAGAAGCAGAGGGTGGCGATCGCGCGGGCCGTGGTGGGTTCTCCACCGCTGCTGCTGGCCGACGAACCCACCGGGGCACTGGACACCGCCTCGGGTGAGGCCGTGATGCGGGTGCTCCGGGAGCTGAACGAGGACGGGGTGACCGTCGTGGTCATCACCCACGACCGGGAGCTGGCAGACTCCCTGCCCCGCCGGGTGGAGGTGCGCGACGGCCGCGTGGTCGCGGACTCCGGTGCCTCGCGAGAGTCGGGAGACCCACGGGGGGCAGGTGAGCTCCACGGGGCGGGTGACGCACGCGAGCCGGGGGGCCCACGGGCTCCGGGTGGCCCAGAGGCCTCAGGTGGTTTGCGGGGATCGGGCGCCTCGGACGAGCCGGGGGACCCACGCGAGACAGGTGACGCACGGACCCCGACTGGCCCACGGGGCTCGCAGGGCTCTCCGACGCCGGGCGCCGCCCCGGGCTCGAAAGGCACCCGGAACCGGGCGGAGGCGGGTCGGTGAGGGGGCTCCCGCGCTGGTGGCGCGACCGCCGGTCACCGCTCCGCCCCGCCCGGCTCTCCCTGGTGGACCGCCTGCGGACCGGGTCGAGCGGGCTGCGCGCCCGGCCCACCCGCGTGGTGCTCTCCGCTCTGGGCATCGCCATCGGGATCGCGGCGATGGTCGCGGTGGTGGGGGTCTCCTCCTCCGGCCAGGCCGAACTCGACCAGCGGATCGCCCGGCTCGGCACCAACCTGCTGTCCGTCACTCCGGGCGAGAACCTCTTCGGTGAGGCCGCCAAGCTCCCCGAGGAGGCGCGGGGGCGGATCGACCGGATGCCGGAGGTGGAGCACACCTCCCAGGTGGAGCAGGTGAGCGGCGCCAACGTCTACCGGAGCGACCTCGTCCCGAGCGCCGAGTCCGGCGGGATCGCCGCCTACGGCGTCGACCTCGACCTGCTGGAGGCCGTCCGGGCCGAGATGGCCGAGGGCACGTGGCTGAACGGGGCCACCTCCGACCACCCGGCGGTCGTGCTCGGCGCGTCGGCGGCCGGTCGCCTGGGGGTCGACCGGATCACCCCGGACACGCTGGTGCTCATCGGAGACACCTACTTCTCCGTGGTCGGCGTGCTGGAGCGATCGGAGCTGGCACCGGAGCTGGACAACGCGGCACTGGTCGGCCAGAGGGTCGCGGAGGAGGTGCTCGGCGCCAAGGGCGAGGCCTCCACGGTGTACGTGCGGATCGACCCCGAGCACGTGGAGCGGGTCCGGGACGAGGTGGGCCGCAACGCCAACCCGGAGAAGCCGAACGAGGTCAGGGTGTCCCGCCCGTCGGACGCGTTGGAGGCCCAGCAGGCCGCCGACCAGACCTTCCAGGGGCTGCTGCTCGGTCTGGGCGGGGTGGCCCTGCTGGTGGGCGGGGTGGGAGTGGCCAACACGATGGTCATCTCCGTCCTGGAGCGCCGGGGCGAGATCGGTCTGCGCCGCGCCCTGGGCGCCACCCGCCGCGACATCAGGGGGCAGTTCCTGGTGGAGGCGATGGCCCTGTCCGCGCTGGGCGGGGTGTTCGGGGTGCTGCTGGGTTCCCTCGCCACGGCGGGGTACGCGCTGCTGCGCGGCTGGCCGGTCTCCCTGCCCTGGTGGGCTGGGGCGGGCGCGGTGGTCGCGACGGTGGCCATCGGCGCGGTCGCCGGGATCGTTCCCGCGCTGCGTGCCGCCGCCCAGCACCCCACGGAGGCCCTCGGTACCGCCTGACGGGCGCGGCTTACGGCCACCGCCTGAGCCCACTCACGGCGTGGACGGAACGGCGGACCACGGTCCGCCCCCGGCTCCGTGGATCACGGCCGCCCCGGCCCGGGGCGGATGACCACCCAGTGCCGGACAGCCACGGCGGCCCGTGGTCCGCCCGGCCCGTGGAGCACGGCGGCCCGGCCCCGGTTCCCCGGGACCGGGCCGCCGCCGGATCCGCACCGCCCCAGAGTCACCCCTGCGGGTCGGCCTCCGGAACCGGAACCCTCCACACCAGCACCGTGCCGCCGTCCTCGCCCCGCCCCGCGCTGAAGCCGCCGCCCAGGGCCTGGGCCCGCTGGTCCAGGTTGCGCAGCCCGCTGCGGCGGCCCCCCTCGGGGAGTCCCACCCCGTTGTCGGTCACGGTCAGGACCAGGGTGGTGGGGCGACCGGTGGACGACTGCTCCTCCACCGTCACCGAGACGTGCACCTCCGTGGCGCGGGCGTGCCGGGCGACGTTGGTCAGTCCCTCCCCGAGGACCGCCAGCAGCTGCTCGCCCACCTCGTCGGGGACGGACGCGTCGATCGGTCCGTCCAGACTCACCCCGGGGTGGCAGCCCAGGCTGTGCGCCGTGTTCTCCGCCAACCGCAGGATCTGCCCCCGCAGCGACGTGTCCCGTCGGCTGGGCGGGTGCTGGAGGTCGAAGACGGTCGACCGGATCTCCCGGATCGTGCCGTCCAGCTCGTCGATGGTGCGCTGGACCCGCTCCCCGGCCTCCGTCGAGCTGATCAGCCGGACCGTGCTCATGAGGGTCATCGCGGACGCGAACAACCGCTGGATCACCACGTCGTGCAGGTCCTTGGCGATCCGGTCCCGCTCCTCCAGGACCACGATCCGCTCGCTGTCCCGCCGTGCCTCGGCCAGCTCCAGCGCCACCCCCGCCTGCACGGAGAAGGAGTGCAGCATGCGCCTGATGTTGGAGTCGAACGGCGCCCTGTCGGAGAGCTTGCCGAGCAGCAGGACCCCGCGGGTGTTGCCGGGGGTCCCCAGCGGCACCAGCAGCCCGGGGCCGTAGCCGCGGTGGGTGAGCATCGGGCAGTTGGCCTGGCGCAGGTCGGGGATGGCCTCGGCCTCACCCGTCTCGTACACCCAGCCGCAGGAGGAGTCCTGGATCTCCACCGGGGTCCCCAGGATCTCCTGCGCGATCGGACCGTCCGCGAACTCCGCGAACAGGTGCCCGCGCGCGTGCGGATCCGGCAGCATCACCACGGCGGTGTCCGCACGGGCGATCTCCCTGGCCTGGGCCGCCATGTAGGCCAGCACCTCGTCGGTGTCGGCCCCCGACAGCAGCCGGGTGGTGATCTCCGTGGAGGCGGCCAGCCACCGCTCGCGCAGCCGGGTCTCCTCGTACAGGCGGGCGTTCTCGATGGCCACACCGGCGGCGGTGGCCAGCGCGGTCACGATCGTCTCGTCCTCCTCGTCGAACTCCCCGCCGTTCTCCTTCTCGGTCAGGTACAGGTTGCCGAACACCTCGCCGCGCACCTGGATCGGCACCCCGAGGAAGCTCGACATCCTCGGGTGGCCCTCCGGGAACCCACCGAAGTCCGGGTGGTCGCGCAGGTCGGAGAGGCGGAGCGTGGCCTGCTCGAACGAGGGCGTGCCGAGCACGCCCTTGCCGTGCGGGAACCGGCCGATCCGCTCGGCCTGTTCCTGGGTGAACCCGACCGGGATGAACTCGGTGAAACCGCCGTCCTCACCGATCACGCCCAGCCCGGCGAACCTGGCCTCGGCCAGGTGCGCGGCGGCCTCGGTGAGCCGCCGCAGTACGGTCGCCAGGTCCAGATCGCCACCGATGTCCAGGACCGCCTGGAGCAGAGAGTGCATCCTCCCCTGAGCGGAGAGCCCCGGGTTCATCTGGGAGTGCACATCCGCGAGGAGCTCGTCCAGGGACTTCGGGGACCACCGGTGGCTCTGGGGGATCTTGGTCATGTGTGGTTCAACCTCCGCAGAGCCGTTGAGGGGTTGAGGGCTAATACCTGAATTGTCGTTGGTTTTTTCCCGGTTTGCCACATCTTGCTGCTAGGAAGCTTGTTCGAGGGGCCGGGAATTCCCCCGCAATCGAGGACAGCGGCCCGGCAATTCATGCTAACGTCACGTTCAGTTGGCGCAGGAAGGCACTCTGTGACCTCGTGTCGACTGCCCCCGCACCCCTGTTCTCCGGGGGCCCCCACACGAACACCACGAGCCTCCGTCACCCGGTGCCCCACCGGAGCGGACCGGCTCACTCGGCGGAAGGAAGCCCCCGGTGTCTGGATACCACGGTACGGTCGGCGCCATCGGCGTCCGCCTCGCCGTGTGCCCGGAACCGATCCGACGGGCCCTGACGCTCGCCGGTCTGGTCACCGGGGTCCTGTTCACCGTGTGGCTCGTCTCCGCGGCCCCGGCGCACTCCTCGGAGTTGCCCGGTGCCGAGAACCCGCTCACCGCGGGCGTGGTGGGAGGCACCGGACTGGTGACGGGAACCGAGACGCTCGGCGGTTCGCTCAGCGGCGCGGTCACCACCGTGGGGGAGCGCGCCACCCAGCACGCCACACAGGCGGTCGACGGCGCCTCGGAGACCGCGCGTGCGGTCGAGGCCGAGGCCTCCGAACCCGTCCAGCAGGTCCGGGACGCGGTCCGGGAGACCTCCCTCCCGCGCCCCGACCACCTGACCGACCTCGTCGCCCCGGAGACCGCGCGGGTCACCGAACCCGTGCGGGTCCCCGAGGACGAGGACCCCTCGGCCGACGACCGTCAGGACGACCGCGAGACCGGTGTCCAGGCCCCGGACGAGCGGCGCGCGGTGGCCGAGAGGCCCGCCGCCGACGCCCTGGTCGCGGCCCAGGAACGCGGTTCCGTCGAACACCGGGCCGGGGACGCCACCGAGCGCGACCGGTCCACCGACACCGCCCCCCGCTCCGCCGAGGCGCTCACCACCATCGCGGGCGGCACCGCCCCCGCGTCCGGTGGCACCGCCTTCGCGCCCGCCGTCGCCGGGTTCCTGCCCGTCACCGGCGCCCCGGCGCCCGCCCCCGGCCTGTTCGAGGCCGCCCGGCACGTCCTGCGCTCGGTTCCCGCCGAGTCCGCCGACGAGCCGACCTTCTCTCCGGACTAGCGGACCACCGGACCGCGTCCCGCGCCCGTACGCCCTGAGCGTCCCGCGCCGCACGCGACCAGCCCGGCACGGCTTCTCCAGCCACACCCTTCCCAGCGGCACCAGCACTCGGTGACCTTCTGGGGGTTGACGTGAACCCCGCACCTCGAACGCGAGGTTCACGTCAGCCGGTGGTCCGCCAGACCGACCGACTGAATCCGGATCGAACCCGCTCGCCCGCACCAGGGACGCAGGGGCTCACCGACCGGAGAGCTCGCCAGTACCACCCTCAGGACCGACGCCCCTGGCCAGGGAGACGGTCCGACGCGACGGGGCACGACACCCGCTCCGTCGCGCCCCCTCGAACAGAACACACGCTCACTCCGGAAGGACTCACATGTTCCACACCGCCCGTACCTCTGCTCGGACCCTGCTGGTGGCCGCCGGCACCGCCGGATTCGTCGCCCTCGGCGTCGGAGTCGCCGGAGCCGACACGCTCGGCGGTGCCACGGACGCCCTCCCCCTGGGCGACCTGGGAAACCAGGTTCCCGGCGCCCTCACCGAGGGGATCGCCACGCCCCTCGGTGACCTGGTGAAGGTCCAGCCCGGCGAGATCTCCGCCCAGCCCGACGTCCAGCACCAGAACAACCCCGTCGGGACGGTCGTCGGCGACACCGTCAGCACCGACACCCCGGTCACGGCCGGTCAGGACAACGCGGGCAACGTCGGTCCGCTGGACCTCGGCAAGGCCACGGAGACCCTGCCGCTGAGCGAGGCCGGCGGCGCGGTCGACCCGATCTCCATGCTGCTCGGCGGGACCGGCCTGCTCGACGGCCTCGGGGGCGGGAGCCTGCCGGTGTCGATGAGCGCGCCCAGCGCCGCCGTCGTCGAGGACACCGTCACGGAGCTCGGCACCCGGGCGCAGGAGGGCCTGCACCAGCCCGGCCTCGATGTGGTCGGCCTGGACTCCCCCGTCCAGCAGCTGGGCGAGACCGTCCCGATGAGCGAGCCGGTCGGCTTGGACGCGGGTGAGAACGCCGACCTCACCGGCGGCCTGACCACCCTGCTGCCGAAGGACGTCCGGGAGACCCTGCCGATGTCCGCCCCCTCGGAGCTCCAGGTGGTGGGCGCCACCGAGCAGGCCGTCACCGACACCGTGGGCGACGTCCGCGGCGCGGTCGACGGCCTGGGGATCGAGGAGACCCTGCCGATGTCCGGCGTCGAGGGCCTCGAACTCGTGGACCCGGCCCTCGACGGCGGCCTCCACGGGGCCTCGGGCCTGGGTGAGAAGGTCGGCGCCATGGAGGCCGGCGACGTCGCCGACGTGGCCGGTGGAGCGATCGGCACCGGTGGCCTGGTCGACGTCCAGGGCCTGCCGGAGCTGGGCGAGCCCGAGGTCGCCCCGCTGCCCCTCGCCTCGGAGCTGCCCACCAACGAGCTCCCCACGGGCGAGCTGCCGACCGGTGACCTGACCTCCCAGCTGCCGCTCGGACTGTAGGCCCACGAACGTGCGCCCGTCGGTCGTGGCGGGCGCACCACGCCTCGGGCGGTGAGCGGAACCACTTCCGTTGACGGTGGTGCCAGTGGGGACTGTGGGGGTTTCCCGGCACGTACCAGCGGAAAGTCAGAGTTCCCGCCGCCCGGGGCACCTGCCCTGCCAGGGGCACGAAGGGCCCCCGTCGCTGTTCCGCGACGGGGGCCCTCCGCGTGCCCGGGTCGGTTCCGATGGAACAGCCGGATCCCACAGGGGCGTGAAGGGGCCCCGTCGCTGTTCGCGACGGGGGCCCTCCGCGTGTGCGGGCCGGGTCCCGTGGAACAGCGGGACTCCGTTGTCTGGCTGGAGCGGTCAGGCGAGGGACGCGTCGGTCCCGCACGTGTGGTCTGCGATGGCGGCTCGACGGTCCGGGGCACAGAGAAGGGCCTCCGTCGCTGTGCGCGGACGGAGGCCCTCTCCCGTGAACGGATCCCTGGCGCGTGGCTACCAGCCGTCGTCCTCGCCGGTGCCGAAGCCGAGCCCGTCCTGACACGGGTTGGACGTGGCGTCGCGCCCCTCGCCCGGACGCGCGGACGGCTCGGGCGACGAGGCGTCGCTCTCGGCCCCGCCCGCGTTGCCCTCCGGGCTGGGATCGACCGGTGTGGGCTCGTCCATGGGCGACTCCTGCGGCGCGGGCGCGTCGTCGGCCAGCAGCGCGGGCAGCGGGCGGTCCTCACGCACGGCGGCGAACAGCTCGTCGGCCTCCTCCTCGTGCCACATGACCCGGTTGGGGTCGTAGGGCGCCTGGTACCAGGGAACGGTGTGGAACGCGATGTCGGACAGGTCCACGTCGGCCATGGTGACCGCGATGGAGAGCATTCGGTCCAGTGACAGCTCGCGGTCGGTGGCGCTGTGCTGGGCGACCGCCTGGAGGATGCCGTTGAGCTTGGACGGGCTGCTGAGCACGTCGCTGCTGGTCACCTGGTCCGCGAGCGCGGCCAGGAACATCTGCTGCCGGTCGATGCGCCCCATGTCGCCACCGTCACCGATGTCGTAGCGGGCGCGGACGAAGGACAGTGCCTGGTCGCCGTCCAGGGTCTGGTCACCGGCGTCGAGGCTGAGCTTCGACCTGCGGTCCTCCATGGGCTCGGGGATGCACATGTCCACCCCGCCGATGGCGTTCACGACGTCGCGGAAGCTCGCGAAGCTCAGGTGGACGAAGTGGTCGACCCGGATGTCGGTGAGGGTCTCGATCGTCCTCACCACGCAGGGCGGTCCACCGTGGTACATCGCTGCGTTGATCATGCCGAAGTAGCCGTAGGTGCCCTCGGTCTGCCCGTACGCGTCGCACTGGGGCAGCTGCACCAGCGAGTCGCGCGGGAAGCTGACCACCGAGACGCGGTTGTCGGGCGAGATGTGCGCGAGCATCAGGGAGTCCGAGCGCTCGCCCTCGAACTCGGTCGAGTAGGCGGGGCTGTCCTCCTCGTAGCCGTCCGACCCGATGAAGAGGATGTTGACGGCGTCGCTGATCTTGTCCGGCCGCTCCTCGTCTCCGAGCAGGGCCTCGATGTCGTGCTGCACCATGCCGGAGCGCAGGGAGTGGTAGTAGGCGTAGGCGGTGCCCACCCCGAGCACCAGGAGCAGGGCCAGGGACGCGGACGTCCACATGACGGTCCTGCGCAGGCGGCCGCGCTTGCGCTTGTTCCCCTTGACCGGAGCGGCGGCTGCCGTGGCACCGTCCTCGGAACCGTCCGGTCCCGGGGCGTCCCCGTCCTTGGCGTCCGATCCGGCGTCGGTGACCGGGGCGTCCTTGGCCCCTGCCTCCGGGGTGCCCGGCACGGGAGCGGCGGCGCTGGCGGCGTCATCCCCGTCCTGGTCCCCGTCCTTCCCGGCGGCGGCGCCGGCCTCCGGCTCCGAGCGGTCCTCGTCCCCGGTGTCCGGCGCGGGCGAGGCGGCGCTGACGGCGTCGCCCCCGTCCGCCTCTCCGTCCTTCTCCCGGTCCGCCGCCTGCGCACCCTGGACCGAGTCCTCCTCGGAGGGCTCGTCGGGGTCGGCCTCGGCGCCGTCCTCCGCTCCGGACCCGGTGGCGACCGGTGCGTCGACGTCGATGACGACGGTCTCCGGAGCCTCGTCGGAGTCGGCTGAGGGCTCGTTCTCGGCCGGAGCCTCCCCGGTGGGAGTCTCGGGCTCGGTGGGCTCGTCGGCGGCTCCGGAGCCGGTGGGCTCGTCGGCCGCGGAGCCGTTCTCGTGTGGCTCGTCCCGTTTCACGTCCAGCCCTTCCACATCCGACTCGGCGGAGTCCGCCGCAGTCCCCTTGGTGCCCTCAACCTGGGAAGAGGGCTCGGAGTTCTCGTCTGGTGTCAGGTCCGCGCCGGAGTCGGCGGGGTTCTCGTCAGCGGGCATCGTGACAATCTCGGTGGGTTCGGACGGCTGGGCGTGCCAACGGCCGGACACCGACCCTGGAGGGTCACGGGCCCGAGTCCGGGGAGGGCGGGGGTCGCGCGGGGGAAACACGCGGGCTGACCGGAATCCTGACCGAAAAGTCGCCGAGAGAGAGTCCCGAGGCTGGGGGGAAAGCCGGGACGCCAGCGGACAGGGATCGCCAAGTACACCGGAACCTGCGCGTGGCAGTGATCCTAGGTGAATATCTCGCTGAGTGCGTGCTCGGGTTGTCCATGCGCGCGGTTCCTGACCACAATTGCGCCGGGCAATTCCTTCGCCGGGCGGCAGTCGTATGCGGCTTTCGTGTCTGACTGTCTCATCTGTTCCCCCGTGAGCCGTGTTCGACGCGCCGGTGAAACGCGGATTATTGGTGGTGAGGCACCATTTGGGCTGGATCTCCCACCCTGTAGGGGTTTGGGAGTCTTCGCCGCCCGGGGGAGGTGAGCTGTCCGAAACGGCGGGATCAGTCGTCCCAGAAACCGCTCTCCTTCTCCTTCTTCTCCGGCTCCTCGGCGGTGGCGGTCGTGGTGCGGCCCTTGCCACTCGGCTTGGCGGCGGTCTTCGCGCTCTTGGTGGTTCTGCGGGCGGTACTTCCGGAACCACCGGCCGCCTTGGCGGTACCGGTGTGGCGCGGACGGGCGGTGACCTGGCTCTTCTCGATGGGAGCGCTGGGCTTGGGCGTCTCACCGGAGTGGATGCTCAGGGCCTCCTCCTCCACGCTGAGCATCTTGCGCATCAGGGCGGGCACCTCGGGCAGTCGGTCCGCGCGCAGGTGGGCGCCGAGCACCTCCAGAGCGTGGTCGCACAGGACCCGCTTGGCGGAGGCGGCGCCGACCCCGCTCAGCTGCTGGACCTCGGGCAGGTCGTGTTCGCGCAGCAGACGGACGACCTCGCTGAGCCGCTCGCGGGCCTTGCGGTCGGTCATCGACATGACCGTGAGTTCGGCCTCGCGCAGGAAGTCGGTGCCGTCGCCGTCGCCGTCGCGTTCCGCGATGAAGGCGCTGGTGAGGTTGCGGGCCGAGGTGCGTGTGCCGGTGCGCAGTTCGGCGCGGCGGATCTGCCGGGAGTGCAGCGCGGTCACGACCACGCTGGTGACGAGGCTGATACCGGCGCCGATCACGACGAGCACGGCGGGGTTGTCGAGCAGCATGTGTACGGGAGACCTTTCCGGGCGGTGGTCCGCACGGGACATGGCCACGGTGTTGACGGGGGCGGCGGGGTGCGGGGGTGGCGGAGGGTGTTCGAGTGCCAGCCGGTACTCGGGTGCGTGACTATTCGGCAGTTCGGTACTCGTTGTCAAGTGTCATGACGGATCGGGCGCTCGCTGGCGCGGCGCCTTCGCAGGTCAGGGCAGATGGGGGCAGGATCGACAGTTCGTCCTCCCTACCGCTTGCCCGACCCCGATCCAGGTAAACATCCGCTGTCCACAGCCTGTGGACGACGGGGCTAGCCCGCGAGGAGTTCGTTCACGGCCTCCGGCGACAGGATCTCCTCACTGACCATCGCCGCGCAGCCGCGTACTCCAGCGTCGTCCCACAGCGTGCTCGCCACGATCCTCAGCTGGCGGGTGGCCAGGGCGGTGCACTGCTGGAACACCACCTCCCGCACCCCCGCCACCAGGTGGTCGTAGGCCTCCGAGAGGTCCCCGCCGAGCACGATCAGCTCCGGGTTGAGCAGGTTGACCGCGCCCGCCAGGGTCTCGCCCAGCCGCCGCCCGGCCTCGCGCACCAGTGTGACCGCCACCGGGTCGCCCTCCGCCGCCAACGCGACCAGCTCCTGGAGTCCGGCCACCTCACGGCCCCGCTCGGCCGCCTCGACCAGGAGCCTGCGCCCGCCCGCCACCGCCTCCAGGCAGTCGGTGTTGCCGCAGCGGCACGGCAGGCCGCCGCCGTCGCGCACGGGGACGTGGCCGATCTCCCCGGCCGCGCCCAGGGCGCCGCGCAGCAGGCGCCCGCCGGAGACCAGCCCGGCGCCGATCCCGGTGGAGACCTTCACGAAGACCATGTCGTCGGTGTGGCCGTGCCCGCCAGCGATGTGCTCACCGAGCGCCATGACGTTCACGTCGTTGTCCACCGTCACCGGGACGGGGAAGCGCTCGGCGACCAGCGGGCCCAGGGCCACGCCCGCCCACTTGCCGAGGAAGGGGCGGTCCTCGGCCCGTCCCGCGTGGAACTCCACGGTTCCGGGCAGCCCGATGCCCACCCCGCGCACCTCCTCAGGGGAGCGGCCCAGCCCGGCGATCTGCTCCGACCAGGTGTCCAGGAGCCAGGGCACGGTGGCGTCCGGCCCCAGCTCCATGCGGGGCGAACCGGGGGCGCGTACGAGCACCCGACCGTCGAGGTCGCACACGGCGGCCTGGCTGCGGGCCATGCCGAGGGCCGCGGTGAGGATCAGCCCGCTGGCGGCGTTGAACTCCAGGAGCGTGGGCGGGCGGCCCCCGCTGGAGGCGGCGCGGGTCCCCTCGGTGACCAGTCCGCCGTCCATCAGTTCGGTGACCCGCAGGGCCACGGAGGGCCGGGAGAGCCCCGTCGCCCGGGCGATCTCGGAACGGCTGGTGGCGCTGCCGGTGCGGATCATCTCCAGGATGTGGCCGCTGGTGGCGGTGGAGGACAAGCGTCCGGGGGTTCTGGCCATGCCTGTCATTCAACCATTCACTCGACGGTGTGGCTTGAAGTTCGTGCACTTATGTAAATTAATGTTAGGAAGTGTGCTTGGATTTTTACCATAGTGGGATTAGGGTCGAAACCGGACCGCGGACCCCGGACAGCACCCCTCGCCCCCGCGCCGCAGTCTCCTCCCCCCACCCCCGCCCCACCCCTCGCACGTCCCCCTCCCGCAGGAGCCCCACGAATGCCGCAGCAGCCCGCGCCCAGCCCCACCGACCTGGTGGTCTTCGGCGGAACCGGTGACCTGTCGATGCGTAAACTCCTCCCCTCCCTCTACCTCCTCGACCGCGACGGCCACCTGGGCGGGGACACCCGGGTCGTCGCGGTCTCGCGGGACGGGCTCACCGACGCCGACCTGCGCGACAAGGCCTCCTCCGCCGTCCGGGGCCACAGCGCCGTCCAGGTCGTCGAGCCCGACGTCCTGCGGCGCTTCCTCGGCCGCATCTCCCACGTGACCGTCGACGTCGGCGGGGACCCCTCCGGCTGGACCGACCTCGCCGCCGCCCTCACCCCCGGCCGCGACCGCGTCTTCTACCTCGCCGTGCCGCCGATGATCTCCGGGGCCATCTGCCGGGGGCTCCGGGACGCGGGCCTGGTCACCCCCGAGTCCCGCGTCGTCATGGAGAAGCCGCTCGGCTGCGACCTCGCCTCGGCCCAGGCGGTCAACGACGAGGTGGGAGCGGTCTTCGAGGAGTCCCGCACCTACCGGATCGACCACTACCTGGGGAAGGAGACGGTGCAGAACCTGCTCGTCCTGCGGTTCGCCAACGTCTTCCTCGAACCCCTGTGGAACGCCCGGTGGATCGACCACGTGCAGATCACCGCCGCCGAGACCGTGGGCGTGGGCGGGCGGCGCGGCTACTACGACTCCTCCGGCGCCATGCGCGACATGGTGCAGAACCACCTGCTCCAGCTGCTCTGCCTCACCGCCATGGAGCCCCCGGCCAGCTACGACCGCGACGCCGTCCGGGACGAGAAGCTCAAGGTCCTCCAGTCCCTGAGACCGATCACGGGCGACCGGGTCTCCGAGCACACCGTGCGCGGCCAGTACACGCGGGGGACCGTCCAGGGCGAGGAGGTCCTCGGCTACCTGGACGAGGCGGGCGGCCCGGCGACCAGCGACACCGAGACCTTCGTGGCCCTGCGCGCCGAGGTCGCCAACTGGCGGTGGGCGGGCGTCCCCTTCTACCTGCGCACGGGCAAACGCATGGAGCGCGCCCGCTCGGAGATCGTGATCCGCTTCCGCGACGTCCCGCACACGATCTTCCCCGGGGCCACCGCCTCGGGAGCGGGCAGCCTCGTCATCCGCCTCCAGCCGGACGAGGGCATACACCTGACCATGCTGGCCAAGACGCCCGGCGCCGGTGCGCTGCGGCTGCGGCCGGTCCCGCTGGAGCTCAGCTTCGCCGACACCTTCGCCACCCGCTCTCCCGAGGCCTACGAGCGGCTGCTGACGGACGTGTTGGCCGGGGACTCCACCCTCTTCATGCGCCGCGACGAGGTCGAGGCCGCGTGGCGGTGGGTGGACCCCGTCATCGAGGCCTGGAACGGCCTCGGCTCACCCCCCGAGACCTACCCCGCCGGAAGCTCCGGTCCCGCAGGAGCGCAGCGGCTCATCGGCCGTTCCGGCAACACGTGGCACGAAGAGGAGCAGGCATGACCGCGCACAACCCCGGCACCGCGACCCCCGGCACCGGGACGCCCGCCGCCGTCCACCCGGTGATCGACGAGGTCACCCGGCGACTGACCGAGCGCAGCGCCCCGACCCGCTCCGCCTACCTGGCCCGTGTCCGCGAGGCGGTCGGTCAGGGCCCGGCCCGCACCTCCCTGGGCTGCGCCAACCTCGCGCACGGCTTCGCGGCCTGCGGGGTCGGTGACAAGCTCTCCCTGGCCGGGGACGTCACCCCCAACCTGGCGATCGTCTCCGCCTACAACGACATGCTCTCCGCCCACCAGCCGCTGGAGACCTACCCGGCCGTCATCAAGAAGGCGGTCGCGGAGGCGGGCGGCGTCGCCCAGTTCGCGGGCGGGGTGCCCGCCATGTGCGACGGCATCACCCAGGGCCGGGCGGGGATGGAACTGTCCCTGTTCAGCCGGGACGTCATCGCGATGTCCGCCGCCGTCGCGCTCTCCCACGACATGTTCGACGGCGCCCTCATGCTCGGCGTGTGCGACAAGATCGTGCCCGGCCTGCTCATCGGCGCCCTCTCCTTCGGGCACCTCCCGGTGGCGTTCGTCCCCGCCGGCCCCATGCACTCCGGTCTGCCCAACAAGGAGAAGGCCCGGGTCCGCCAGAAGTTCGCCGAGGGCAGGGTCGGCCGCACGGAGCTGCTCCAAGCCGAGTCCGCCGCCTACCACTCACCGGGCACCTGCACCTTCTACGGCACCGCCAACTCCAACCAGATGCTCATGGAGGTCATGGGCCTGCACCTGCCCGGGGCCAGCTTCGAGCAGCCCGGTACCCCGCTGCGCGAGGCCCTGACCGCCGAGTCCGGACGCCGTGTGCTGGGACTGACGGCCCTGACCGAGCACCACACCCCGGTCGGTGAGCAGATCGACGAGAAGGCCGTCGTCAACGCGGTGGTCGCGCTGCTGGCCACCGGCGGCTCCAGCAACCACACGCTGCACCTGGTCGCCATCGCCCGCGCGGCCGGGATCCAGCTGACCTGGGACGACTTCGCCGCGCTCTCCGAGGCCGTGCCGCTGCTCACCCGCATGTACCCCAACGGCGCCGCCGACGTGAACCGCTTCCACGAGGTGGGTGGCATGGCCTTCCTCATCGGTACCCTGCTGGACGCCGGGCTCCTGCACGAGGACGTCCGCACCCTCGCCGGACCGGGCCTGGACCACTACCGGCGGGTGCCCGAACTGACCGAGGGCGGCGAGCTGACCTGGGTGGACGGACCCACTGAGAGCGCGGACACGACCGTGCTGCGACCGGCCGACGACCCCTTCGCCCCCGACGGCGGACTGCGGATGCTGGAGGGCAACCTCGGCCGCGCCGTGATCAAGGTGTCCGCCGTGGCGTCCGAGCGGCACGTCGTGGAGGCCCCCGCGCGGGTCTTCGCGGACCAGGCCGAACTCCAGACGGCCTTCGCCGCCGGTGAGCTCACCGGGGACTTCGTCGCGGTGGTCCGCTTCCAGGGGCCGCGCGCCAACGGCATGCCGGAACTGCACAAGCTGACCCCGCCGCTGGCCGTCCTCCAGGACCGGGGGCAGAAGGTCGCGCTGGTCACCGACGGGCGCATGTCCGGGGCCTCGGGCAAGGTGCCCGCCGCCATCCACGTCTCGCCCGAGGCGGAGGCGGGCGGCCCGCTGGCCAGGGTCCGGGACGGCGACACCATCCGGTTGGACGCGGTCCGGGGCACACTGGAGGTCCTGGCCGACCTCGACGGGCGCGAGGACGCCCGGCCCACGGTGGACTCCTCCGCCGGGACCGGACGCGAACTGTTCGCCGCCCTGCGCGGGGCGGTCGGCCCGGCCGAGACCGGTGCCGGGGTCTTCGGCCACTGAGCCCGGACGGGCCCCGGGTCCGCCGCCCACTCTCACCATCGGTACCCACTGACCACTTGGAGACAGCCATGACGACGATCCCCCGCTCAGGTGCGGACGTGCTCGACCTCGCACCGGTGATGCCCGTGGTGGTGGTCGAGGACGCGGACCAGGCTGTGCCGCTCGCGCGCGCCCTGGTGGCGGGCGGCCTGCCCGGCATCGAGGTCACCCTCAGGACCCCGGCGGCCCTGGACGCCATCGAGCGCGTCGCCCAGGAGGTGCCGGAGGCCGTGGTGGGCGCCGGGACCGTCGTCAACGGCGAGCAGGCCCGCGCCGCCGCCCAGGCGGGCGCGCGCTTCCTCGTCAGCCCCGGGTGCACCCCGGCCCTCGCCCGGGAGATGGCCGACACCGGACTGCCCGCCCTGCCGGGGGTGGCGACGGTGTCGGAGGCGATGGCCCTGCTGGAGCTCGGGCTGACCGAGCTCAAGTTCTTCCCGGCCGAGGCCTCCGGCGGGACGGCCTTCCTGAAGTCGCTCACCGGTCCGCTGCCGCAGGTCCGGTTCTGCCCCACCGGCGGCATCACCGCGCGGAGCGCCCAGGGCTACCTCGCGCTGCCGAACGTGGGCTGCGTGGGCGGGAGCTGGCTGACCCCCGCCGCGCTGGTCGGTGAGGGCCGCTGGGACGAGGTCACCGAGCTCGCGCGGGCGGCCGCGGCGCTGGAGCGCTGAGGCGGAGGCCCGGACGGCCGACCCCGGTGCGAACCCCGCTGTGCGAGGCCGCGCGGCTCGCGTGGCAGCGCACAGCGGGGGAGTGGCCGCTCAGGTGACGGCTCCGTCGCCACCGGCGCGGCCCCCACGCATCCCGACCTGGTCGGTACCGGAGCGGGCGTCGACCAGGACCTGCACGCCGTCCAGGACCCGCTCCAGGCCGAAGGTGAACTCGTGGTCCGCCGCGTAGAGCGCCCGGTGGGTGGTGCCGACCGACACGCCCACCCGGGCGGCGGTCGGGTGCTGGGACTCGTCGGCCAGTGCGGCCAGCAGGGGGTCGGCGGTCCGCCACCACTGCTGGTCGTCCATGCCCGAGTCCCGCGTCAGCCACTCGGAGTTGACGGTCTGCCGCGCCGTGCTCTCCACGTAGCCGTTGACCAGGCTGACCGTGGAGTCCATCTCGACGTCGCTCAGCCCCAGACCGTCCACGGCGGAGAGCTCGTGGTCGTACTTGGCGATGAGGTTCGGGCCGAGCAGGCGCGTGGTGACGGTCTGGAGCATCCACGGGTGGCGGATGTAGAGGTCGCGGTTGGCGTGCGCGATCCGGTGCAGGCGCTCCCGCCAGGTGCCGGACCGGTCGCCGGTGTCCAGGTCGGCGTAGGCCGCGTCCACCATGAGGTCGATGAGCTCGCCCTTGCCGGGGACGTAGGTGTACAGGGACATCGTGCCCACGTCCAGAGCCTCCGCGACCCGGCGCATGGACAGCGCGTCGAGCCCCTCGGCGTCGGCCAGTTCGGTGGCGGCGACCACGATCCGGTCGACGCTCAGCCCCGGTTTCCCCCTGCGGCGGCTCGCGGGTTCCTGGGTGCGCCACAGCAGGGCCAGGCTGCGCGCGGGATCGCCACTCTTGCTGTTCTGCGGGGACATCGGTCCGTCCTGGTACTGGGTCCGTAGGGCGTACGGGTCAGTGTACGTCCGTGGAACCCCGCCCCCGCGCGCCGGAGGGGACGCGGGGGCGGGGGCGGAGTCAGCCGCCCAGGGAGCGGTACCGGTGCACGGACAGCGGCGCGAACACCGGGACCAGCACCAGCGGCCAGACCACCGCCATCAGCAGCGGGTTCTGCGCGATCCAGGACTCCCCGGCCACGGTCGGGTTGCCGAACAGCTGGCGCGCGGCGGCCACCGTGGACGACATCGGGTTCCAGTCCGCGACCGTGCCCAGCCACACCGGCATGGTCGCGGTGGCCACGAACGCGTTGGACAGGAAGCCGATCGGGAACTCCAGGGTCTGGATGACGGCGATCCCGCCCTGACCGCGCATCACCAGGCCGACGTGGATCCCCACCCACACCAGGGCGAACCGCAGCAGGAGCAGCAGCCCGAACCCGGCGAGGGCGGCGCCCGTGCTCCCGTGCCACTGCCAGCCCACGAGTGCTCCGAACCCGACCAGCACGGTCAGGGTGATCGTGGACCTGAGCATGTCCGCGAGGCAGCGTCCGACCACGACGGCGGACGCGGCCATGGGCATCGACCGGAACCGGTCGGTGATCCCCCGGGTGGCGTCGGTGGTCACGGCGGTGACGGTCTCCCCGAGGCCGAACACCATGACCATCGCGAACATGCCGGGCATGAGGTGTTCGGTGTGGTCACCACCGCCGGGCACGGACATGGCGCCGCCGAGCAGGTACACGAACATCAGCACCATGAGGACGGGGAAGAGCAGCCCGAAGAGCAGCTCCCACGGCTGGCGCCACCAGTGGAGGACGTCGCGTCGCGCCACCGTCCATCCGTCAACGGCAGCCCATCCCAGGCGTGACAGGGGGCCGAGAGGTGTCGCTTCGACGTGCGGGGCGGGGGTGCGCGCGGTGTCGTTCATCGCTGGACCTCCGTGGTGGTGTCCCGCTGTGCGGGGGCGGTCAGGTGCAGGAAGACCTCGTCGAGGCTCGGGGCGCGCAGGACCACGTCGGCCACGGCCACGCCGCCCTCGTCCAGGGCGCGCACGGCCCTGGTCAGGGAGGCCGCGCGATCGTCCACCTCGGTGCTGAGCCGCCGCTCCTCCGGGCTGGTGGTCACGGTGTGCCCGGTGGCCCGTTCCACCAGGGCGGCGGCCTCGGCCAGGACGCCCTCGTCGCGCACGACCACGTCGATCCGGTCGCCGCCGATCCTCGCCTTCAGTTCGGTGGGTGTGCCCTCCGCGATCACGCGGCCGGTGTCGATCACCGAGATCCGGTCCGCGAGCCGGTCGGCCTCCTCCAGGTACTGGGTGGTCAGCAGGACGGTGGTGCCGGTGCCGACCAGGTCACGCACGGCGGACCAGACCTCGTCCCGGCCGCGCGGGTCGAGGCCGACGGTGGGTTCGTCGAGGAACATCACCGGAGGGCTCAGGACCATCCCGGCGGCCAGGTCGAGCCTGCGGCGCATCCCGCCCGAGTAGGTGCCGACCGGGCGCCTCCCGGTGTCGGACAGGCCGAAGCGCTCCAGGAGCTCGTCGGCCCGGCGGGTGGCGGCGCGCGCGCCCAGGTGGTGGAGGCGGCCGAAGAGCTCCAGGTTCTGACGGCCGCTGAGGATCTCGTCCACGGCGGCGTTCTGGCCGACCAGACCGATCCGTCGCCGGACCTGGGCGCCCTGGGTGGCCACGTCGTGTCCGGCGACCTCGGCGGTGCCCTCGTGCACGCGGATCAGGGTGGTGAGCACCCGGACGGCCGTGGACTTACCGGCTCCGTTCGGTCCGAGGAGTCCGTGGACGCTGCCCCGCTCGACCTCCAGGTCGAACCCGCGCAGGGCCCACGCGGTCCCGAACCTGCGGCCGATCCCCCGCGCGCTGACGGCGGGACGTGCTGTGGAAGCCATGGGTTCCCTTCTCTCCGTACGCCGTACAGTACGGCGTACGGAGAGGGAACGCCCGGCCGGGACCGATTAATTCCTTATGGCCTAAGGTTTTCTTGGGGGCATGCGTCCTCCCAGGTGGATGCGGTGTTCCTGGGTCCTGGCGGGGGCCAGGCTCGTGTGGCACGTTCGTGAACGGGGTCGCCCGGGAGGCGGAGCGGGCCCGACGGGCCGGGGAAGGAGGCGCCCGCCTGGTGGGGGCGGGTGTCAGGCCCGGTCGGTGCTCTCGGGTGTGCTACGCGGTGAACTCCTCCGCGTGCTCGGCGGCCCACTGGGCCAGGGTGCGGCCTGGCCGGCCGGTGACACGGAGGACGGTGTCCTGGACCTGCCCACCGACCTCCGGGGGGTTGGCCGCGAGGTCCAGGGCGAAGGCCACGTACTCCTCGTCGTGTCCCTCGGCGCGCAGGCGCCGGGCGGTCTCGTCCGGGCCGAGGCGGACCAGCGCGACCTCCCTGCCGATCGCGGTGGAGAGCCGCTCGGCCTGCTCGGCGGGGGTCAGGGCCTCCGGACCGCTGATCGGGTACGACCGTCCGCCGTGGCCGTCCTCGGTGAGGGCGCTGACCGCCACCGAGGCGATGTCGGCCTCGTGCACCATGGCGCTCGGCTGGTCGCGGGACACCCGCATCAGGCCCTCGCTGCGGATCTCCTCGGCGTGCGAGAGCAGGTTGGACATGAACTCGACCGGGTCGAGGAAGGTCCAGGCGAGCGCGCTCGCGCGCAGGGCCTCCTGGACGCCGCCCTCGTGGAAGTCGGACAGCACCGTCACCCGGCGCACGCCCGCGTCCACGGCCAGTTCGACCAGGCGCGGCCCGGTCTCCAGCGGCGCGTAGTCGTCTCCGCCGAAGGTGATGAGGTGCAGGCCCTCGACCCCCGTGAGGTGCGGCATGAGGGAGTCGGGGTCGGTGAGGTCCCCCCGGACCGCCTCGGCGCCCTCGGTCACGCGGGCGCGTTCGGGGTCGCGGGTGAGCGCGCGCACGGGGTGTCCGGCGGCGACGAGCTGCCGGACGATCTCGCGGCCGACGGTGCCGGTGGCTCCGGCGATGAGAAAGGTCAAGGCGCATCCTTCCGTAGTGCGTACAGTACAGCGTACGGTAAGGATCAGGCGGGCTTGGCCGGGCAGCCCCGGAGGTGGTCGTCGACCACTCCGGTCGCCTGGAGGTAGGAGTACACGATGGTGCTGCCCACGAAGTTGAAGCCGCGCTTCCTGAGGTCCCGGCTGAGCCGGTCGGACAGGGCGGTGGTCACCGGCACCTCCTCCGGGACGGTCCAGTCGTTGACCACCGGCGTGCCCTCGACCCACCCCCAGAGATAGGGGTCGAAGCCGCCGAACTCCTCGCGGACCCGCAGGAAGGCCTGGGCGTTGCGCACGGCGGAGGCGACCTTGAGACGGTTGCGGACGATGCCGGGGTCGGCGAGGAGCCGGTCCGTCTCGGCCGGTCCGTAGGCCGCGATCCGCTCGACGTCGAAGCCGTCCATGGCGTTCCGGTAGTTCTCCCGCTTGTTCAGCACCGTCGACCACGAGAGACCGGCCTGGGCGCCCTCCAGGACGAGCATCTCGAAGAGGTAGGTGTCGTCGTGTGAGGGCCGCCCCCACTCGTGGTCGTGGTACTCGGTCATGAGCTCGGAGGCGTTCCGGGCCCAGGCGCAGCGGTGGAGGTCGGTCATGGGTGCTCCTCGAAGCGGTGTGCGGACGGGCTCCCATCGTCGCGGAGACCGGTGACGGTCGGTGCGAAACCGGTGCTCAGAGGCAGGGGAAAGGGGAAACACGTTGTGCGGACCGTGCGGCCGGGAAAGGATGGAGGGGTGACAGACGCGCCGAGTTCCCCGCCGCCCCGTTCCACCGCCCCCACGGTGCGGCTGGTGGAGATGACCGAGCCCGTGCTCGCCGCGCTCGCGGAGGGGGACACGGTGACCGCCAGCGCCCACGTGGGCGTCGAGCTCGGTGAGCACTTCGCCACCGAGGAGATGCGCTGGCTGAGCCGCTACCGCCTCGGTCAGATCCAGGCCGTGCCCAGCCGCGCCGGGTGGCTGACCAGCGTGGTCGTGGACGACGAGCACGGAGTGGCGGTGGGCCACGCCGGGTTCCACGGGCCGCCGGACGAGCGCCGGATGGTCGAGATCGGGTACTCCGTGGTGCCGGAGCTGCGGCGCCGGGGCTACGCGCGGGCCATCCTGACCGAACTGCTCCGCCGGGCCGACGCGGAGCCGGAGGTCGCCGTGGTGCGGGCCTCGATCCGGCCGGACAACGCGGCCTCGAACGCCACCATCGCCGGGTTCGGCTTCGAGCACGTGGGCGAGCAGTGGGACGACATCGACGGCCTGGAGCTCATCCACGAACGTCCGTCCCCGCGCCCGGACCCCGCTCCTTAGGGGACCCCGACCGCGACGACCCGGGGCGCCCTCACGTGAGGCCCGGTCGAACGGCGGACCGGCGCTCTCGGGTACGTCTCCGCACCGGCCCGACCGTGGACACGGGGCCTGCCGCGACGTGCTGAGGCGCGCGCCGCGAGCCCCGGTCGGACCCCGGGGAGGCGTCCTCGGCTACCGTCTGACCCGTGCCCTTCCCCCACGGCGCGCCCCTGCCCACGGCTGCCCGCTCCGATCCCGCCCCCACCCCCACGGAGGAGTCAGCACGTGAGTGCCCTCGACATCAGCGGTCTCAGGCGCGTCTACCAGCGCAAGGGGCGTGACCCCCTGGAGGCGCTGCGCGGGATCGACCTGGAGGTCCCCGAAGGCGAGGTGCACGGGCTCCTCGGCCCCAACGGCGCGGGCAAGACCACGCTGTGCAAGATCATCTCCACGGTCCTGCTCCCCACCTCCGGAACCGTCCGGGTCCTCGGACACGACGTCGTCACCGGCACCGCACGGGTCAAGAGCTCCCTGGGGATCGTCTTCGGCGGGGACAAGGGCGCCTACGACCGGCTCACCGCACGGCAGAACCTCACCTTCTGGGCCTCGGTCTACGGGCTGAGCGGGGCCCGGCGCCGCCGCAGGGTCGAGGAACTCCTCGAACGCGTGGGCCTGGCGGACCGCGCCAGGGACCGGGTCGGCGGGTTCTCCCGGGGCATGAAGCAGCGGCTCCACCTGGCCCGAGGGCTGGTCTCCGACCCCGGGGTGCTCATCCTGGACGAGCCCACCGTGGGCATGGACCCGGTGGCCGCACGCGACTTCCGCACCCTGGTGGGGGAGCTGCGCAGCGGCGGCACCACCATCCTGCTGACCACGCACGACATGGCCGAGGCGGCGGCGCTCAGCGACCGGGTCTCCCTCATCGATCAGGGCGCACTGGTGATGACCGAGACCCCGGAGACCGTCGGTGACCTGGTCTCCGCCTACGAACGCGTGGACGCGCGCGGGGTCCCCGAACCGCTCCGGCAGCGGTTGGGCGCCCTGCCGGGCGTGGTGTCGGTGACCGGAACCGAGGACGGGCTGACCCGGGTGGAGACCGAGACCCCGCGGGCCACGCTGGCGGTCCAGCGCGCGCTGGTCGACGCCGAGATCCGCGACGTCTCCCTGAGTCGCCCCACCCTGGAAGAGGTGTACCTGCACCTGGTGGGCGACCGGGGGATGGCGGTGGACCGGTGAGGCGGCTGCCGATCTCCTTCGCCCTGGGCTTCGGGTTCCAGACCCGGGCCATGTCCCGCAGCGCCGACACCTACTTCACCCTGGTCGGGACCCCGTTCACCACGGCGGTGCTGATGTCGATGGTCCTGTACTCCGGCCGGTCCGACCTCGCCGCCTACGCCGTGGTGGCCCCCACCCTGATGTCCCTGTGGACCGCCGCCCTGATGTTCTCCGGCGAGATGATCAGCGAGGACCGGGAGAACGGCCGACTGGAGCCGCTGGTGGCCTCCCCGGTCGCCCTGCCGTCCCTGGTCTTCGGGCGCCTGTGCGGGGCGATGCTCGTCTCGCTGCCCGCCTTCGCCCTGGCGGTCCTGGTGGCGGGACTGGGCTTCGGCCACTGGATCACCGTCCACCATCCGGTGGTGTTCCTCCTGGCCATGGTGGCCACCGCGCTGGGCACCGCCGCCACGGCCAGCGCGCTCTCGGCCCTGTTCCTCGCCACGCCCAACGCCAGGATCGTGCAGAACACCCTGTCCATGCCCATGTTCCTGCTGGCCGGGGTGATGGTGCCGGTGGCGCTCTACCCCGGCTGGGTCGAGGGCGTGAGCCGGGTGCTGTACCTGTCCTGGGCCGCCGACCTGTTCCGCGACTCACTGACGCCCGCGCCGGTCGAGGCGGTCGCGCTCCGTCTGCTCACCGTCCTGGCCCTGGGGGCGCTCGCCCTGGCGGTGGGCTCGTACACGCTCGTCCGCTTCCTCCGGCGCGCCCGCGCCGAGGGCACCCTGGCCCGCGTCTGATGAGGGGAAGAACGGTGATCTCGCCCGTTCGGGCCGCGCGCACGGTGCTCCACAGCGCGGTCATCGCCCGAGCCGACTTCCACGCCTTCTACACGTGGCGGACCTGGTTGTTCGGCTGGCTTGTCCGGCTGCTGTCCCAGGTGGTCTTCTACAGCGCGGTCGGCGCGCTCGTCGGGGATCCGGAGTACACCCGCTACGTCGTCCTGGGCGCCGCGCTGACCCTCTGCGTGGCCGAGGCGATGTTGGCGGTGGCCTCCACCTGCTGGGACCGCCAGGCGGGCACGATGGGGCTGCTGGCGGCGTCACCGGTCGAACCCGGCCCGCACTACTTCGGTCGCAGCCTGGAGATGCCGGTCTCCGCGATGGTGACCACCTCGATCGCCCTGCTGGCCGTCCCGCCGTTCTTCGGTATCGGCTGGACGTGGTGGCAGGTCCCCCTGCTGGTCGGGATCGTCATCCTGACCTGCCTGTCCACCTACTGCATGACGCTGCTCGTCGCCTCCGCCGCGCTGGTCTTCTCCGAGGCCCGCAACGTGATCAGCACCGTGACGACGGTGAGCGTGACGGCGATCTGCGGCGCGATGGTACCGGTCTCGTTCTGGCCCGCCCCGCTCCAGTGGGTGGCCCAGACCCTCCCGGTCACCCACGGGCTGGCCGCCGTGCGGGCGGTCGAGGCGGGCGCCCCGGCGGTGACCGTCCTGGCCTCCGTGGGGCTGATGCTCCTGGCCGCCGCCTGCTGGCTGTCCCTCGCGATGCTGGCCTTCCGCCAGATCTTCGCGCGGGCCCGTACCGGGAACGGGATCCTCGACTGAGAGCCCCTCCCGGTGATCCTCCCGACCCGTTCCCCCAAGAGAGACGCGACAGTATGGCTGACTCCCACCCCGACCCCCGGGACACGGCTCCGGACACCTCCACCGGGTTCGGCTTCGGCCTGCACCACGTCCTGATCTGCCTGCCCCCGGGCGGTGAGGACGCGTGCCGGTCCTACTACGTGGACGTCCTCGGCTTCGTCGAGGTCGCCAAGCCCCCGGCCCTGGCCGCGCGCGGGGGCCTGTGGGTCCGCGCGGACGGTCTGGAGATCCACCTGGGAGTGGAAGAGGACTTCACCCCCCAGCGCAAGGCCCACCCCGGCATCCTCGTCCGGGAGCTCGACACCCTCGCGGAGCGGATCACCTCGGCCGGATACGCGATCACCTGGGACGAAAACCTCCCGGGCCACCGGCGCTTCCACACCTTCGACAACCACGGCAACCGGCTGGAGTTCCTCACCCCGGCCTGATCCGGCCGTGGTGCCGCCGAGGCCACCGTCCCGAACCCGCCCCGCCCAAGGTGCGCGGGCCGGGGAGGGGTACGGCGGTCAGTCGGTGCCGTGCCAGGAGCTCCACAGGGCGGCGTAGGCTCCGCCCGCCGCGATGAGCTCGTCGTGCGAGCCCAGCTCGGTGACGCGCCCGTCCACGACCACGGCCACCCGGTCGGCGTCGTGCGCGGTGTGCAGCCGGTGCGCGATCGCGATCACGGTCCGGCCCTCCAGTACCGCCGCCAGCGACCGCTCCGTGTGCCGCGCCGTCCTCGGGTCCAGCAGGGAGGTGGCCTCGTCCAGCACCACCGTGTGCGGATCCAGCAGCACCACGCGGGCCAGCGCCACCTGCTGGGCCCGGGCCGGGGACAGGGCCTCGCCGCCCGAACCCACCCGGGTGTCCAGGCCGTCCGGGAGCTCTCGCGCCCAGTCGGCGTCCACGGCGTCGAGGGCGCGCGCCAGGGCGGCGTCGTCCACGTCGGCGCCCTCGGCGGCGGCGATCGCCAGGTTCTCCCGCAGGGTTCCGGTGAACACGTGGTGTTCCTGGTTGACCAGGACGATCCGTTCGCGCAGCACCCCAGGGGAGAGCTCGGAGACGGGCACCCCGCCCAGCGACACGTGCCCGGAGCCCGGCGCGTCCGCCCCCGACAGCAGACGGCCGAGGGTCGTCTTACCCGCCCCGGACGGCCCCACCACGGCCAGCCGTTCCCCGGGGCGCACGCTGAGGTCGATCCCGCGCAGCACGTCGTGGCCGGGCACGTAAGCGTAGCGGACACCGGACAGTTCGATCCGGTCGTCCGCCGGAAGCCGACCCCCGTCCGACGACTCCTCCGGCAGCCGCTGCACGCCCCTCAGCCGGGCGAACGACGCCCCGGCGCGCTGGAGCTCCTCGAGCCGCTGGGTGACGCCGATCATCGGGTCCACCATCTGCTGCACGTACAACAGGCAGGTCACCAGGGTGCCGAGGCCGATCCCGCCGTCCAGGTACAGGGCTCCGCCCACCAGCAGGGTGACGGAGACGGGCAGCACGAAGACCGATTCCGCGACGGGGAACAGCACCGACCGCAGCCGCAGACTGCCCCGGCGGGCCCGGTACAGGACGCCGACGTCCCGGTCGGTCACCCCACGGCGGTCCGCCTGGACGCTCAGGGCCTCCACGGTGCGACCGCCCTCGGCGGTGGCGGTGGTGCCCTCCAACGCGGTGGAGAGGGCCGTCCCCTCGGCCAGGTAGGTCTCGCGGGAACGCCTCAGGTACCAGCGAGCGGCGGGCCACACCAGGGGGAAGCCGAGCAGCGCGCACAGCCCCAGCAGCGGGTGCAGCCAGGTGATCGCGGCCACCAGCACCAGGATCTGGAGCAGGCCCATGCTGATCTCCGGCAGAGCCCCGCGCAGGCTGGCGCCCACGTTCCCCACGTCGGCGGAGACGCGCGTGGTGAGGTCGCCGGTGCCCGAGCGCTCCACCACCCGGGTCGGCAGGGACAGCACACGTCCCACGAAGTCCTCACGCAGGCGCCGCAGGACGTCCTCCCCGAACCGGTAGACGGCTCGGCGCGCGTACCGGGTGAGCAGGAGCTGCACGAAGGCGGCCGCGAGCACGCCGGCGGCGAGCAGGTCCACCGTCCCCAGGGTGGCGGTACCCGCCTGAACCCTGTCGACGATCCGGCCCAGGAGATACGGGCCGACCAGCCCGGCGCCGGTGGCCAGACAGGTCAGCAGGACCACCCGGACCACCCGCCCGCGCTCCGCGCGCAGCAGCAGGAGGGCATCCCGGCGGACCTGGGCGCGGTCCGCCACCGGGAGTGCGTGGTTCATCGAGGGGTCCCTTCGTCGTCGGCGCCGCCCCGGCCGTTCTCGTCGTCGGAGGCCCCACGGAAGACCAGCGTCCGGTAGTCCGGTCGGTCGAGCAGCTCCCCGTGGGTGCCGACCGCCGTGACCCGCCCGTCCACGAGCAGGACCACCAGGTCCGCCCGGTCCAGCAGGAGCGGCGAGGTGCCCGCGACCACGGTGGTGCGGCCCGACCGTGCCTCGTGCAGCCGCTCGGCGATGGTCGACTCGGTGTGCGCGTCCACGGCGGAGGTGGGTTCGACCAGCAGCAGCACCTCGGGGTCGAAGAGCAGGGCCCGGGCCAGTCGGACCCGCTGGCGCTGCCCGCCGGAGAGGTTGCGGCCCTGCGGCTCGACGGCGGAGTCGAGCCCGTCCGGCATCGAGGTGACCACGTCGTCGGCGCCCGCCACGTGCAGGGCGGTCCCGATCTCGGCGTCCGTGTGGTCGCCGTGCGGGTCCAGGACCTCGCGCAGCGCCCCGGCGAACAGGTAGGACTCGTTGTCGGACACCAGGACGCGTCGGCGCACCTCCCCGATCTCCACGTCGCGCAGCGGGATCCCGCCCCACCGGGTGTCGGAGGCCGTGTAGCGGCCGAGCCGGTCAACGACGTCCGCGGCCCCGGTGTCGGCGGAGACGAGGGCGGTGGTCAGGCCCGGTGGGACACGCACCCCGGAGACGGGTTCGACCAGCTCCGCGCCCTCCTCAGGGCCGGGCAGGTCCCGGCCGCTGCCGGTGGGCGGGGGGTCGAGGGTGAGCAGGCGGAGGGTCCGGCGCACGGACACCAGGCCCTCGATCACGGCGCTGGCCCCCTCGATGAGGAAGAACACCGGCAGGATGAGGATGGCGACGTAGGCGTAGACGGCGACGGTCTCGCCCACGGTGATCTGCCCGTCCACCGCCAGACGCGCGGCCACCCAGGTGACCGCCCCGAGGAAGACCACCGGCAGGCAGGCGCTGACCGCGTGGAACCAGCTGGTGGTCTCGCTGACCCGGTAGCCCTGGTGCAGCAGCTCCCTGGACCGGTCCTCGTAGCGGCGGGCGAAGTGCTCCCTGCCGCCGATCCCGCACAGCACCCGCAGGCCGGACACGATGTCGGCGGCCAGCGCGGTGGTGCGCCCCTGGTGCTCGCGGTAGACCGTCTGGTGGCCGTGCAGCCGCCCCATCAGCGGGCCGACCACCGCGGCCAGCACCGGGACTCCCAGCACGACGATGACGGCGAGCAGCGGCGAGATGGTGAACAGCAGGACCGAGACGCCCGCGTAGGCCACGACCGATCCCACCCCGGGTCCGGTCAGGGTGAGGATGTTGGCGATCCGCAGGACGTCCGAGGCCTGCACCGTGGAGAGCTCACCCGAGGAGACCCGGCGGGACAGGGACGCGCCCAGCACCGTGGAGTGACGGGTGAGCACGCGCATGGTCCGGTGCGCGGCGTCCGTCCTGACCAGGGACATCGTCCGGTGTCGCAGGATCGACACGGTCGCGGTGGCCACGGCCGCGACCGCGGCGATCCCGGCCCACAGGACGAGGGCGTGTGAGTCCTCGGCGCGCAGGCCGTCGTCGATGGCGCGGGCGAGCAGATAGGGCGGGAACACCAGCCCGAGCATCCACAGGGTGCCGTAGAAGGAGCCCCGCAGCACCCGCCACGGCTGGGAGGCGATCAGCCACCACACGTAGTGGAGGGGGCCCCGCAGGTCGGGATCACCGGTGGGCGGAAGGGCCGAGCGGAGGAGCGGGCGAGTCCCCCAGGGGCCGGGGACACCCGTGGTCTCGGTCAACTGACACCTCCGTGTGCGCTGGGTCACGACCATCCAACCAGGGGGCGGGGACCTGCGCGGGACGAGGCCCCGAGGCGCCCGCGCGGCCCAGGCCGGACCCGCCCCAGAACAGCGCGGGACCCGGACCCGGTGACGGGCCGTCAGCCCTGGGTAAGGGGGTGACAGGCGCTCGGCGGCAGGGTAGAACGGCACGAGCGTCCACCCTCAAGAACCGAGGAGCACCACCCCTTGACCGTCAACCCGTTCCTGTCCCCCAGCGAACTGCCCTACCGTCTTCCCGACTTCGCGGCGATCCGCGAGGAGCACTTCCTGCCCGCCTTCGAACAGGGCGTGGCCGAACACCTCGCCGAGGTCGACGCGATCGCCCGTGACCCGGAGCCCGCGACCTTCGACAACACCATCGCCGCCCTGGAGCGCTCCGGTGCGACCCTCCGGCGGGTGGAGGTCGTGCTCAACACGCTGACCAGCTCCGACGCCACCGACGGCATCCGTGAGATCGAGAAGCAGGTCGCACCCCGCGCCACCCGGCACCGGGACGCCATCTCCCTCAACCGCGACCTGTGGGCGCGCATCCAGCAGGTCAGCACGGACGACCCGCAGGAGGCCTGGCTGCTGGAGCGGTACCGCCTCGACTTCGTCAACGCCGGGGCCGACCTCGGTGAGGAGGAGCAGGAGCGGCTGCGCGAGCTCAACGCGCGCCTGGCCGAGCTCGGCACCGAGTTCTCCCGCAACGTCGTCCGCGCCACCGGCGAGTCCGCCCTGGTCACCACCGACGTCTCCGACCTCGACGGCCTGGACGAGGCCCGGATCAGCGCGATCAGGCAGGGCGACGAGTACGTCCTCCCGCTGCTGAACACCACTGTGCAGCCCGCGCTGGCCCAGCTCACCAACCGGGCCACCCGCGAGCGCCTGTACACCCTCAGCGCCGAGCGGGCCCCGGAGAACCTGGAGATCGGCGCCCGCATGGCCGAGCTGCGCGCCGAGCGCGCCCGGCTGCTGGGCTACCCCGACCACGCCGCCTACAAGGTCGCGGACCAGACGGCGAAGACCGTCGAGGCGGTCGAGGAGCGGCTCGGCCAGCTGGTCGGCCCGGCCCTGCGCAACGTCGAGAAGGAGGCCGGGGTGCTCGCCGAGCACGCCGGGCACGAGATCGAGCCGTGGGACTGGCCGTACTACACGGAGCAGGTCCGCAAGGCCCGCTACGACTTCGACGAGAGCGTGCTGCGGCCCTACTTCGAGCTCGGCCGGGTGATCGAGGACGGCGTCCTCCACGCGGCGACCCTGCTCTACGGCGTCACGTTCACCGAGCGCCCGGACCTCGCGGGCTACCACCCCGACATGCGCACGTGGGAGGTGTTCGACGGCGACGGGACCCCGCTGGGCCTGTTCCTGCTGGACCCGTACGCGCGCCCGACCAAGCGCGGCGGCGCGTGGATGCACAACCTGGTCGACCAGTCGTACCTGCTGGACGAGCGGCCGGTGGTGGTCAACAACCTCAACGTCGCCAAGCCCGTCTCCGGGCCCACCCTGCTCACGTTCGACGAGGTGGAGACGGCCTTCCACGAGTTCGGCCACGCCCTGCACGGCCTGCTGTCCGCGGTCCGGTTCCCCCGGGTCGAGGGCACCAGCGTGCCGCGTGACTTCGTGGAGTTCCCGTCACAGGTCAACGAGATGTGGGCGCTGTGGCCGGAGGTCCTGTCCCACTACGCGCGGCACCACGAGACCGGTGAGCCGGTGCCCGCCGAACTCGTGGAGCGGCTGACCGCCGCCAGCCAGTTCAACCAGGGCTTCGGCACCTTCGAGTACCTGGGCGCCGCGCTGCTCGACTGGGCCTGGCACCGCCTGGCCCCCGGCGAGACCGTCGAGGACCCGGCGGCCTTCGAGGCGCGTGCCCTGGAAACGGCCGGTGTACTGCACCCGCTGGTGCGTCCCCGGTACCGGAGCGCGTACTTCCAGCACATCTTCTCCGACGACGGCTACAGCGCGGGCTACTACTCCTACGTGTGGAGCGAGGTGCTGGACGCCGAGAGCGTCGAGTGGTTCAAGGAGCACGGCGGGCTCACCCGCGCGGGCGGCGACAGCTTCCGGGAGAAGGTGCTGTCCCGGGGCGGGAGCGTCGACCCGATGGAGGCGGTCACCGACTTCCTCGGCCGCGAGCCCGGGATGGGCCCCCTCCTCACCCGCAAGGGCCTGAACTAGGCAGCAGGGCCGGAGCCGGGAGGCCCGAAGCACCCCGGCCCGTACCGGCGGGGCCCGAGCCGGGGTGTCCCCCCGCGGCCCGCTCGACGGCGGGTCGCGGGGGCCGGGCTCAGCCCTTCGGCGCGCGGGGCTCACCCAGACCGGCGCGCCTCCGCACCCGGCGGCCGACCCCCTCCACCGCGCGCAGCGCGTCCCGGACGTCCCGGTGCGAGGGGGTGAACGGCAGGTTGTGGATGGTCTCCTCCGGGGCCGTCGCGGCCGCGACCACCCGGTCCAGCAGCGCGTCGTCGGCCTTCCCCAGCCCGGCCTCGGTCAGGGTGGTGGGCAGACCCGCCCTGGCGGTGAACTCCGCGAACTCCTCCACCTCGGAGGTGGGCGCGCCCTCCAGCAGCAGCTGGGTGAGGGAACCGATGTTGACCTTCTCGCCGTGCGCGAGGTGGTGGGTCTCGTCGACCGCCGTGAGGCCGTCGTGCACCGCGTGCGCGGCGGCGAGGCCGCCCGACTCGAACCCGAGGCCGGAGAGCAGCGTGGTCGCCTCCACCACCGCCTCCACGTCCGGGGTGACCAGGTCGTGGTCCACGGCGTCCAGCGCCGGGAGCGCGGACTCCCACAGGATGTCCCAGGAGAGCCGGGCCAGGGCGGTGCCCGCGCGGGTGGGACGTCCCTCCACCATGTTCGTGGCGTCGGTGCCGCGCAGGGCCCGGGCCTCGATCCAGGTGGCCAGGGCGTCGCCCACCCCGGCGGCCAGGAACCGCGTGGGAGCCTGGGCCACCAGTTGGGTGTCGACCACCACCAGGGCCGGGTTGCGGTCGTAGAAGCGGTAGGACTCGAAGGCGCCCTTCTCGGTGTAGACCACGGAGAGGGCGGAGGTCGGGGCGTCGGTGGAGGCCACCGTGGCGGCGCTCACCCAGGGGACTCCGGCGTTGGCGCCCGCGGCCTTCGCGGCGTCGATCGCGGCGCCGCCGCCCAGACCGACGATCACGTCGTGGTCCTGTGACCGGATGACCTCACCGACCCGCTCGGACTCGGTCCTGGTGGGTACACCCCCGAACCGCTCGAAGGTCAGCGGCACCCCGGCCTCCGCGAAGGAGCGCTCCAGTGTCGCGCCGACCAGCCCCCGCACGACGTCGTCGGTGAGGACCAGCGGCCTGCTTCCCACGCCTCCGACCAGTGAGCCGAGCCGCTCCATCGCGCCCCGGCCCTGGACGTAGCGGCCGGGTGAGGCGAAGACGCGCAGGGACGGAGTGTTCTGGGCCATGGGAGTTCCCCCTGTGGTTGGTGGTTCTCCTCCCGGCCTGGCCGGTGGACGGGCCACCCAAACGTCCCGCACCACAGGTTGCCCTGTTCTTTGCCCCACACCACCGGACGCGCCCCCACCCGGGTCGGGGCGCGGGCGCGGCGGTCTCAGGCTGTCGCGGCGGCCTCGGCCTTGGCCCTGCGACGGCGTACGGCGGCCGCCCCGACCGCGCAGATCGTCACCAGGAGGGCGGTGCCGCCGACCACGGCCATGACACGACCGCGCGTGGGCTCCCTCGGCAGGTCCAGGGCGAACTGCTCGGCCTCGACCGCGTCCCCCGAGCGCGGCCCCATCTGTCTGGTCAGCGCCCCCACCGGGTCCAGGAACCCCGTCCCGAAGGCGGCGCCGGCGTCCGGGTAGGCCGACAGCACGAGGCGCTCGGCGGTCTGCGCCGCGCTCAGCCCGGGATCGTGGGAGCGCACCAGGGCGGCCACACCGGCCACGAACGCCGCCGCGACCGCGTCCCCCTCCGCGACCGCGTGCCCGTCCCCGCCCGGCGCCAGACTCATCACGGACTGGCCGGGCGCGCTGAGGTCGGGCGCCGAGATACGACCGTCCGCCGTGGCGGGCGGCGGCATCAGCGGCGCGCCCTCCGTACCGGTCGCCGTCACCCCCAGCACCTCGCTCCGGGTCGCCGGAACCGCCGCGTAGGCGTCCCGCTGGACCATGGCCGTGGACGGCGCCACCACCAGGACGTCCTCCTCCACGGCGGTGTCCACCGCCGCTTCGAGCCCGGAACTGCCCAGGGGGACGGCGACGCCCACCAGCACGACGTCCGCTCCGCCGAAGACCGCGTCGGTGATCCCCTCCGCGACCGCGTCGGCGTCGGCACCGCCCCAGTCGTCCGTGACCGGCACCGACAGCACGCGGGCCTCCGGGGCCACCCCGACGAGGCCGCTGTCCGGCTGGGGCCGGGCGGCGACGATCCCGGCCAGGAAGGTCCCGAACCCGGTGCAGTCCTCACCGGCCCCCTCCACCACCCCCTTGAGGGCGGCGGAGGAGTCGTCCACCGCCGAACCCACGACGGCCACGGTCGTTCCGGCCCCGGAGGAGGCGGACCGCGCCCGGGGGAGGCCCAGGGCGTTCTCGGTCCACAGCTCCTGGTCCACCGTCTCCTCGGAGGACGGCACGCACTCGTCCCCCACCAGTTCGGGTGCCACCTGGGGCAGGGCGGGCGCGACCTGGTCCGCCGCCGCGGGCGCGGCCGCCACCAGGAACAGCGCGGCCGTCAGACACACCCCAGCCCCGAACCGAAGCCGCTTCCGTTCCGCTCCGTTCGACACGGGGCCTCCCGTTCCTCTCCACCGACCGCGCGGCGGTCGCTTCATCGTCAGGGCCACTCCACGGACACCCGTCAGCCGCGGGCGTCCGCCTCCTCGGTCTCGGGGTCGAGCGCCAACTGCACCTTGACCGGGTCGCGCCGGTCGAAGCGCAGCGCACGCCCCGGAGGCAGACGCTGCGGGCGCAGCGATCCGAACAGCACGCCCTCGGAGGGCGGGCAGGACAGCACCATGCTGGGGGTGTTCGCGTCGATGAGCATCCGCAGCGCGGGCTCGCCCATGGCACGGCTGAAACCACCCGCGCCGCGCGCCAGGATCAGGTGGAACCCGATGTCGGCGCCGTGGGGCAGCATCTCCATGAGCGGGGACAGGGGCCCGCCACCACCCGAGGAACTCAGCAGGTCGTAGTCGTCGATGACCACGAACAGCTCGGGCCCGGTCCACCACGAGCGCTCGCGCAGCTGCTCCGGAGTGACCTCCGGGCCGGGCAGCCGGGGCTTGAGCGCCGCGGCCGCCGCCATCATCATCTCGCGGGCGCTCTCACCGGTCACCGCGTAGCCGAGGCGCTGTTCCTCGGGGATCGCGTTGAACAGACCGCGTCGGGGGTCCACCACGACCACGCGTGCCTCGGTGGCGCTGTACCGCTCCCGGATGGTGCGGGTGACCAGGCGCAGCAGGTTGGTCTTGCCGCTCTCGTTGTCACCCACCACCAGCATGTGGGGCAGCACCGAGAAGTCGTGCCACAGCGGCTCCAGACGGCGCTCCTCCAGACCCAGCGCGATCTTCGGGCCGTCCTCGGGGGGCGGCAGGTCCGACGCCGGAAGCGACAGGGGCAGCAGCCGCACCTGGGGAGCGGACGGGCCGTCCCAGCGCTCTCTGACCGCCTCCACGACACCGGCCACGGAGGCCTCCGGCCCCTCCTCCATCTGGGGGAGGGTGGACAGGAAGTGCTTGTACTCGGCGGTCAGGCCGCGACCGGGGATCCGGGGGACCTTCTCGGCCTGGCGCATGTTGATCGCGGAGTCCACCGCGTCGCCCAGACGCAGCTCGAACCGGGTGACCAGCAGGTCACGCAGGCTCGACTGCACGTCCGCCCAGCGCGGCGAGGCCACGATCAGGTGGATGCCGTAGTTGAGGCCGCGCTGGGCGATCTGCGTGATCTCCGCGATGAGGTCGATCATGTCCGAGCGCACCGTGGCCCAGCCGTCGATGACCAGGAACACGTCACCGTAGGGCTGGTCGGAGAACTCCCCGGCCGCCCGACGCCGCCGGTAGGCGCTGATCGAGTCGACGCCGTGCTCCGCGAAGAACTGCTCGCGGCGCCCCAGCAGCGCGGTCATCTCCGCGACGGTACGGGTGACGCGTTCGAGGTCCATGCGCCCGCAGATACCGCCCACGTGCGGCAGGTCCGCCACTCCGCGCAGCGTGCCGCCGCCGAAGTCCAGGATGTAGAACTGCACCTGCTCCGGGGTGTTGGTGAGCGCCAGCGCGGTGATCAGCGAGACCAGGAGGGTGCTCTTGCCGCTCTGCGGACCACCGATGACGGCGGTGTGCCCGCCCGCGCCGCGCAGGTCGGCGGTGAGCGGGGTGCGCAGCTGCTCGAAGGGGCGGTCCACCAGGCCCACCGGCACCGACAGCACCGGCTCGGCACCCCACGCGGGCAGCGAGGTCGCGCCCGCCGACCGCAGCATCTCCGCCACGGTGGGGGCCTGGTCCAGGGGAGGCAGCCATACCTGGCGTGCGGGCGGACCGACGTCGCGCACCGCTTCCAGCGCGGTCTCCAGCAGGCTCGTGTCCGACTCCTCCACCGGCTCCGGCTCGGGCTCCACGGGTGAGGCGGGCGGCCCGGCCACGTACCCGGGCAGGAACGGGGTGATCTCGCGGGCGGCGGTCGACGCCCGGGCCGCGCGGCGCTTGGCGCGGTAGGGGCCCGAGACGTACGCGGCCTTGAACCGCGTCAGCTCCTCGGTGTCGGACTTGAGGTAGCCCGATCCCGGTGCCGGGGGGAGCTGGTGGGCGTCGGCCACACCGAGCACGCCGCGGCTCTCCATCGCGGAGAACGTGCGCAGCGCGATCCGGTAGGAGAGGTGGCTCTCCAACTGGTGCATGCGGCCCTCGTCCAGCCGCTGGGAGGCCAGCAGCAGGTGCACGCCCAGGCTTCGGCCCAGACGGCCGATCATGACGAACAGCTCCATGAAGTCCCGGTGGGCGGCGAGCAGCTCGCTGAACTCGTCCACGATCACGAAGAGCGTGGGCATGGGCTCCATGGTCGGGTCGCTCCGGCGGCCCTTCTCGTACTCGTGCACCGAGCTGAAGTTGCCCGCCGAGCGCAGGAGTTCCTGGCGGCGGATCAGCTCGCCGTGCAAGGCGTCCTGCATGCGTTCCACGAGGGAGGTCTCGTCGGCCAGGTTGGTGATCAGCGCCGAGGTGTGGGTCAGCCCGTCCAGGCCGATGAACGTGGCGCCGCCCTTGAAGTCCACCAGGACGAAGTTGAGCTTCTCGGAGGAGTGGGTGAGCGCGAGGGACAGCACGAGCGTGCGCAGCAGCTCGCTCTTGCCGGAACCGGTGGCGCCGATCAGCATCCCGTGCGGGCCCATCCCGCCCAGCGCCGACTCCTTGAGGTCCAGTTCCAGGGGAGCCCCCGAGGCCGCGATGCCGATGGGCACCCGGAGGCGGCTCTCCGGGCGCTCGCGCTCCCACTCGCGGGCGGCGTCCCAGGTGTGCAGGTTCGGGATGCCCAGCAGGGTGGTGAGGTCGAAGTCGGTGGTCAGCGGTTCCACCACGTCTGCGGCGACGCTGACGCGGTAGGGGGCCATCATACGGGCCAGGGAGCGGGCCCGGGGGAGGTCCAGGGAGTCGGGCCGACCGAGGTGGGAGAAGGATTCCCGCCCGGAACGGTCCAGCTCACACATCTCCATGGAATCCTTTTCGACCCGTAGTGAGAGTGTGTGAGGCGCCCCGTCCCACATGCGCTCGATGCCCACTTCGATCACGATCGCGTTGCGAAAGCCTCCGCTGAGCAATCGTGAACCTTGCGGCACGGATCCGCCGTCGACGATGATGACGGTGAACGGCTCGTCACGCCCGGGCACGGCCTGAGGGTCGAAGGGCGGCCGGTCCGCGAGCTCGGGACCGACGAGTCTTTCCAGCTCAATGGCGTCGGAGGCGATCAGTCGGACGGGCCCCGCACCGTCCCGCTCCGTCGGGTGCATGCAATGGGGGAGCCATTTCATCCATTCCCAGTCCGCCATTCGCTCATCGTTCACACAGGCGACCACACGCAATTCGTCCGGCGCGTGAAAAACTGTGACCTGTCCCACGAGTGCGCGCACCATTGCACGGATGGTTTCGGTTTCACCGCGCAGACCCAGATGCGCGAATCCCCGTAGATAAAGCGAGACCGGCAAGTCCGCGACGGTGCCGTAGGCGTTGATGAAACGGCGCAGCGCGTGCGCGCAGAGCGGTTCCAGGTCCTCCACCGGCTTGGTCGACAGCGGGGCGATGCGCGTCTGGAGGGGCTGCTCGCCCACGCCGATCCGGATCTCCGCGAAGTCGTCGTGTGCCCCGCGCCGCTCCCACAGCCTGCTCGTACGCACCAGCGACCACAGGGCGTCGGGGTCGGGTCCGTTCCACGCGCGGGCCTCACGCTGGGCGACCACGACCTCCCGCACCCGGCCGCGCATCTGGCCGAGATAGCGCAGGTAGTCCCGGCGGTCGCCGGAGAGCCGACGGCTGCGTTCGATCCGGACGCGCAGGATCTGGCCGCCCACCATCGCCACCGCTCCGACGAGCATCATGCCGCCCGCGATGAAGGGCATGGCAGTGCCCAGGGCGCCGCCCCCGCCGGGCCGGATGAACATCATCACCATCGCGAGCGAGCTCAGCGCCATCGGCAGGTACATGAAGACCCCCGAGATGCTGTTCTCCTGCTCAGGGAGGACCGGGGGTTCCTGGAGGGAGAGCTCGCCCTCGGGCGGCTCGGGGCCGGGTCGACGCGCCGGCCTGCGGACGAGGATGGTGCTGATCAGCGTGTCCCTTCTCTTTCCCCTGGTCAGAAGGTTCTCGAACCAGGGGCGCCGGGCGGACCGACCGGGGGGTAATTCCGACGGGCTCGAATGGAGGAACCCCAGAGCCGGATTCGGTCTCCGGGGCGGGGCCGGGGCGCTCAAATGAGCAAAGGTATCTCCGAGCCAGAGTTTTCCGAAACGTCATGACCGGAATTCCGGAAGTGATGCTACTCTATCCCAGCATTTCCAGTTCGGGTGCGCCGTGCCCCTGCCCCCGGGTGTTCCGCCGAGGAATGGCGCAGCCCGGCCCTTCTCCCCCTCCACGGGTGTCTTTATCCCCCACCCGTAATCCGACCCAGCCACTGTCGTCCAGCGAGGAGGACCGATGTCGGACGTCGTCTCCGCCGATCTCTGCCGCCTGGTCGTGCGCGCGCCCAACGCCTCCTTCGAGATCGCCGTTCCGTGCGACCTGCCGCTGGCCGAGCTGCTGCCCACGTTCCTGCTCTACGCCGAGAACGAGAACGAGGACCTCGACGAGAGCGGACTCGAACACGGAGGGTGGGTGCTCCAGCGACTGGGCTCACCCCCGCTGGACGAGTCCGAGACCGCGGAGACGCTCGGCCTCACCGACGGCGAGACCCTCTACCTGCGCGAACGCGCGGACCAGATGCCGGAGATCCACTTCGACGACCTCGTCGACGGCGTGTCCGACACCCTGTCCGAGCGCGCCGACGGGTGGGGGCCGCGCGTCGCCAGGCGCACGCTGACCGGCACCGCCGCGGTGGGCTTCGCCGGAGCCCTCGCCCTGCTGATGCTGCTCGGCCCCACCTGGATCGCCGGCACCACCGCCGCCGCCACGGCGCTGCTTCTGCTGCTCGCGGCCGGGGCCGCCGCCCGTGCCTTCGACGCGCCCGTCGCCGGTGCCGTCACCGGAGGCTCCGCCGTGCTGTTCATGGCCTTCGCCGGATCCACCCTGCCGGGCGGCGACCCCAGCAACGCCCTGATCGGGGCGCGGATGCTCTCGGGCGCCTCGACGGCGACCGGAGCGGCGGTCCTGGCGATCGCCGCCGTCGCCGCCTGCCTGCCGTTCTTCACCGCCATCATCGGCACGGCCCTGTTCACCGCCGCCGCCGGCGCCCTGCTCATGTTCTGGGACAACGCCCCGCCGCCCGGAGTCGCCGTCTCGGCCGCCGCCCTGGTGCTGCTGCTCTGCTCGTTCGCCCCGGCCCTGGCCTTCCGCCTGGCGGGCATGCGCCTGCCTCCGCTGCCCGACGGCGTCAGCCAGCTCGGTGAGTACATCGACCCCCACCCGGCCCGCGACGTGCGCACGCGCACCAAGCGCGCCGACCACTACCTCGGCGCCCTGCTCGCCATCGTGGCCGTGGTGTGCGCCGTCTCGATGACCGTGCTGGCCGCCCACCCGAGCGGACTGGCCTCCACCGCGGGCGTCTGCGTCGCCTTGATCCTGCTGCTCCAGTCGCGGGGGCTCAGCGGTGTGTGGCACCGCGTGTGCCTGTTGGCCTCCGGCGTGTACGGGCTGGTGGCGATGGCCGTGGGAGGCGGCCTCGTGGGCGGTGACACCGCTCGCATGGTGCTGTTCGGCCTGCTGCTGGTCGCGGCACTCGGGCTGCTCCTCGCCGCCTGGTCCGTGCCGGGCACCCGCCCCATCCCGCACTGGGGCCGGGCGGGGGAACTCATTCAGAGCCTCGCTGCCATCGTCCTCGTGTGCCTGATCCCGGGGAACCTCGGGCTGCTGGCGTTGATGAGGGGGATCGGCGGATGACGCGTAGCGGAAGGCGGGTGGTCTGATGCAGACCCGTCGCGACCAGGTACAGGCGCACTCGTTCATGGTGCGCCGTCTCTCCACGGCCATGGCCGCCGCCGCGCCGGACGCGGCCGAGGAACCCCTGCGCCGTACCCGGAACGGCGCCTTCATCGGGCTGATCCTCGCGGTGCTGCTGTGTGTGGGCTTCCTCGTCTTCGGCCTGATCTTCCCGGGCGGCTCCACCTCGTGGCGCAACGAGGGGACCCTCGTGGCCGTCAAGGGCGGCGCGGGCCGCTACGTCTTCTCCGACGGAGTGCTCTGGCCGGTGTCCAACCAGGCCTCGGCCCTGCTGCTGGCGTCCAACCCCAAGCCGGTCCAGGTCGCCGCCGACTCGCTGGAGGGCACCCCCGTCGGATCCCCGCTGGGCATCGCCGGGGCCCCCGACGGACTTCCCGCCGCCGACGCGGAGGGCCCCATGGTCTGGCAGGTGTGCGCCACCACCGTCAACACCGGGGACGGCGTCGAGACCCTCACCTCGCTCACCCTGGGCCGGTCGCCGTTCGGCTTCCCCGTCGAGGCGGACGACGGCGTCCTCGTCCGGGGGCCGGGCGGCGGGGTCCACCTGCTGTGGAAGGGCAACCGCCTCGCCATCGACGAGGAGAACGGTGCCCTGGAGTCCCTGGGGTACGGCACCGCGGTGCCCCACCCCGTGGCTGCCTCCGTCCTGGACGGCGTGCCCGCCGGACCCGCGCTCTCCGCGCTCGACGTCGACGGCCGGGGCGAGGACGGGCCGCGCGTCAGCGGTGCGGACACCCGGGTGGGACAGGTCTTCAGCGTCCCGGCCACGGAGGGCGGCGCCGAGCAGTTCTACGTGCTCACCCGGGACGGACTGACCCCCACCGACGCCACGCACGCCCGTCTGCTGCTGGGCCACCCGCTCACGGTGGAGGAGGCCTACGGGGGCGGTGAGGCGGCGCCGGTCGAGCTGACCGTCAACGAGCTGCGCTCGCACCTGTCGGGCGAGGAGCCGGTGACCGGTGACGGCCTGCCCGCCACACCGCCGCCGCTGACCGACCCCCAGGGCGCGGCGCTGTGCGTCATCGACCAGGGAGACGGAGCCCTGGCGCTCGCGCTCACCTCCCCGGCGGACATCGGCGGCCGCGCCGCGCGGCCCCCGGCGGGCAGCAGGGCCGCCTGCACCGCCCCCGACCTCATCGACATCCCGTCCGGGGAGGGCGGCCTGGTCAGAGCGGCCCCGGCCGGAGGGGCGGCGCTGCGAGGCTCCTACTTCCTGGTCACCGACACCGGGGCCAAGTACCCGGTGCCCGACGCCAAGGCCGCCGAGACGCTGGGCTACGCCCCCGGCGGGGCCTCCGCGGTCTCCACCGCCCTGTTGGACCTGCTGCCCACGGGGCCCGACCTGACCCCGCAGGCCGCCGCGGAACCCGTCGGCGCCCTCGCGGAACCGGGGGAACCCCGGTGCCTTTCCGACTGACGCCCCACAGAACCAGGAGACTCCCATGTCGATGATGCGCAGTACCGACCAGGCGATGCGGACCGGCCGCGACGCCATGGAGACGGCCCACACCACGTGCAACGGCGTCTACACCAGCGTGGACGGCGTGCGGGACCTGCTCGGCGGCAACTGGCAGGGCGGCGCGGCCACCCAGTACGACACCGCGCTGGTCAAGTGGCTCGAGGAGCTGCGCCTGATCACCAACGACATGAACGACATGATCGGCATCCTCGGCGGCACCGAGCGCAACTTCCACGCCATGGAGGACGAGAACATGCTGTCCGCCAACTGGATCACCCAGCTCAACCCGAACCAGGCCGACGTCGCTCGCTGACCTGATCCGACCCCCCACCCGATTCGCACGCCTCCGCCACCGGGGGCGCACCATCGAGAGAAACCGGAGCCATACCCGTGGACGGATTCGAGATCAAGTACAGCGGTGCTGACGACGCGGGCATCGACCTGCGGAAGCAGACCGACATCATCGAGCAGGCCATCAACGAGCTGGACGCCAAGGTCCAGGCCGTCAAGTCCGACTGGATCGGTGAGGCCTCCGAGCAGTACGACCAGCGGCTGCTGTCCTGGCGGCGCAACGTCGCCGACATGCGCGCGCTGCTGGGCCACGCGCAGGTCTCCCTGGGCGACATCACCGAGCGCTACCGGCGCGGCGACCTCCAGGAAGCCGGGAACTGGAACGCCCGCCGCTGACCGGCACCCTCGGCCGCGGTCGCTGAGCCGGTCCGGCGGCGCCGCGGCCGAGGGAACACCGCACCACACCGGATGACGCCGCACCGCGGCTTGACGAAGAGCTGGACAGGAGAGGACGGGGCAGGACGTGTCAGAGGAGAAGACCAAGGTCACGCTGGACTACCTCAAGACGTTGCAGACGGCGCACATCGATCCGCTTCGGGAGAAGGTCTCGAAGATCAAGACGCAGGCGGCCGAGTTCTACCCGGGTGGCGAGGGCGCCTCCGCACCCAACGTGCCCTTCGGGAATCCGAAGCTCCTTGACTACGCGGGCGGACTCTCCTCGGAGGTCGGCACCGTGCTGTCGCAGTTCACCACCCTGATCACCGACCTGGAGACCCGCCTGGTCGGGATGTCCGCCGGGATCCGGAACAGCGCCATCACCTACGAGGAGTTGGAGTCCGACGCGGAGCTGGACGCCACCCAGGTCGGCCAGATCATGTCCAACGGTGCGCCCACGGGCGGCGGTGGCGGCGGTGGCGGTAACGGTGGCGGCGGCAACGGCTCCAACGATTCGCCCAACGAGACGCCCGAGTCGTCCTGAGCCGAGGCCCTCGGCACAGCGTCCGTCCGCTGCGTCCCCCCGAGCACCCCTTCGCCCCACGAACCCGCCCCTGAGGAAACTCCATGGCTGACGAGGACCTCCCCGAGAAGGAGGGGACCGACCCCGCGGTGCCCGACGGTACCGCCGAGGTCAAGGAGATGGCCCACGCCATCAACGCCTTCGCCGACGAGGACGACAAGGGATCGGCCCCTCCGATGGGCTCCGCCCAGGCGGTGAAGGACACCAACTGGCTGAGCAACTACTTCTGGAACGTCAACAACCCCAAGAGCGCGGACGAGTGGTTCGGTTTCGACAGCCGGGCCTCCGATGCCGAACAGCTCGGCGGTTACGAGTGGGGTTTCGCGGTCTACTCCGGTATCCACATCAACGACGCCGTCAAGGACACCGACGGCACGGTGTGGGGCAACTTCATCGACCGGATGCGCACCATCCTCAACGCCGCTTCCGGTCCCGGGACGGGAACCTTCAACAGCAGTGTCCTCAGCCGCATCGAGACCGACCTCGGCGACTTCCGGGACTTCTCCACCGCCCGCTACGACGAGATGTGGGCCCTGGCCGAGGAGATGAAGCCGGGCAACGAGAAGTTCGAGGGCGCCGGAGCGGAGGCCCTGCGTGGGTACCTCAGGAAGCTGGCCCTCGAGTTCCAGAACATCGCCACCTACGTCGAACCGGCCATCGGAGCCGTGAACTCGGCGCGCCTCGCCGCCAACCCCACCTACCTCCAAGCGGTGATCGGCGCCTTCAACACCTGGCAGAGCAGCTCCGACCGGAGTCCCCGCTCGACCATCCGCAACTGGTGGGAGGAGCAGCGGGACAAGGTCACCTGGGAGGACAGCATCATCAAGATCCGCGGTATGCGGACTGATGAGAAGGCCACCTGGGAGACCTTCGAGACCGAGATCAAGGAACGCTGGTGGGACAACCTGGCCGACCTGCGCAAGGCGGCCACGGAGGGTATCTCCACGGTCTCGACGACCTACAACACGTCCGCGGCGGAGATCCTGCCCTTCACTCCCGTCACGGTCACCCCGCCCGGTGGCGGTGGCGGTGGTGGCGGCGGTGGTGGCGGCGGTGACGAGAACGGTCCCCCCTCGGTGGACGAGATCCTCGAAAGGCTGTTCGGCGGCGGCGATGGCGACGGCGACGGCAGCGGTGGGGGCGGTGACGGTGACGGTGACGGTGACAACCGCTCCATCCAGGACATCATCGACGAGTACCTCAACGGCGGCAGCGGTGAGGGCGGCGGTGGTGGAGGCGGTGGTGGCGGCGACGGCAGCGGTGGCGGCGGAGACGGAAGCGGCGGTGGGGACGGCAACGGGCCCTTGGGCGACGGCCGCACCATCGACGAGATCGTCGAGGAGTACCTGAACGGTCAGGGCCCCAACAGCGGAGGGTCGGACATCCCCGAGGGCGGCGGACCCGTGCCCGGAGGTTCGGGCGAGCTCAACGGACCGCCCTCGCCCGGGTCGGGTGACCTCAACGGTCCGCCGAGCCCGCCCGGTTCGGACACCCCGGACGGGCCACCCCTCACCCCTGTCGGCGGGTCGATGACCTTCGATGGAGGTGGTGGGGGCTCCGGTGACGGCGTGGGCGGACCCGGCGGAGGCCCCCTCGACGGGATCGGCGGCGACCCCTCCTCCTCGGGCGGGGGCGGCGGGTTCATCCCGCCACCGGTGGCGCCCGGCATGGGCAGCCTGGGCGGCGGTGGTGCCGGCGGCGGCTCGAACAACTCGGGACGCCGGGAGCAGGGGACCCCGCTCCCCGACGGCAGCGCCCTGCTCCCGGACGGCAGCACACGTCTGCCGGACGGCACCGTCGTGAGCCCCGACGGCAGCACGCGCCCGCCGGACGGCAGCGGGCGGATCCCTGAGGGGAGCACGCCACTCCCGGAGGGGAGCGCCCGGCTCTCCGACGGCAGCATTCGGCTACCTGACGGGAGCGTCCTGAACCCCGACGGCTCACGGGCCGAGGGCGGCAGCGGCGATCCCTCCAACATCGGGGGCCCGCCCCCGGGCGGTGTCGGTGATCTCGACTTCTCCTCCTCCACGGGCGGAGCGGGCGGCAGCGTGCCGCCGCCCCCGGCTCGCGTCCCCACCGGGGGCGACCTGGACCTCTCCTCGGGTGGTTCGGGCGGGGGCGGAAACGGGCCCGGTTCTCCGGTTCCGGGTGGGTCCGGTGAGATCGGTGGTCCGGGTAACGCGGACCGGCCCGGGCTGCCGGACACCCCGATCATGGGTGGTTCGGGCGGCAGCGGTGACGGGCCCGGGTCTCCGGTTCCGGGTGGGACCGGTGAGATCGGTGGTCCGGGCAACGCGGATCGGCCCTCGCTTCCCGATCCCCCCGCCCTGGGTGGTTCCGGCGGCAGCGGCAACGGTGACGGGCCCGGTTCTCCGGTTCCGGGTGGGTCCGGTGAGATCGGAGGCGGCTCCGACCGGCCCTCGCTCCCCGATCCCCCCGTCCTCAGCGGCGGTTCCGGAGGCGGCGGGGGCAGCGGCTACCCGTCGCCCGGCGGCATCGGTGGTCCGGGTGACCTGAGTTCCTCCGGCCCGGGCTCGGGCAGCGGCGGCGGCAGCGGGTACCCGGGTCCCGGCGGCATCGGTGGTATCGGCGGTCCCGGTGACCTGAACTCCGGCTCCGGCTCCGGCTCCGGCCCGGGGTCGGGCGGCGGCGGGATGACCCCCCGCGCTGACTCGGGTTCCGTGGGCGGCGGTGCCGACGGCGGCGGAGGCGGCCGGGGCAACGGACCGGGTGGGACCAGCCCGTTCGGCAACTTCGGCGGCGGCCAGGGAGACGGCTCCACGACGGGCGGAGGTCCTGGCACCCCCGGGGCGCCCGGCACACCGGGCACCCCCGGTATGCCCATGATGCCTCCGGGCGGCATGGGAGGCGCCGGTGGTGGTGGCGGTGGCGGCGGACAGGAGCGCAGCCGCACCACGTGGCTCTCCGAGGACGAGAAGGTGTGGGGCACCACCGCACGGGGCGGCCCCGCCTCACTGGGACGCCCCGGAACGCGAAAAGACAAGGGAGTGAGCAGCGTTGGACATGTCCCTGCAGGGTCAGATGGAGAGGTCTCTCGAACAACTTCGTCAGACCCAGGAGCGGCTGGCGGAGGCAAGCGCAAACCTGGAGTCGGTTACCGCCGAAGCGGTGTCCAAGGATCGGATGCTCAGCGTGACGGTGAACGCCAGAGGCGAGATCGCTGAGATGAGGTTCCACACCGAGAAGTACCGGATGATGGCGCCCGCCGAACTCGCCGCGGCCGTCATCGAGGTCGTCGAACGAGCCCGGCGCGACGTCGCCCAGCAGGTCTCGACGTCCATGGGCGGGCTGGTTCCGGGCGACTCGGCGGCGCGTGAGCAGGCGGTGGCCGGAGACCCCTCCGCCCTGCTGGAGGAACTGGGCCTGGGCAACGTGCACCCGCCCAGGTGACATACGGCCGGGTGCGGGGAGGGGGTTCCTCCCCCTCCCCGCACCCGGCCGCGACGACGCAGACAGACAGGACGAGTAAGGAGGGGCCATGTCGGAACGCATCTCCATCGACCCGGAGGCGGTCGCCAGGGACGGTGCCGATATCCACGAACTCGCCGCCTACGTGCGGGGGATCGACCAGTGGTTCACCACCTCGAGTGATGCCCTGGGTGAGTGCTGGGGCGACGGCGACGCCGTCGCCAAGTCGTTCGAGAAGAACTACGTCCCCAACCGGGACGGGTTCGCGGTCTTCCTGAAGACGCTCGGCACGGCGTTCGAGGACACCGCCGAGGCCACCATCAACACCGCCAAGCAGTTCGGCCGCTCCGAGCAGTACGGCATCGACACCGCGGCGCGCCTGGGCGGGATCCAGGGCGGCCTCGGTGGTACCAGCGGGAGGCACTGACCTCCCATGGGAATGGAACTGCCCGCCGAACTCCGCAACCTGTTCTCGGTCCTGACCGGTTCGGAGTGGCCCACCGCCGACGAGACACGGCTGTGGGAGCTCGCCCAGGTCTACGGCACCACCGCCGACCAGCTGGAGGTCGAGCTCCCGCAGCTCGTCATCCGGATCAAGAACAAGGTGCGGGAGAACTTCGACGCCACGGCGGCGGACTTCTTCGACCAGTCGGTGGACGAGTTCACGGCGGGGCAGAACAACTACCTCGGAGAGGGCACGAAGGTCGCCCGGGGTCTCCAGGAGTACGTCCACAACGCGGGCACGCAGGTGCAGTACGCGAAGTGGATGATCATCGGCCAGCTCGTCCAGCTGGCCCTGGAGATCGCCTGGGCGATCGCCATGGCGCCGTACACCTTCGGCGCCTCCCTCGCCAAGATCCCGATCTTCCAGGCGATCGCCCGCACCGTCATCGGGCGGGTCATGTTCCGGCTGCTCTCCACGCTGCTCCAGCAGATGGCGATCAGCCAGTTCTTCGCGCTCACCCTCGACGCGCTGATCCAGCGCATCCAGATCGACCAGGGCAACCGCGACGGGTGGGACCACAAGCTCACCGAGGACGCGGCCAAGGGCGCCATGCTGGACGGTCTGTTCGGCACCGCCGCCGTCTTCGGCGGCAGCGCACTGTCCGGCCAGTTCAACAAGCTGCTCGGCAACACCACCGGGCCCTCCATCACCAAGCATCTCGACGACAACTTCCCGACGGGCGGCCCCGGTGGCGGCCCCGGCGGCCTGCCCGAGGGCATCGGCAGTGTGATGGGCCGCAACAGCGACGAGCTGCTGCGCCCCTACGGCATGGACAACCGGCCCGGGTGGAACCGTCCGATCGACGGCGAACGCTTCCGCACCGACATGGGAGACCAGTTCGCCAACTCCCTCGGCGGGTCGATGGGCAAGGACCAGGCCCGGGAGTTCGGTAACGCGTACGCCGACGCGTTCACCCGGAACTGGGGCAGGAACGGGCTCGACGACGCGCTGAACGACGTGGTGAGCAAGTACGGGCGGGGCCTGGACCCCAACATGCGTGACTTCCTGACCACGGGCGTGCCCGCCAGTGTGCGCGACGGCCTCTCCGACGTGGGGACGCACTGGAAGAACTTCCTGGCGCAGCTCGGTGGCCAGGGCATCGCCAACGCGGCGCAGGGGATGCTCAGCGAGGGCTTCTTCAACCTGCTGTTCAGCGACGAGAAGAGCTTCTCCATCACCTGGCTGTCCGGTGTCTCGGGCCTCGTCTCCGGAGCGGTCCAGCAGAGCCTCACCCAGGGCGGGCTGCTGCTCATCGACCACCTGAGGAACGCGGGTCTGCCCGAGGGTGTCCCGCCGCCCACCCCGACGCCGAGCCCGACCGACGACGGCCTCAACGACCACCGCGGCGGCGACGGTTCCCCGGACGGGAACGAGAACGTCAGCACGTCCGACTCCGGGTCCTCCTCGAACGGACCCGGCTCGAACAACTCCTCCTCGGAAGGGGCGGGCGGGGGATCGCGCGACGGGCGGGGCGACGGCTCGCAGAACTCGACCCCGCCTCCTCCGCCGCCGCCCCAGCGGGTGTCCACCGAGTCGTCGGACACGAACGACCAGGACAACACGGGCTCCGCCACACCCGAGCCGCCGTCGAACGAGAACAACGGCTCGAACGAGGGGCCCGCCACCGAGGACTCCCCGGGGCGGGGATCCGACCGCCCCGTCGACAACGCTGACGAGAACACGGGTGGCGACGACTCCGACCACCTGAACCGCGGTGGCCAGGAGAACTCGAACTCGGAGGGCGGTGGGCCGGGCGACGCACCGGTCGTCGGCGGTCAGGAGCGGGACACCGGCGGACAGGACCGTTCCCCCGAACAGACCGGTGACGGCGAGGGTGCGGGGGCCGCGGACGGCCCCGAGACGCCGAACGGGGACCAGGGAGGGCCCGAGAACACACCTGCGGAGGGGTCCCAGAACCAGGAGACCCCTGCCCCGACCCCGAATCCTCCGGTCCAGGAGCCTCCCGTGTCGGAGACCCCTGCCCCGACCCCGGCTCCTCCCGTCCAGGAGACGCCGACGCCGACGCCGACGCCGACTCCTCCGGTCCAGGAGACCCCTGCTCAGGAGACCCCTGTCCAGGAGACCCCTGCCCCGACCCCGAACCCTCCGGTCCAGGAGACGCCTGCCCCGAATCCGAATCCGGCCCCTCCCGTCCAGGAAACGCCTGTCCAGGAGACGCCCGTCCAGGAGTCCCCTGCCTCGACCCCGGCTCCTCCGGTCCAGGAGACGCCGAATCCGACCCCGGCTCCTCCGGTCCAGGAAACTCCCGTGTCGGAGACCCCCGTCCAGGAGACCCCGACCCCGAACCCTCCGGTCCAGGACGCGTCGGGTGACGGCGAGGTCGGTGGCGGCGGTCCCGCGCGGGAGAACGGCGGGGACACCGCCCCGGTTCGGGAGACGCCGAACCAGGAGCAGCCCGCCCAGGATTCCCCGAACCCGAACCCTCCCGTCCAGGAGCGGCCGGTCGAGGACACGTCGGGTGACGGCGTGGTCAGGGACACGGACGGCCCGGTGCGTGAGAACGGCGCCGAGGACACGCCCGTCCAGGAGTCTCCCGTCCAGGAGCAGCCCGCCGGTGACGGTGTGGTGCGGGAGTCGGGTGGTTCCGAGGACGCGAACGGCCCTGAGGGCACGCCGGTCCGGGAGACGCCCGAGCAGAACGTGCCGGTTCAGGAGTCCCCGAACCAGGACGCACCGGTTCGGGAGACCCCGAACCAGGAGGAGTCCAACACCGGCCGACCGGATCCGACGACCGACGACCAGGGCGGCCGGTCCACCGACCAGGACAGCCCGGCTCAGGGGTCCCAGGACGCCACCGACGGCAACGGCCAGACCTCGACCGGGCCGTCCCCGAACGCGGGCGGACAGGGTTCGAGCGACGGCAACGCGAATACCCACCGTCCGAACGGATCCGGGCGCGACGGCGGTCCCGAGACGGTCACGGACCACGAGTCCGGATCGGACGACACCCGTACTTCCCAGGACGACACCGGCGCCGACGTCCGGCCCCTTGGGGACCGGCCCTCCGGCGAGTCGGACTCCGACGCGACCGTCCAGCAGAACGGTGACCAGCAGGGACGACAGAACGACGACGATTCCCAGGGCTCCACGCGTGACGAGGACGGTTCCGGGGCGCCCGTCCGCCAGGACGACGGCTCGAACGAGTCGACCGCGCGTCCCGACGGCACGCCCGTGCCCGTTGTCATGGCCCCGCCGCTCCACCCCGGCGCGCAGGGTGGCCAGGAGTCCACGGGGGACGGGCGCCGTCAGCCCCCGCCCGGCAACCAGACCAACACCCCACCGGTGTCCCGCCCGCGTCCCGACCCCGACGCCCCGGCCCCCGTCTCCGACCGGATGCGCCCGCCCGCTGACTGGCAGAACATCCGGGACAGCATCGAACCCACGCGTGTGGGGGGCAACCGCGACCGCTCCGGCGTCGACACCGACGGTGTCGAGATCCTGCACGGATCCAGCAAGGACAACCCGATCACCTCGATCGCGGATCGCGGCTTCGACGTGCGTCGCATTCCGCTGCCGGACCCCGGCCCCGACGGGCCGACGCACGTCACCGAACTGACGGTCCGGATCAACTTCGACACCGGACCCGACGTCAGTCAGTCGGACGCGAACACGGCCCAGCAGGTCTTCCTGGACCGGTTGAACGACGTCGTCAACGAGCGCTACCGTCTGCCCGGCAGCGGTGACCAGCTCCACGTCCGTGTGGAACCGGTCGGTCCCGACGGTCGACCGCACTCCAACGTGTCCTGGGTCCGCGACAACCCGGACCTGCCCGGGCGCAGCGACACCGCCAACTGGCGCATGGACGACGGCCCCGACGTCTGGCTGCACGAGCTCCTGCACCGGATCGGTCTCAACGACGAGTCCCAGGACCGTTCCCAGGACGGGTCCGGTCGCCCCCGCGCCGTGCTCCGCGACTCGCCGAACTCGAGCGCGGTCCACGAGGTCGGCGGATACATGGACTCGCCCGGCGGGCGCGACAACCGGCCTCCGCAGATCCTCAACCACTACCTGGACCAGATCGAGACCCAGGCGAACGAGGCCTCCCGCTACGACCCGCCCGCCCGGGTGGGCGACCTTCCCGACTCCGTGCACCGGGACCTGTCCCAGGTGCTCGACCCCGACGGGAACCGGAACCACTCCGACAACGTGGCCCTGTTCGGCGCCGCCTACGACAGCCGTGTGCGCGGTCGCGGTGACGACCAGGTACGCGCCGACCTCCCGCCCCGGCTGCGGGAGGACTTCGACCAGACGGTCCGGGAGTGGACCTCGGACGGGCGTTGGGACCAGGCCCTCGACACCGCGCGCGACGCGGGCATGGACGCGCCGCTCTCACAGATGCCGAGCGGTCCCACTCCGGTGACCACGCAGGGCGGAGACCACCGGGCCGCCTCACCCCTCTTCAACCCTTTCAAGTCCAAGAGCGGCGGAAGTAGCAGCAACAACGGGGGCGGCGGCCGCAACAGCCGTAACAACGGAGGCAGCAGCAGGGACAACGGAGGCAGCAGCAGGGACGACGGGGGCAGCGGCGGCCGGAACCGCAGGAGGCCCGAGAGCCATCCGATGCGGGACCTCGGGGAGCAGCGTGACCGCGAAGGCGACGGGAGCCGTAGGCGTCGTCGCACCAGAGTCACCGACGACGGGGGCGAGGGTTCCTCCCGGACCCCGCGCGGGACCAACTCGACCACCACGGGCGAGACGCCCCCGCCTCAGGTCCAGGACGGGACCGTGGCGCCGACCGACACGCAGCAGCAGGTCGACGGTGAGACCACGCGGCAGGACCCCCCGCAGATCGTCGTCACGCCCGACCTCACGCCACCGGACCCGCCGCCCGTGACCAGGCCCGTCACGCAGGAGACCGCCGAGGTGCTCGACGTCCTCGCGGACATCGGGCCCAACGCCGACCACGGCGGCTACTCCGGCATGCGGATGAACCCCGACGCTGACGTCGACGGTCTGCGGGACCGGCTGTTCGACCAGATCCGGCGGCAGGGCGTGGAGCCGGACGGTCCGGCGCTCACCGAGGCCATCGAGCGCATCAGCGGAGGGCGGACCACCCCCGGGGAGACGATCGACGTCCCCGTGCACGATCCCCGTCGGGACGGGGACGGCGACGACCGGAACACGCCGCCCCCGCGAGGGAACGTACAACTGTCGGTGGACCGCACGTGGCGCGACATCACGGACTCGCCCGACCGTCGCGTCGACGCCGGGAACGCGACCGAGAACCGGGCCAAGACCGTGGGCAGCGGTGCCCAGCAGAGCCGCAAGAGCGTCAACCCGGCGTTTCCCGCGGCCGTGATCGGTGAGATCGGGGGCACGGCCGCGCTCATCACCCCGCGTCTGAAGGCGTCGTTCGCGGTCCGTCAGCGCGGCACCGAGTACCAGACGAGTACTGAGCGCCGCCACAAGCGCAAGGTCGACGTGGACGGGGACAATCCCGCCCGCTTCACCGGCGACCTCGTGGTCAACGCGGTCCTGGACATCGCGCCACCGCCACAGCGACCCTCTCCGCCCCCCGGCGAGGCGGCCTCTGGCGACCAGCGGCGACCCTCGGTCCAGCAGCCACCGGGACAGGACACCGCTGGTCAGCAGCAACCCGCCGTTCCGCCGGTCCGGGTCGAGTTCTCCGACCGGTTGAACGACGCGTTCGACCTGGTCCTGCCGGGTCACCTGCGTGACAACGGCGGGGGGACCACGACGGACCACCGGCCCGCCCCGCAGGAGTTCCGCACCGACGACCCCGCTTCCCGTGTCGACGGCGGAGACGGGACGCCGATCCGCGCCCCCCGGTTCGCACAGACGCTGGGCCTGATCGACGGTACGTTGCCCCCGGATTTCCCCGTCAGCCCGCGGACTCTGCTGGACAACCTGCCCCGGGCGGACAACGGGGAGGTTCTGCGCTTCGCCTACTCGGACCCGAAGGGCAGGACCCAGATCCTGGAGATCAGCGGTGGCCCGGTCAACTACGTGAAGGTCGGACCGGACCTGAAGGACTCGTCCTTCACGGACACCGGCAAGTCCTCCGGCAACGCGACGTTCGGCGCGGCACGCACCGACAAGCAGGAGGTCCGGGCGGGTGCCGGGTTCCTCGGCGGCATCCTCCCCGGGGAGTCCGTGGTCCTTCGCGCCGGACCCGAGGTGGTCGTCGGGGCCAAGGGCACGCAGAAGCACACGCGCAGCACCGAGTACGGCAGTGAGCGCGTGTTCGGGCCCGGCGCCAAGGGCGACTCCGCCTTCTACCAGGTGGAGCGCACCTACCGTGTGACGACAACCGAGCCGCAGCCCGCACCACCCGCCGCCGAGAACACGACGAACACGGACGACACCGGGGCGAGCACCGAGGGCAACGGCGGAGAACGCGGTGACCGTTCGTCCCAGCCGCAGCCCCAGCCGCTGGTACGTCCGGGAACCCTGGACCTGACCACCCTCGACCAGGTGTCCACCGACGACGCCCGCACCCTGGCGGGCGGTGGTGACAACCGGGCCGCCGCGACCCCTCCGGCTGCGCCCAGTGTTCCCGGCCTCACGGCGGACGGCGTGCGGCACCTGGGCGAGGCGGCACCGGTGCGCGCCGAGTGGAACGACGGCCGTCTGCGGGACGGCAACGGCGACTCGCCGATGACCGTCGCGGCCAGGCGGCTCCACGAACAGGTGTTCGCCCTGCACCCCGAACTCGTCAACGACCCCTCCGGGGCTCCGGGAGCCAGAAGGGGCTTCTGGGGGAGTCTGTGGCGGGGCCCGGACCTGCGCGCAGAGAACACCCTGGAGATCTACGATCAGGTCGGCAGGGCGGTCTCGGGGGCCGACGCCCTGACGACCAGCGGTGTCGACATCGTCCTCCGCACCGGTGGGTTGCGCAACGCACTCACGCCCGCCCCCGGCCCCCTGCGTGACTTCGTCAGCGCGATCCCCGGGTTGTCGTCGGTACGCACCGACGACCGGGACGGCTCGGACTTCCTCACGGTCCACCTGAGCGGGGAACTCAGCGCCCCCCGTTTCGAGGGCTCCCGCAGCGGCGGCTCCCTGAGTTCCGGACTCGGCGCGTCGACCGCGCAAGGATCAGGCAAGCAGAACTCCATCGCCTACGGCGGGGAGATCACCGCCGCCTTCCAGGCGCGGTTCGGGATCACGGCGGGTGGCCTGCCCAAGGGCGTGCTCGAACTCGGTGGTGGATACACCTACGAGCACGAGACGGCGAAACCGTTCTCCGGCAACCGCAAGGGGGGTGTCGAGGCGTCCTCCAAATCCGAGGGTGACCTGGACTCCTGGTCCTACGAGCTGCGCCTCGACGCGTCGATCGGCAGCAACACCCCCGTGCGGCTCGACGTCACACCGCAGGGCGCGGGCCCCGACGCGGGGGGCCCACGGGTCGTGTTGGAGGGACCCAGGACCACGCCCGTCCCGGGGGAAGTCGACCGCCCCGGACCGAACACGGACCGCTCGGCTGACGCGAGGGCGGCCCGCGACGCCGCCCGCCAGGCACTGGCCGATGCCCAGGAGGCACGGCGGGCGGTGGACCTCGCCGAGACGGAGCGGAACCGGGTCCAGGCTCTGGCGAACGCCCTCGTCGACCGTCAGGAAGCGTTGACCGAGGCTGAGACGAACCTGGAGACCGCGGAGAAGAAGGCTGAAGGGGACCAGAAGGACTTCCAGAAGAAGGACGAAGCGGCCACCAAGGCCGAGAACCAGGCCGGAGCGGACCGACGGCAGGCCGTCCAGGACCGCCTGGACGCCGCCCGGATCCAACAGGAGGCGGCGGAGCGCCAGGCCGACGCGGTCCAGCAGTTGTGGGACTACGTCAGTGCGCTCCGGGAGGCGACCGGCGGTCCGGCGCGGGAGGAGGGACCCGGCAGCGGTCCCGATCTCACACCGCTGGTCGTTCCCGCCCCAGGGCAGACGGATCAGACCACCGCCAACGACCTGCTGAGCACGGCCGTCGACAACTGGAACAGGACCGTCGACGCCAAGGACGAGGCGGTGGAAGCGGTCAGGGAGGCCGAGGCGGACCACCGGGAAGCCTCCCGGCCGAGCGCCGACGACGGTGCGGCCACCACCACGCCGCCGCGCTCGGAGACGCCGCCCGCGATGCGGGAGCAGCGCGACGACGCCCGGGATGCCCTGCGGGACGCCGAGCGTCTCGACGGTGACGCCAGCGCCCAGGACACCAGGGCCGACACCGCCGAGAGCAAGGCCGACGAGAGCGAGAAGACCGCCAACGATCTGCGGGGGAAGGCCGACGAGGCCCGTACCCGCGCGGACGAGTCGGCTCGACGCGCCGACGAGGCGAGGGACACGGTGGACACCGCTCGCGACGACCGCGACGCGTCGGTGAACGCCGTGCGGGACCTGCCCGGCAGGGAGGAGAGGCTCACCCAGGCGCTCGACAACGAGCGGCTCAGGCACGGTGACGCCGCCGCGGCACGAGGGCGCGGTGAGGACCACCGGTTCGCGCTGGAACGTGACGCGCGTCTGCGCCCACCGAACCCGACGAACAACGTTCCCCCAGCGGCGCCGGTACAGGGGAACCAGGGGAACACCCAGACGCAGGGGAACCAGCAGAACCAGGGCGATCAACAGGCCCAGAACAACCAGAACAACCAGCAGGGCAACCAGAACAACCAGACCCAGAACAACCAGCAGACCCAGAACAACCGGGGCGGAGGCCCGCGTCCCCGGCCCGACCTCGATCTCGACAGCCTGCCGCACGCGCCCAAGCACTCCGAGTCGCCGGGCCTTCTGGACAACCTCGTGGACTCCGTGAGATCCGCGCCCGGGTTCACGCCCGCCTCCCGGTCGGGAGAGGCCGTCATGGGCACCTGGCGCGTCCTCGGGTCGCCCCGGACCCTGGCCGCCCACGAGATGGACGTGCACGACGGAGGGCTCCCCCTCCAGGGCCAGTTCGAGGACGGTTGGCGCAGACGCGCCGACCTGTCCCTCAACGTGCACGCCGAACGGGAGTCGTTGCACATCTCGGGGGTGCAGCGCGACGGCGGGGTCGACCTCACCTTCAAGGCCGAGTCCGACCGGGTCGTCGGTACGAGCGAGAGTTCCTCCCACAACGTGACGGTCGGGCTCAAGGGGGAGGCGGCCCTCAACCAGGCCGACTCCAGGTACAACCGGCTACGGGGCGCCGTGGGCTTCACCCCGTTCGCCACCAAGCAGACGGAGACCCAGGGCGACTCGACCTCCTTCGGTGAGGAGAACAAGGTCTCCCTCCCCGGAAGCACCGTGGACGTCACGACCTTCGACCGCTTCGACGTGGACACGACGATCCGCACCCGTTGGAACCTCGGGGTCTCCCTGCCGTTCAGCAAGACCGTCGACGGGAACGGCAACGTCCTGAGGCGGGGGTCGGCCGCGGAGGGATTGGGTGATCGCAACCCGCCCCCCCAGCCCCAGCCCCAGACCCAGACCCAGGACCAGGACCACACCCAGAACCAGGAGGGGAACGACCGGAACCCCGAGCAGGACGGTCAGGTTCAGGAGGAGGTCACCCCCGCCCATCACACCGCGAACGGGCAGACCGACTCCCGTTTCCGTGTCCTCGACCTCGCCCAGAAGGGGGCCCTGCCGGGGACCGCCGGTCTGGACTCCGCGCTGGAGCGGTCCCGGTCGGTCCCGGACGACATCAGGGTCGTCCCCGGTCGGGAGGGGTCCGGTCACGCCCTCAACAACATCGACTCCGCCGCCGCTCTGGACAGCATCAACAGGGCGGTCCGGGACAACAGGCTCGAACTGACCGACCAGAGCCAACGGGACATCCGGGCGGCCCTGTCACCGAACAACACCCGGGGCCTCAACCTCAGGTACCAGACCGGGGGCCTGGCCCTGGAGGTCAGGTTCCGCAACGAGTTCATGGGGGAGCAGCGTCCCAGCAAGGGCGGGTGGATCCTGCTCAAGCTGGGCCCCGACGGCGGCCCCGTCTTCGGTCCGGTCGAGTCGGGGATGTCCTCGGAGCGTTCGGTCTCGCAGTCCACCGAACACAACGACTCCGAGGGCAAGCAGAAGAAGCACGGAGTGACCGCCACGCTGGACGGAGGGGTCAACCCGACCCAGTCCATCGGGACCGACAGCAGCGGGGACCCGACCTTCCCGAAGGACCGTTACCAGTCCTTCGCCCCGAACACGGGGACCGGCCTGGAGAGCGGGACCACCAAGACGCACCTGACCTCGGACACCGAGACGGAGTCGAGGTCCCGGACGGTCAAGGCACCAGGAGCCACCGGGAACACGCCGACGAGGTTCGACTTCACCGTGTCCGTGGAGGACGGGAAGGTGTTCTCCTCACACGCCGACGTGGGAAGCCGTACGGAGGTCTACCCTGCGGGAACCTTCCAGCCCACGCCCCCCGGCCAGCCGCCGGCGGCCGCCCCGCCTCCGGTGACCTCGCAGCCGGTCCCGCCCCCCGCGCCCGCGCCCGGGACCGAGCCCGGGACCGTCGACGTGCGGACCATCTCCGACGCCTGGTTCGGTGGACTCGGCCGCCCGCAGGTCAGCCTGCCGCCGGTCGAGGCGGTCGGGCGCGGCCCCATCGCCGACGCCGCGGTGATCGCCCAGGCGCGCGCCCTGGACTGGGAGCCCGCCACCGGAGACCGGAACGTCACCAACGCCGTGGACCACCTCAGTCAGGGGCGCCCCGGCCCGCGCGGGCCCATGCTCGGAGCCGCCGTGGACCAGCAGGTGCTGACCACGCTGTTCGGCTCCTCGTCCACGGGCGACGGCGCGACCCTCGTCGGGCTGGACAAACAGGGGCCCTTCGCCGTACCGGGCCTGGAGACCAAGCTGTTCACCCAGGTCGATCCCGGTGGCGCCAGCATCATAGGCTCGGTGAAGGACCTCTCGACGGGCGGCGAGAACCAGAACACACACCGGGACGAGGACTCCGTCGCCCACGCGGGCTCGACCGCGCTCACCAGCGGTTTGGACATGTCCGGCATCAAGGGCGTGGACCAGTCGGCCTCCGGCTTCGACGAGAGCGCCGCCCTCGTCGGCGGTGGCGCGAGCAACGCCGGTGCCAAGAGCTCGGCCGCGGGCGGCGGGAAGCAGTCGACCTCGGCCGTGCAGACCCACGCCGACGCCGCGGTCAAGGGGAACGGCTACCTGGTGCGCTTCCCCGTCGACGTCCTGGTCGTCGCCCAGGACACCAAGTCCGGCACCCCGCCGAGGGCGGAGAGCACGACCTCGACAGTCGACGTCTGGCTGAGCCTGGACCAGATTCGTCAGATCGCACCCGGCGTGAGTGCCGAATCCGTCGCGGCATGGGACACTGTCGCGGTGCGTCAGGGCGCCGCCGCCGACTCCGAGAAGGCGCTCGGCACCGCGCTCGACAACGAACTCGGTCTGCACCGGTCCGAGGCGGATCGGGGGCACGCCCGTCAGGCCACCGACCTGCTGGCCCTCGGGCCCGAGCTGAACCCGAGATCATGGTCGGCGGAGACCGCGGACAGCGTCCAGGCGATCCGTGACTACCTCGGTTCCGGGGCCGAGGACCGCGGCTGGAACCGTACGGTGGAGCAGACCGCCGAGCGGCACGGCGAGGCCCTGAACGGGCTGCGCGACCTCTGGAACACCGCTGGTACCCCCCAAGGTCTGTCAGAGGACACGGTGAGGGCGCTGAGTGATCTGGTGGAGCGCCGCGACGCGCTGCACGACGCCCTGCGCACCCACCGTTCGGCCCTGGACTCCTACTTCCAGGCCCTGAGGGAGGCCTTCCACCCCACCCCTCCGGCACCACCCCCCCAGCCCAACACCACAGGAGTCAACCCGTTGATGCAGGCGAACTTCATGAACGCCCTCAACCCGACCTCCTGACGGGCCCACAGACCACCCCCACCAGCGCCGCTTTTCGCGGCCGCCCCCGATACGCCGGAGGACCTCCGGTTTCCGAAAGGAAGAACGAAGGATGACCGACAACACCGAGGCACCGCGCGGTCCCCACCGCACGGGGCCCGTGCTGAGCTCGACGGGGGAGGTGCCCTCGGCCACGGCCAGGGACGCCATCGGGGCCCCGTCCGAGCGAGGCCCAGGCCAGACCGTCCCCAACCCCGCCCTCGCCCCCGTCCCCGCTCCGGCCGCGGCCTCCTCGACGGACACCGCCGCCGCGACCGAGGCCAAGGCCGACGGCACCGAGCGCGGACGCAACGCCCTGCTCGCCGCACTGGCGCTGCGCGGTGGCGCCTCCCGGACCACCGAGGGCACCGAGAAGGCCGAGGAACGCTATCGTCCGGGGCGTCCGACCCTCGCGGTCGCGGCCATCGCCGGTCTGATGCTCGTGGCGGCTCCGTTCGGCCTCTCCGCGGCCAAGGAGCACCAGACCGGGACACCGCTCCAGACCGACCTCGCCTCGGGCAGCTTCGCTGACCCGTCCAGTGCCGCCGCGTCCGCCTCCGCTTCGGGGACGGGCGTCCAGGGGTACGTCCCCGAGGTACAGCCGAACGCACCGGTCCTGCCCGGCGCGGACACCGGGGCCGACCCCGGGGCCGCCCCCGACCCCGCGACCGCGGGGGGCGGAGGCCCGGCGGGTGGAGGCCTGCCCGAGCGGCCCGTGGACCCCTCGTCCGGCGGTCCCGCCGGAGCTCCGGTCGCCGGAGCCACGGAGGACGACGACGAGGACGGCGGCGAGCGCGGCGGTGACGGCACGGGCGGCGACGGCACCGGCGGTGCCGGCGAGCCCCAGGGCGTGACCGTCGAGAAGGGGTCGCTGCTCGAAACCCTCCTGACCGAGCGCAACGGCAAGGACGACGACACCGAGGAGTCCGAGGAGCCCGCGTCCGGCAAGGGCAAGGGATCCGAGGAGGACACCGAGGACGACACCAAGGCCGACACCAAGGCGGACGAGGACGCTGACGGCTCCGAGGGCGACGCCCCCGACGGCGCGGTGTCCGAGTCGCTCAGCGCCCAGAGGTCCGAGCCGCTCAGCGACGTCAAGGAACAGCAGTCCGCGTCCGCTTCCGAGCCCCGGTCCGACGAGGAGGCGGTGCCCCAGACCCACCGGGAGCAGGAGCCCCAGGTCGACCCGGAGCCCGAGCCGGAGCCCGAGCCCTTCCGTGCGGTGGCCGGTCCCGGCTGCGACTCGGAGGGCGCCCGCTACCAGATCCACGGCGAGGGCGTCTGGCGCTCGGGGCCCGCGGGCTACGACGGTGCCGGATGCGACGACGGCTACGATGTCATGGCCGTGAGCGGCGACCCCGACGGCGGTGACACCTCCGCGGAGTGGACGTTCTGGCCCGGCGGCGCCGGTTCGACCTGCACGGTCAAGATCCTCGTGCAGAACGGCCCCGATCCGCTGTGGGCCAACGGCGTCCCGACCCACTACGAGCTGTTCGACGGCGAGAACGCCGGGGGTTCCTTCCGCGGCGGTTTCGAGGTCACCCAGCCCGACGACGGCCGCTACTGGGCCCTGACCGAGCTCCAGGACGTCGGGGACTCGTTCACCCTGCGCGCCCGCAACAGGGGTCCCATCGCCGAAGGCGGAGAGGCCCCGCAGCTCCCCCTGTCGGTGGTCGAGACCGAGTGCCGCTGACGGGAGAGTAGCCGCCGGTAACCCCCTTACCGGCGGAGTAGGACAAGCCCGCGGGCCTCACCGGCCCGCGGGCACAGAAAGGAAGACGACAGGCGATGAACCGTCACGTGCGCGCGGTCGACCCCTCCGGCGGAGCCGAGTTCCGCACCATCGGCGAAGCCCTCGCCGGCGCTGGTGACGGCGCCGTACTGTCACTGGCCCCCGGCCGCTACGACGAACAACTCGTGCTCTCGCGCGTGGTCACCCTGATGGCCGCCGAGGGCCCCGGAACCGTCGAGATCCTCTGCTCCACCGGCACGGCGGTCACCTCCGTGGCCGAGGCGGTCAAGCTCACCGGCCTCGTCCTGCGTGGTCGGGACTCCGAGGCCCCGGTGGTGGACGCCGCCGCCGGGCAGGTCGAACTGGCCGACTGCGAGGTCGAGGGGGCCGCCTGGGCGGCGGTGCTCGCCCGGGGCGAGGGGGCCCTGGCGCTCCGTGGCTGCACCGTGCGCTGTTCCGCCGGTGCGGGCATCGTCGTCACCTCCGCCCAGACCAGCGTCATCGAGGACTGCGTCATCGAGGACGTCGGCACCAGCGGTGTCGTCATCAACGACAAGGGCGCCCCCGAGGTGCGCCGGTGCACGATCCGCGACGCCGGAGCCAACGGCGTGTACGCCGCGGGCAGCGGCGCCGGTCACATCAGCGACTGCACCGTCTCGGGCACCACCAAGGCCGCCGTGGTGATCGACGAGCACGCCGCCACCGGCCTCAGCGACCTCCGGGTGCGGGGCGGCGCCGACGACGGCGTCGTGATCTCCACCCGATCCCCCGTGACCATCAGCGACCTCGTCGTCGAGCAGCCGACCGGCCGGGGCCTGGTCCTGCGCGCCGGGACCGACCCCCGCGTGGAGCGGGTCCGCGTCACCGGCAGCGGCGGTGTGGGCGTCCTGGCCGAGGACAAGGCCAAGGGCCACCTCCGCGACTGCGAGATCCGGGACGCCGGTGCGGAGGGGGTCAGTGTCACGGGCCGCTCCTCCACCGCGTTCAGCGGGCTGACCGTGCACGGCACGGAGGCCGCCGGAATCCACGTCACGGAGGACTCCACCGCCGAGTTCGACCGCGTCACCGTGGGCCGCACCGCGGGGCCCGGCGTCGAGATCCTCTCCGGGGCGGCTCCCTTCCTCCGCAACGGCACCGTCACCGGAGCCCGGAGCCACGGTGTGCGCTGGGAGGGCGGCGGCGGTCGCGTCGAGGACTTCGAGGTCACCCGCGCCCGGCGGACGGGCGTGTACGCGGCCGCCGGAGCCCGGGCCTCACTGAGCGGCGTGCGGGTCATCGGCGCCCGGGAGAACGGGCTCGCCGCCACCGGCGGTGCCGTGCTCGACCTCCGCGACAGCGAGGCCTCCGAGTGCGGCGGCGACGGCGTGGCCGTGCACTCCGAGGGCGAGATCATCGCGCTGCGCGTGCGCTCGCACGAGAACACCCGCAACGGTGTCCTGGTGGCCGCGGGCGCCCGCGCGGTCCTGCGCACCTGCGAACTGGTCGGCAACGGCGGCGACGGCGTGCTCGTCGGCAGCGGGAAGGACGTCGTCCTCGAGGGCTGCACCGTGCGCGGCAACGCCCGGGCGGGACTCCGCCAGACCGTCGCCGGAGACCAGGTCCAGGCCACCTCCCTGATCAGCGAGGACAACAGCGCCGAGGACAGCTACGGGCCCGACGCCGTCCCCGTCGACTCCAACCCGGGAACGTCCACCGAGGACGACGAGGAGGACGACGAGGAGCGGGGGCCGCTGGCCGAGCTCCAGGCGCTCATCGGCCTGGAGAGCGTCAAGGACGAGGTCACGACGCTCATCAACCGGAACAAGATGGCCCGGCACCGGGCCGAGATGGGCCTGCCGTCGCCTCCGGTCGCCCGGCACCTGGTCTTCGCGGGCCCTCCGGGCACCGGCAAGACGACCGTGGCCCGGCTCTACGGCCGGGTCCTGGCCGACCTCGACGTCCTGCGCTACGGGCACGTCGTCGAGGCCGCCCGCGCGGACCTGGTCGGCCAGTACGTCGGCGCCACCGCCATCAAGACCACCGAGGTGTTCGAGAAGGCGCGGGGCGGTGTCCTGTTCGTGGACGAGGCCTACACGCTCTCGTCCGAGGACAACGGCGGTTTCGGCCAGGAGGCCATCGACACCCTCGTCAAGCTGATGGAGGACCACCGCGACGAGGTGGTCGTGATCGTCGCCGGGTACGCGGCGGAGATGGAGGGCTTCCTCTCCTCGAACCCGGGCCTGGCCTCGCGCTTCGCGCGGACCGTCACCTTCCCCAACTACCAGGCCGAGGAACTGGTGAGCATCGTGGAGCGCCTCGGCGCCGTCCACCAGTACACCCTCGCCCCGGACCTGCGCCCGCTGCTGCTCCAGCACTTCGAGGCGCTGCCCAAGGGTCCGGCGTTCGGCAACGGACGTGAGGCCCGCAAGGTCTTCGAGGAGATGGTGGACCGCCAGGCGCACAGACTCGGGGAGGACCCGCCCGCCGACCCCTCCGAACTCACCGTGCTCACCGCCGACGACCTGGGGGCCGCCGCCGGGCAGACGGCCGGGCCCGGCGGGGACGACGTCGCTGGACTGCGCGCCCAGCTCGACGCGCTGACCGGTCTGTCCGAGGTCAAGTCCACCGTCAACGACCTGGTCAACGTGCTGGTCGCCGCCGAGCGGCGGCGCGCGATCGGGATGCCCGCGCCCACCCTCAGCCATCACCTGGTCTTCGCGGGTCCGCCCGGTACCGGTAAGACCACCGTCGCCCGGCTGTACGGCCAGCTGCTGCGGGCCCTGGGCGTGCTGCCCACCGGCCACACCGTGGAGGCGGCCCGGCAGGACCTGGTCGGGCGCTACATCGGCCACACCGCCCAGCTCACCCTGGAGACCTTCGAGAAGGCGCGCGGCGGGGTGCTGTTCATCGACGAGGCGTACACCCTCACCCCGTCCGGGGCGGCCAACGGCGACTTCGGTCAGGAGGCCGTGGACACCCTGGTCAAGCTGATGGAGGACCACCGCGACGAGGTGGTCGTGATCGTCGCCGGGTACAACGCGGAGATGCAGCGCTTCCTCGACTCCAACCCGGGTCTGGCCTCGCGCTTCTCCCACCACGTGCAGTTCGCGGACTACTCCGACGCCGAACTGGTCGCCATCGTGGAGCGCATGGCCTCCGACGGCGGGTTCACCGTCCCGGAGGAGACCGCCGCCGCGCTCGGAACGCACTTCGCCGGGGTGCCGCGCACGGAGTCCTTCGGCAACGCCCGCTACGCGCGCCAGGTCCTGGAGCGGATGATCACCCGTCAGGCGGGGCGCACCATCGCCCTCCCCGATCCCACCCGCGACGACCTGACCCTGCTCACCCCCGCCGACGTGCCCTGACATGGCACGCCGCCCTCCCGGCCGGTGCACGACCGGACCGGGGGGCGGCGTCCGCGCGGACCGGGACGTGTTACCGGACGCCCCCGCCCCGAGGCGGCGGAACCGCGCGTGCCCTAGGCGCGCACCAGTTCCACGACACTGGCCACGGCCCCCGGCACGACCCGCTCCAACCGGAGGCCGGAGCGCTCGGCCACCGCCGCGAACTCGGCCCGGGTCCGCTGCTTTCCGTCACAGTGGACCAGCATGCTCAGGTCCATGAACTTCGCGGTCCGCTCGGGCGCGGGGCCGTCCGGCACCAGCACCTCCGCGAGCAGGACCCGCCCGCCGGGCGCCATGGCCTCGCGGCAGTGGGTGAGGACCCGGACGGTGTCGTCGTCGTTCCAGTTGTGGACCACGCTGGCGAGCAGGTAGGCGTCACCACCCTCCGGCACGGCGTCGAGGAAGCTCCCGGACTCGACACGGCAGCGTTCCGCGACGCCCTCCCGCGTGAGTGCGGGATCGACGCGGGAGACCACCTCGGGCCGGTCGTAGAGCACGCCGCGCAGGTGCGGGTGGGCCGCCAGGACCAGGGACAGGAGCCGCCCCCTCCCGCCGCCGACGTCCACCAGGCACTCGGTGTCACCGAAGTCGTACCCGTGCACCAGTGAGCGCGTGAGCTGCGACGAGATGTCGGTCATCCCCTGGTCGAACACCGAGGCGGAGGCCGGGTTGCTCCGCATGTAGTCCCACACCGGGGTTCCGTGGACGGTCTCGAACACCGGGCCGCCCGTGCGCACCGCCTCGGCCAGGTGGGCCATCGTGGAGCGCTCGGCCGGGCTGCCCAGCCAGCGGGCGTAGCCGCGCATGGAGTCGGGGGAGTCCGAGCGCAGGGCGTGGCCGAGTTCGGTGAGCGCGTAGGTGCGCCCCGGTAGCTCCTCGACGAGGTCCAGGTCGGCGCAGGCGCGCAGCAGCCGGTGGAGGGCGTCGGGGTCGGCCTCGACCAGTTTCGCGATCTCGTCGACCGGAGTCGGGGCGGCGGACATCGCGTCGGCGACGCCGAGCTCGGCGGCGGCGCTGACCGCGGCCGCCACCCAGCTGTACGTGATCAGCTCGAAGAGTCGGACGGCGGAGCCGCTCAGCGGCTTCGGGCCATCGTGCGCCGGAGAGAGGGAAGGAGTGGACACAGGTGTCGGGGACCTTTCGACGACTGCCCTCGGCCGCTGGTCGGCCGGGTGATCCAACGGCCTCCGCAAGGCCAGTCGGCACGCTATATTACTCCGTGGATTTTACCCACTACAGAGAGTTGGTATGGCTGTGGCGGCCGAAGAACCGGGGCTCCCCTCCGATGGCCGGGCCTCCCAGGCGCTCCACGTCCTGACCACGAGAAGGGCCGTCCGCTCCTTCACCGACAGACCCGTGGACGACGACCTCCTGGAACCCCTCCTGGACGCCATGGTCGCGGCCCCCTCCGCGTCCAACAAGCAGGCGTGGGCCTTCGTCACCGTTCGCCGTCCGCGCACCCTGAAACTGGTGCACGCCTTCTCTCCCGGCATCATCGAGCGCCCGCCCCTGGTCGTGGCGGCCTGCTTCGACCGCTCCCGGTCGGTGGGCGGCGGCGCCTGGGACGAGGGCATGCTCTGCGTCTCGATGGCCGTGCAGAACCTGCTGCTCGCGGCGCACGCCCTCGGTCTGGGGGGCTGTCCCTCCGCCAGCTTCCGGAAGGGCCCCGTCAGCAGGTTCCTCGGACTTCCCGAACATCTCCTGCCACTGCTCCTGGTGTCGATCGGGCACCCGGACCGAACCCCCGAGACCGCGCCGAGGCGCGATCGGAACGAGGTGATCAGCCATGAGTACTGGGGCGAATGACGACCGCGTCGGAGAGGAGCTGGCGCTGCTCGCGGCGTACCTGCTGAGCAGCGGCAGAGGGCTTCTGGAGGAACCGGAGGCGTACGGCCCGCTCCGCTGCCTCGACGCCGCCCGCCGTGTCCTCGCCCTGCGGTCCGGGTTCGGCTACCCGGACAGTCCGGAGCTGACCGCCCTGCGCGCCAGCCTGGACGACGTCATGTGCGGGGCGATGGCCGACCGGGAACTGGACGTGCTGCTCGACGAGCTGTGCGACCGGCTCGCCGCCGCCCTGGAGGAGCCCGGTGCCGTATCCGCCTGAGTCGACGCTGCCGCAGGGCCCCGGCCCCGAGGGGGAGATCCGATCTCCGGAAGGCGCCGAGGACGTGTTCCGCGCGAGCCCCTTCACCCCGAGCTGCGGGCTCCTCGTGGAGCGCGGCGACCACGCCCTCATCGGGATCAGCGCGGGCAACGGCTACTTCAGCCAGCAACGGCTCGCCCAGCTCCTCACCTGGACGGGCCACCGGTTCACCGCCGTGGACCTCCTCTACGCGGACCTGCACCTCGACACGATGTACCTGGCGTCGGGCGACGACGGGGCGCACGCCGCGCGCAGGACCGCCCGGGCCCTCCGGGACGTGCGGCGCCGTGTGCGGCGTGCCGTGGAGGCGGCCTCCGACGTGCCCGCCAGGGTGCGCGTCCTGGCCCTGTCGGAGACGGTCGACCTGCCGGGTTACCGGTCGGCACTGGAACGGGTCGACCGGCGGATCGGGGAGGACCCGAGGGTCCGGCGGGCGTGCGAGGAGCACGTCCGCCGGGTCGTCGGCGGCGGTGTCGCGGCGCCGGACGCCCGTTTCGCGGCCGGGATGTCCTACCTGCGCGCCGAACTGCCCTTCCTGCTCAGCACACCCGAGGTGCTGTCGGTGCCCTCGTCGGTGTGCTGCTACCACGAGCTCCTGCCGCTCCTGGTCGAACTGGGAGGGGACACCTCCTGTCTCCATCCGGGGCAGGGGCACCTCGTCCTCCAGCCGAGATAGGCGCGTGGGGCGGGGGCGGTCGGCGACCCGCCCCACGGGTCACACGGGACGCACGTCCATCACGGACTCCCCGTCGGGCACCCGGTGCACGGAGCGCAGGACCAGGCCCACCTCGGCGAACAGCTCCTCGTACTCCTCCGCCGAGCGCAGCGGCGCCCCGTAGAGCACGAACATGCTCAGGCTGATGGCCTCGACGAACGCGCTCGGCCGGTCGCGCTCCGGGAGGTGGCCCACGATCAGCAGCCGCGAGCCCGCCGACATCGCCGCCCGGACGTTGGCCAGGATGCGGACCGCGTCGCGGTCGGACCAGTTCTGCATCACCCGCGCCATCACGTAGACGTCGGCCCCCTCCGGGACCCCCTCGAAGAAGCTGCCGCCCACCACCGAGCACCGGTCGTCCACCCCCGCGTCGCGCAGCAGCGCCGGTGCCCCCGCCACCACCTCCGGCAGGTCGAAGAGGGTCCCGGTCGCGCCGGGGCGGGCCCGCAGGACGGCGGCGAGCGTGGCGCCCTCCCCGCCGCCGAGGTCCACCACCGTCCCGGCGTCCTCCAGGTCGGCGGCGCGCAGCAGGGTTCCGGCGGGGGTGGAGGCGTTCATGGCCCTGTTGAACACCTCCGCCGCGTCCTGGTTCTCGCTCAGGTAGTCGAAGAGCGCGCTGCCGGTGTGGATCTCGAACGCGGCGCGGCCCGTGCCCACCGACCGGCCCAGGCGGGTCCAGGCCTGGAAGAGGTCCCCGTACGTGCACATGCGGAACAGGTCGCGCAGGCCCAGGGGGTCGTCGGGGCGCAGGTGGTTCCCGGCGGGGCTCAGCGCGAACACCCCGGGCGCGGTCTGCACCACGAGCTCGGCCGCCGTCACCGCGCGCAGGACCACGAGCAGGCGCTCCTCGGGAACCCCGACCTCCCGTGCCAGCTCCGAGACGGGGCGCGGCCCGTCCGACATCCGCTCCACCACGCCCAGTTCGACCATCGCGGAGACCGCGTGGATCAACATGGCCGAGGAGACGATCCTCGACAGGGGCGCCTCCGTGCGCTGCCCCGCGACCGGGGACCCGTTCATCCGTCCCACACTGACCGCGACGTCGTCAGCCTCACTCACCGCGACACCTCTCCCCTCGTCGTATGACAGTCACAGGAAGTGACGATGCCAGGTGACAGGGGTGGCCGGTGGGGTTTTCGGAGAGCCGCGCGGGGCCGCGCGGCCCTCAGCGCCCCGCGACGGGCTATCCGGTCGGCATCACGGTGATGAGCTTCTTGTTGACGAACTCCTGGATGCCCGCGGCGGAGAGCTCCTCTCCGTAGCCGGACCTCTTGGTACCGCCGAACGGCAGGGTCGGCCGGGTCCAGGTGGGGTGGTTCACGAAGACCATGCCGGTGTCGATCCGCCGGGCGACGTCCGCCCCGTGCGCGACGTCCTCGGTGAACACCGACCCGCCCAGACCGAAGGTGGAGTCGTTGGCGATCCGCACCGCGTCGTCCTCGTCCTCCGCTCGGAAGAAGAGCGCGACGGGGCCGAAGAACTCCTTGTCGTAGACCGGGTTGTCCCTGGTGATGCCGGTGATGATCCTCGGCTGCGCGAACGCACCCTGCTCCGGCACGGGATCGCCCGGCGTGATGACCGTCGCGCCGTGCGCCTCGGCCTCGTCCACGAGTTCCTGGAGGTCGTCGGCGGCGCTCTGCGACGAGAGCGGAGGGAGGGTCGTGCCGGAGTCGAACGGGTCACCCGCCCGCAGCCGCGCGAACCCCTCGCCGAAGCGGCGCAGGAACTCGTCCGCCACCTCCTCGACGACGATGATCCTCTTCGAGGCCACGCAGCTCTGACCGGCGTTGTTGAGCCGCCCCCAGAGGGCGCGTTCGACGCTGAGGTCGAGGTCGGCGTCGGCCAGGACGATGAGGGCGTCGCTCCCCCCGAGTTCGAGGGTGCTCTTCTTCAGCTGCTCGCCCGCGTGGGCCGCGACACTGGAACCCGCCCCCTCGCTGCCGGTGAGGGCGACGCCGCGCACGCGCGGATCCCTGATCGCCCGGGTGACCTGGTCCTTGTTGGCGTAGACGTTGGTGTAGGCGCCCTCGGGTGCACCGGCCTCCCGGAAGAGGGACTCGAAGGCCGCGGCCGACTGCGGGACGATCGAGGCGTGCTTGACCATCACGACGTTCCCGGCCATGAGGTTGGGCCCCGCGAACCGCGCCAGCTGGTAGTAGGGGAAGTTCCACGGCTGGACACCGAACAGCACCCCGATCGGATCGCTGACGACCACCGCCTCACCGGCCTTCGGGTCCTCGGTCGCCACCCTCTCGGGAGCCAGGAACTCCTCGGCGTTCTCCGCGTAGTAGTCGAGGATCGAGGCCGCGAGTTCCACCTCGCCCCGGCTCTCCTCGAACAGCTTGCCCATCTCCAGCGTGAGGAGCCGGGCGAAGTCGTCGGGTCGTTCGCGCAGGATCGAGGCGGCCCGCCGCACGACCGCCCCGCGCTCTTCGAAGGACCTGGTGCGCCACGACTCGAAGGTCCTCTGGGCGGTGCCGATGGCACGGTCCAGCTCCTCGTCCCCGATCTCCGCGAACGTCGCCAGGGTCTCGTTCGTGTAGGGGTTCGTGGTCGCGTAACCCATGGTGTTTCCCTCCGGTCGTGTTCCCAGCCAGAAGCAGGAGCAGAGCCTTCGAGGAGCTCCCGTGCCCTCCGGACGGGTTCGGTCTCGTAGGGGACCCTGCTCGCTCGGAGGGGAGCCCGAAACATGCCTTTTGCCGCTTTAAGTCCTCTTTGCGAGGCCGTGTGTCGTCGTCGGTGCGCGGCCCGGCCGGTTCGGGTGCACGGGACGAACCCGAGGGGCGGTCCGCGCCGTCACCACCCGGTGAGGAGCAGATGGTTGACCATGAGGGCCGTGGCCGCCTGCACGGCGAGCCAGGCACGCCGGTGGCCGGTCGGCAGGAGGGCGACGGCGGGGACGATCCACAGCACGAACGGCAGCCAGATGCGTTCGGTCTCGCCCTTGCTCATCCCGGACAGGGTCGCGGCGGCGACCGCGCAGAGCGCGGCGGTCACCAGCAGGGCCACCGCCGCGTCCTCCCGTGAGGGTGCCCGGCGCAGTCCCCGCACCGCCTCCGGAACCCGGGCCAGTGCCCGGCGGGCCCCCGCCACGGCAGCCAGCCCCGCCGTCACGCACACGGTGGCCAGGTTCGCCCACACCCAGTAGCCGTAGGGGCGGACCGCCGCCACCCCCTGGTAGTAGCGCTCCACGAGCAGCTGGTACCCCTCCCACCACCAGAAACCCGCGGCGGTGAAGGCGGCGGCCACCGCGAGGGCGCCCCCCAGCGCGTAGGGGAGGGGGCGCGCGTTCCGCGCGCACAGGAGCACGGCCACGGCCAGGAGGCCGATGAGCACGAGTCCGTACGACAGGTACACCGACCACCCCAGCAGCACCCCCGCCGCCAGCGCGGCGGAGCGCGGCGCACGGGCCCCGGGTGCCGCCGCCACGGCGAGCAGTGCCAGCCCCCACGCGGTGACCGCCGCGAAGTAGCCGTCCGCCGAGACCCCCACCCAGACGGCGGCGGGCACCACGACCAGGAACGGGGCCGCCCGGCGGGCCGCGCCCTCCGCGCCGAGCGCGCGCAGGGCCACCAGGACCGCCGCCGAGGCCGAGGCGCCGACCACCACGCACCAGATCCCGGCCCACGCCCCACCGCCCAGACCGATCCGGTCCAGGGCGACGAACGTCAGGACCGCGCCCGGCGGGTGCCCGGCCACGTGCGTGGGCCAGTTGTCCGGCTGCCCCACCAGCACGTGCTCGGTGAACGTGCTCAGGGCGGCGCCCACGTCGTGGAACCGGTCGACCGAGGCCAGGTACTCGTGGGGGGAGAGGAGGCGGTCGGCGATCCCGCGCCGCCAGCCGTCGACGAGCGCGAGGGCGGTGGTCCACAGGACGGAGGCGCCCCAGACGGACCACACCAGGGGCCGCCACGGCAGGGACCGCGCCACCACGGGCCCGTACAGGACCACCGCCGCCGCCAGGACGAGGGCGGGGAACGTGCCGGGGCCGGTGTGGGGGAGCCACGTCGCGTACAACGGCGGCCAGGCCACGTACAGGACACCGTGGGCGTCCTGGATCCGGGTGCCGACCACGGCGGCGGTCGTGAAGAGGAGCACGGCCAGGGCGGCCACGACCAGGTCGGTGCGGAACGGGGCGCGGTCCGTGTCGGCCCCGCCCCGGACCCTCCTGTGGAGTTCGGGCTGCGTCACGCCGTCACCGTAGGTCAGGTGCGCCCCCGTGGCCCGGTTGTGCCGGGGCGTGTCGCGGAGCCCGGTGTGATGCGGTCTGACCAGCGGTTCGGGTGACACACCGCGAGGACGGTGTTGCGGCCCTGACCGAGGGGCGCGGCCTAGCATGACCGCGAGCCGGCCCGTCGGACCGAGAGGCGACCGATCGCGTGAACGAGGACGACCAGGGTGGGGGGACACCTCCGGTGTCCCCGGGCGATGACGGAGGCGAGCCCGGGGCGCGGGGCGGGCGGCTGCGGGGACTCCTGCGGGACGGACCCCCCTTCGGACCCACCCGGCCCGGTTTCTGGCGCAGCCCCTCGCGCGGTCCGTGGCTGACGTCGCTGCTGGGCTCGGTCCTGCTCGTCGGGCTCCCGATCCTGTTCGTCACCGGTCTGCTCTCCTACGCGGCCTACAACCCGGACCTGGGACCCAACGACAAGACCCCCGACAAGGGCCTGCTCGGGTTCTACCTCTTCCCTTGGCCCACCGATCCCCCGTGGCTCTACCGCCTCACCCAGGGCGTGCACGTCACGCTCGGGATCGCGCTGGTCCCCGTGCTCCTGGCCAAGCTGTGGTCGGTCGTGCCGCTCCTCTTCCGCTGGCCGCCGGTCGCCTCCGCCGCCCAAGCGCTCGAGCGCCTGACCGTCCTGTTCCTGGTGGGCGGCGCGCTGTTCGTCTTCGCGACCGGCATCCTCAACATCCAACTGGAGTACCTCTTCCCCGGCTCCTTCTACCCCCTGCACTTCTACGGAGCCTGGGTGTTCGTCGCGGCCCTGTTCTCCCACGTCGTGCTGAAACTGCCGACCGTGGTGCGGGAGCTGCGCGCACGCGGACTCCGCCAGGCACTGGAGCACCGGGGCCGCGCGGAGCGGGGCGACCTGGTCGCGCCCGACCCCGACCCGGCGGCGGCGTCGCGCCGCACCCTGCTCGGCGCGGTGGGCCTGGGCTCGCTGGCGCTCCTGCTGACGACGGTCGGGCAGAGCCTCGGGGGCGCGCTGCGGCCGACGGCGGTCCTGGCTCCGCACGGGAGGCTGCCCGGAGAGGGCGCCGACGGATTCCCGGTGAACACGACCGCCGCCTACGCGGGCGTCACCGAGGCCGACACCGGCCCCGACTGGCGGCTGACCGTACGCGGGGAGGGACGGGAGGTGGTGCTCACCCGGCGGGAGCTGCTCGACCTTCCCCAGCACCGGTCCGCGCTGCCCATCGCCTGTGTGGAGGGGTGGTCCACACGGAACCTCGACTGGGAGGGCGTGCGCCTGGCCGACCTCGCCGCGCTGGTCGGAGCCCACGGGCCGCCCGGGGTCCTCGTGGAGTCGGCGCAGACCTCCGGGTCCTTCGCCAGCGCCGCGCTCCGCGACAACCAGGTCGCGGACCCCCGCTCACTGCTGGCCCTGCGCGTCGACGGGGCGGACCTGACGATCGACCACGGGTACCCGGCCCGGGTGATCGTGCCCGCGTGCCCGGGCGTGCACAACACCAAGTGGGTCACCCGGCTCAGCTTCGGTGCGGTGTGACCGCGCTCGTGCGCCGCGCGTACGGCGCCTCGCCCTGGCACCTGCTCCTGATGGTCGGCGTTCTGGCCCTCGTCGCCTACGCGGGCACGCGCCTGCTGCACGGGGGAGACCCGTGGGGCATCGCGCTCTGGTTCGTGGGCGCCGCCCTGTTGCACGACCTCGTCCTCGTCCCGGCCTACACGCTGGTGGGCCGGGCCCTCCGGCTGGTCGGACGCGGGCACCTCGTGCTGGTCCCTGCGGTCGCCTCCGGGCTCCTGCTCCTGGTCTACCTCCCGCTGATCCTCGGGCCCTCCCACACCTACGTCGCCAAGACGGGACTGACCGGTGAACCGTTCGCCGCACGGTGGCTCCTGGTCAGCGCAGCGCTCTTCGCGGCCTCGGCGGCGGTGGGAGCGGTCCGGCACCGGCGGGCGCGCCGGGACCGCGCGGCCTGACGACGGCCCGGACCACGGTTCAGCGGGGCGCGCGCAGCGCCGCGAACCAGCGCTCCCGCACCTGCCAGGAGTCCGACCACCGCCATCCGGCGCCCTCCGCGTAGGAGCGCAGGGCGGGGAGTCCCAGCCGCGCCCACATGAAGGGGGCTCCCGGCTTCCCCCGACCGTCGGTGACCTGCACGGTCACGCACTCGTGGACGTCCGGGTCGGCGGTCTCGACGATGAGCAGCCCCCGGGGCGACACGAGTTCGCGCATCCGCGCGAGCAGCGCAGACGGGGTCCCGCCGATCCCGATGTTGCCGTCGATCAACAGCGCGGTGTGCCAGCGGCCCTCCTCCGGCAGGGGGTCGAACACCGAGGCGCGCACCGCTCGCCCGCCCGCCTCGACCACGCGGGAGACGGCCACCGGGTTCGTGTCCACGCCCAGCGCACGGTGCCCCCGGGAGGCGAGCGAGAGGACCATGCGGCCGGGGCCGCAGCCCGCGTCGAGGGTGTCGCCCTCGGCGCGCTCCAGCACGCTCTCGTCGGCGGCGTCCGTCTCCCCGCACCACCGCTCGACCTCCAACGGGAGCATCCACCCGTCGGACCTGCGCAGGTACAGGGGGCCGTGCCCGTTGGCCAGCGCCCGGGTGTACGGGTCGCACAGCCACGGGGCCGCCCTGGTACCGACACCCGTCTCCGGCGCGCTCACGACCGGACCCCCGTTCCGACGGCCCTGCCGAAGCGGCTCCCGGGCACCAGCCGGGCCACCGTGGCGGCGTCCCGTGGCGTGTCCACGTCACTGAGCACGTCCAGGTCGCCCACGCGCAGCCCCGCGTCCAGCAGCCGCGCTCTCTGGAGGCGCCCGGTACGCGGGGTGGACATCGGTACGCCGCGCACCAGTCCGGGATCGGGGTCGGCCATCCCGAGCGCCCAGAACCCGCCGTCCTCGCTCGCGCCGAACCACGCGTCGGTGTGCTCCCAGGAGGCCAGAGCGGGCGCCAGGTGCCCGGCGGTGACCTGGGGCGTGTCCATGCCGATCAGCAGGGAGGGTCCCGTACACAGGGAGAACGCGTGCGCGATCCGTTCGTCCAGGCCACCGCCCGACTGCGGGACCACCTCGAACCCCGAGTCCGGCAGCCAGGGGCCCGGCCGCCCCTCCAGCACCAGGAGACGCCGTCGCGCCGGGAGCGAGCGCACCGTGTCGAGCGTGTCCGCCAGCGCGGCCTCCGCGATCGCCGCGGCCTCCTCGGGCGAGTACTCCGGTGTCAGCCTCGTCTTGACCCGGCCGGGGACCGGTTCCTTGGCGATCACCAGCAGGGTCGTGGTGGCCGGGCTCATCGCTCCCCTTCCCTCGTGCGCGCCCCGGTCGGCGGTTCGCGCAGCACCGAGGTCATGTCGCGCACGGCGGTCCAGGTCCCGCGCCAGGTCCCGGTCACCTTGGACGCCCCGGACCTCGGCAGGTAGGGGACGTCCACCTCCGCGATGCGCCAGCCCGCGTCGGCGGCCCGCACGACCGTCTCCAGGGGGTAGCCCGAGCGGCGGTCGATCATCCCGAGCCCCACCAACCCCGACCGGCGGGCGGCGCGCATCGGGCCGATGTCGCGGACCCGCACCCCCGTCCGCGAGCGCAGCATCCGGGCGACGGCGGCGTTGCCGACCCGCGCGTGCGGCGGCCAGACACCCCTGCGGGTGGGACGGCGCCGCCCCAGGACCAGGTCCGCCTCACCCCGCCGCACCCGGTCCACCAGCCCGGGGAGCAGGCCCGGGTCCAGGGAGGCGTCGCAGTCGCAGAAGCAGACGTACTCGGCGGTGGCGGCCGACAGACCCGCGTGGCACGCCGCTCCGAAGCCCCGGCGCGACTCGGGGACGACCACGGCCCCCAGCTTCTCGGCGACGGCCGCCGAGTCGTCGGTCGAGCCGTTGTCCACGACGATCGCCCGCCAGCCCGGCGGGACGCGTTCCATGACCCAGGGGAGCGCGGCGGCCTCGTTCAGACAGGGGAGCACCACGTCGACCGGGGCTGGTTCGTTCACGTGAGGTTCGTTGATCACCCTGGTTACGTTACGAAGCGATAAAGGGACAGCCAGTGAAGGCGCTCACGACACGCGGGCGTATCGGTCATCACCCCGGAACGCCGGTGCCGACCGATCCCCGCAGCTCGGAGCGGGCGAACTCCGCCATGCCCTCCGCGAATCCGACCCTCGGACGCCAGGACAGCTCCTGGACCAGCCGGTCCGAGGACGCCGTGATGTGCCGGACGTCCCCGAGCCGGTACTCGCCGGTGACCACGGGGGCGGGTCCGCCGTGCGCGTCCGCCAGCGCCCGGGCCATCTCCCCGATGGTGTGCGGGGTGCCGCTCCCGGTGTTCAACGCGGACAGCGCGCCCTCGGCCCGGTCCGGCAGCGCCTCCAGCGCCGCCACGTTGGCGCGGGCCACGTCCCGCACGTGCACGAAGTCGCGCCGCTGGCGGCCGTCCTCGAACACACGCGGCGCCTCGCCCCGGGCCAGCGCCGACCGGAAGAAGGAGGCCACCCCCGCGTAGGGGGTGTCGCGGGGCATGCCCGGGCCGTAGACGTTGTGGTAGCGCAGGGACAGCGCCCGCCCGCCCACCGCGCGCGCCCACGACGCGCACAGGTGCTCCTGCGCCAGCTTGGTCGTCGCGTACACGTTCCGGGGGTCGCTCGGCGCGTCCTCCCGCACCAGACCGGGGACGAGCGCGGTCCCGCACCGGGGGCACGGGGGGTCGAACACCCCGGCCCGGAGGTCGGCCTCCGCCCGCGGCCCGGGGCGGACGTCGCCGTGCTCGGGACAGGTGTACCGGCCCTCCCCGTAGACGACCATGGAACCGGCCATCACGACGTGGCGGACCCCGGCCCGTGCCATGGCCGCCAGGAGGACCGCCGTGCCCAGGTCGTTGCAGCCCACGTAGTCGGGCGCGTCCAGGAAGTCCGCCGACCCCAGGCCGACCATGGCCGCCTGGTGGCAGACCGCGTCCACCCCCCGCAGCGCCCGCTCCACGGCCGCGCCGTCCCGGACGTCGGCCACGACGTCCACGGGCGCCCCCTCGCGCCCCGCGTGCGCCAGCGGAAGGTAGGCGTCGAGGGTCACCGCCTCGTGCCCGGCCAGGCGGAGTTCCTCCGCCACCCGCGATCCGATGAACCCGGCCCCACCCGTGACAAGTACGCGCATGGGGTCAACCTACGCCGCGTGTCGGGTCCGTGACCTCCTGTGGCGCGGTGAGTCGCGGGGGTCGGTCACCGCGTCGCGAGCACGCTGGAGACGACCATGGCGTTGATGACGACGGCCGTGTTCGCGCGGATCACCGCTGAGGCCGCCGCCCCCGCGCCCCAGTCGCCCCGCTCCAACTCCTGCGCCCGACCGAACACGGCCGAGTTCCAGGGGATCCGCCGGTCGAGGTGGGGAAGCGTCCCGCTGGCCGACACCAGGGCGGTCACCGCCGCGACGTGCTCGGTGGGTTCGGTCCGGTCGACCAGGACGGAACGCATCCGTTCGAAGAGTTCCTCGTGCCGGCCGGAGCGGCCGAGCGTGAGGACGGTTCGGGGGATGAAGCCCAGCGCCCTCCGGTCGTCGCGCTCGACGTGCCCCCGCTCCACCAGGCGGTCCAGCAGCGTGGCCCGGAGTCGCGGTCCGATCGCGGCGATCACGGTGTGCACACTGTGCGGCTTCCTGTCGACGTAGTCCCACGCGGACCTCAGCACCTCGTCGGTCGGCGCCACGGATCCCGCGTGCACCACGGACCCGCGCACCGTGACGTGGTCGCGCAGGGCCAGCTCGGTGAGGACCGCGCCGCCCAGCACGTAGTACAGGACGTTCTCACCCGCGATCGTCCCCGAAGCGGGCTGGAAGAGCATGAGGAGGACGTCCTCCGCGATCAGGGCGTGTCCTCCGGGGGTCTCCGACACGAGCGGTGCCCTCCTTGGCGTCGTCCGGTCCGGTCACGAGCCGGGAGGCCCGCCGTACCCCGATCCAAGCAGTCCGGGCACCCGCGGGACAGTGGCGCCGCGTCACCCCCGCACATGACGTGGCGTCACCCCGGGGCCTCCGCCCCGAGGGGCGCTGGCTGGGTCCGTGCGGGTTCCGCGGTTCGATACGTCAGGTACCTCAGGAGGGCCTCGGCCGGTCCGCGCCGTCCCGCGCGGCGGAGGACGTCCGCCATGACCACTGTGACGGCCCACGTGACGACGGCGACCCCGGCGGCGGACGCGGCGCCCAACGCACCCGCCAGGCCGAGCAGCGAGGGTTCGGTGGCCACCAGCCACACCGGAGACTGGGCGATGTAGAAGGTCATCGACCGGCGGCCGCACGCGACCAGCGCCGTCGTCACCGGCCCGCGCCGGTCCCCGATACGCGCCGCGACGAGCGCGATGGCCGCAGCGAAGGCCAGCCCGCCGACGATGCCGGTCGCCGCGAACGAGACCAGGGCCAGCGCACCGACCCCGGTTGTGCTCGGCGTCCACAGACCCACGGCCTGGAGGGCGACCGGCTGCGCGCCCAACACGGCCACGGGGAACCCGATCACGACGGTACGGCGCAGGAGTGGCCCGTGGAGGTCGGGCCGTTCCAGGACACGCGTCCGGGCGGCCCAGACCCCGATCAGGGCCGAGGGGACCACGGACAGGGCGGCGACCGGCAGCAGGGGGAGCACCGTGATCCGCAGCAACGCGCTGTCCAGGAGAGTGGCTCCCACGGCCAGCGGCGCGTCGCTCCCGGCGACCAGCTGGAGTGCGGTGGTGGCGGCCGTCCCCAGCACGAGGGCGGTCACGGACACCCACCACAACCGACGGCCGGACCAGGACACCACCCCGGCGAGGACCAGGGCGAACGCACCGTAGGCCCCGATGACGTCACCGCTGTAGAGCAGGACGACGTGGGCGGCTCCGAACACCACCAACCAGAGGCCGCGTCGGCGGATCAGTCGCCGCCCCTGCGCGGGGTCCCCGGAGTGACGCCGGGTCATCTGCACGAGGCCGTACCCGAAGAGGAGCCCGAACAGAGGCGCGGACCGCCCGTCGACGAGCGACGTGAGCAGCCACTGGACGGCGACGTCGACCGCGCCGCCGCCCGCTGGCGCGGTGAACGAGAGACCGCCCGCGTGCAGCATCCGGGAGTGCGCGAGGGCGATGAGCAGCAGCATCATCCCCCGTGCCAGGTCCGGGGCGAGCAGGCGTTCGGAGTGCGGTGTCGGAGCGGATGGTCCGACCGGGAGGTGACCGGCTTTGGGCATGCCTCCGACGCTAGAGACGCGGGCCGGCGCCGCACATCGTACGAGCGGTTCGGTTCACCCGACCAAAGTCGGAACCCCGAGCTCCCCAAGTCTCAGCACCAGAACCCGATCCCCGGATCCCTACGCGAGGACTGCTTCCTCCGCTGAGTTCGGCCCCAGTCGCCCAGCGGCCCTGCCGAGCGTCCTCGGGGGCCCGGAGAACGGAGCTCGCCACGCTCATGTCGATTGGTGGCGGTTTCTGGTTCGTCGTCGGTGGGGCTGGGGGTGGGGGCTGCCTGACGTGGATCCCGCGCCAGCTGACTCCGGACACGACGAAGGGGCCCCTACCACGTGGGCAGGAACCCCTTCTGACCGGCGGAGGATATGGGATTTGAACCCATGAGGGGGTTGCCCCCCAACCGCATTAGCAGTGCGGCGCCCTAGGCCTCTAGGCGAATCCTCCTGGCTGCGACCAGCCTACAGAGCGGCGGGGCACTGCGCAAAACGAATCCCCTGCGAGGAGGGGCCCGGGGTGGCGGGGCCCCTCCCACCTCAGGTCAGGGGGTGCGGGGCTCCGGCACGGCGGGGGTTCGGTAGGCGCTGGCCTGAAGCTCCCACAGCTCCCGGTACAGGCCGTCCTCTTCCATCAGTTGGGCGTGCGTGCCCTGGGCGACCACCCGGCCACGTTCGAGCACCACGATGTGGTCCGCCATCCGCACCGAGGCCAGCCGGTGCGTGATGAGGACCACGGCCGCGCCCGTGCGGCGGGCGTGGGCGTGCACGGACTCGAAGAAGCCGTGCTCGGCGCGGGCGTCCATGGCGGCGGTGGGCTCGTCCGCGATGAGCAGGGGCACCGCGTTCCCGTCGTCGCCCCGGTAGAAGGAGCGCGCCGCGGCGAAAGGGAAGTCACTGCGCCGAAGGCGTCGTTTGAGGGTGGTGGAGGGCGACGGGCGGGCCATTGACCGCCGGAGGGCTCCACACCGTGGGCGAAGCGTTTGTCCAACAGGGTCTCCCAACCGTTCCGGAAGCCGGCGACCACGCTGTCGGCCCGCGACGCGGCCGCTGCCCGGGCGAAGCGTTCCGCGCACCGGGCGCTGCTCATCACGGTGTTGCCGCGCGCGGTCAGCGGCCAGTGGGTGTGGTCCTGGGCGATGACCGCGATCTGCTCGCGCAGGCTCACCCCGTCCACGCCGGACAGGTCGGTGCCGTCCCAGCACACGCTGCCCTCCTGGGGCGTGTACAGCCCCGAGAGCAGCTTGGCCAGAGTGCTCTTGCCGGAACCGTTCTCCCCGACCAGCGCCACGGTCCGCCCCCGGTGGAGGGTGAGGTTGACGTCCTCCAGAGCGGGGCCCTCCCCGGAGGGGTAGCCGAAGGTGAGGTTCCGCAGTTCGACGCGCTCGAACCCCGAGGGGGCGGGCACCAGGCCGGGGCGCGGGAGGCGGGTGCGGGCCTCCTGCCGGAAGGCCGCGTAGTCGGAGAAGTACAGCCCCGACTCGTAGACGCCGGTCACCGCGTACAGGGCGCTGCTCAGCGCGCCCTGGGCCACGCGGACCGCGACGACGGCCGCCCCGGCGACCGCGATCGGCACCACCCCCTGCACCAGGAGGACGGCCAGCACCGCGAAAACCCCCGCCGTCACGAGTCCGCTGGCGGTGTCCCCGACCAGGCGGACCACCGACTGGCGGGTGGCCAGCTTCAGGTGGACGTCCAGCTCACGCCGGGCGATGCGGTCGAACCCGGCGAGGAGGTTCCGCTCCATGGTGAACGAACGCACCTCGGCGGCGCTCTCCCGCGCGGTCATGAGCTGCTCCAGCATGTGCTTGCGGCGTCGCCCCTCCGTGAAGGCGAGCACCATGCGGTACCGCATGCGCGCGGACGCGGCCGCCCCCCACCACTGGGGGACCATCGCCAGCAGCAGGAGCGGGACGAGGGACGGGTGCAGCGCGGTCAGGACCCCGGCCGCCGCGACGATCCCCACCAGTCCGGCGAGCAGGTCCGTGGTCTGGCGGACCAGCTCCCCGGCCTCGTCGCACCCCCGGGTGTGGGAGCGGAACAGGTGGTCGTGGAAGTCGCTGTCGTCAAAGGCCCGAAGTTCCACGGAGGTGGCGTCCGCCAGCAGGCCGTGTTGGGCGGCCAGGACCACCTTCGGGGTGAGACGGGCCCGGGCCCGGCCGGCGAGAGCCCCGCAGCCGCCCCGCGCCACCAGGGCCAGGGCGAGCATGAGGAGTGAGGGGAGCGCGGCGGCGACCCGGGCCGGGGTGGGTACCTCCGCGAAGAGTTCCGCGAGCACGGAGGTGGTGGCGACCAGCGCCCAGGCGGTCGTCGCTCCGCTGCCGAGGGTGAAGAGGACGGTGGCCAGCAGGTCGCGTGGGCCGCTCCTCCAGGCCAGCACGACGGCCTGGCCGACGAGCACGGGCATGCGGCGGGCGATCCGGAACCAGGAGGCCCCGGCCATCTCTCCGTGGTGCCTGATCCACCGGGGCGGGGCGAGTTCGGGCAGGTCGAGACCGTCCTCGGGGCCGGGGTCCTGAGGGGCGTGGGTGGTGCGCACGGCGGTTCCTCCTGGAGGTCGGGCGGGTTCGGCGGTGCCGATCATCGCCCGGGAGCACGAAGCTCCGGGGTGCGTCCGACGGTTGCGGACGGACCGGATCGCGGTCCGGTGGGAGGGCCCGTGCGGTGGGGCAGGAGACGGAGGCGCGGGCGGCGGACTGGATCCCGGGGGAAAGTCGCGATCCGAATACCTGTACGAATCGGCCGCGCGCAAAGCTTCGCCGGAGGCCGCCGGTGGCGGGCGGCCCGGTGTCCGCAAACCCTCGGGTGCCCGGGCGGCGGGGTGGAGACCGGGTGGCCTGGTCTCCGGCCATCCCCGGGTCAGGAGGTGGTGCGCTCGATGACGAGGTCGGCGTCGCCGCGCAGCTTCTCCACGGCCCGTGACAGGGTGCTCTTGACGGTGCCGATGGTGACGCCCATGCGCTCGGCTATCTGGGCCTCGGTGAGGTCCTCGTAGTAGCGCAGCACCACCGTGGCGCGCTGCCGGGCGGGCAGGCGTTCGATGGCGCGGCCCACCACGTCGGCCAGGTCGCTGCGCCAGGTGGGGTCGTCCAGCCGCTGCTCGGGGATCTCGTCGGTCGGGTAGACGTCCAGGCGCTTGCGGCGCCACTCGGAGATCTGGGTGTTGACCATGGCCCGCCGCACGTAGCCGTCACGGGCCCGGGGGTTGGCGATGCGTCCCCAGGAGAGGAAGGTCTTGACCAGCGCGGCCTGGAGGAGGTCCTCGGCGTCCGCGTGGCTGTTGGTGAGGGAGCGCGCCATGCGGAGCAGGGCCGGTCCGCGTTCGGACACGTAGTCGCTGAACTCCTCGGGCCTGGGTGTCCGTGTCGTTCCGTTCACGCCCGTCACCGCCCCGCGTGCCGTCCCCGTGCGCACCGCCCGTGCGGTCCGCCCTGGACTCTCACTCTCACACAGCGAACGCAAACCCCCAGGAACCTGGACACCACGTGCCGACAAACCGCACGAAGGGCGAACAAACCCTCGTGCGATTGTGTGGAGGACGAACCGGGGGACGGGGTCGGGCGTGTCGGCGCGGGGGAGTTCGCGGGGGGCGTCCGGAGCGTGCGGAGTACCTGGAGGACACAAAGTGTGTACAAATGCTTGCGTGCGGTGACGCCGTGTCGCGGCTGGGCGGAGGCGAGTTCTCCCCTGTCCGCAGGCGATGGAGTCCCCCCGCCCCGGCGTGGCGCCCCGGGAGCGGACGGTCGACACGAACCGGCACGTGTCGGCGTGTGAGCGGGCGTTTCGGGAGGCGGGGGAGACAATGGGCACAGACGGACGAGTCGGTCTGCAAGGGGGCGTGAAGGACATGTCAGTGATCACGGACAGCGGTCGGGACCGTCGGCGGTTCACCGCCGCCGTGCTCGGTGCCAAGGTCGTACCCGAGCCCACACCGGTCCACCACCGCGTCACGCGCGGCGTGGTGGTCGACGCCACCTCGTACATGCTCTGCGTGGCCACGCCCAAGGGGGAGGAGCGGTTCCTCTACGAGCGCGTCACCTCCTTCTGGCGCGGCGACGAGGTCCCGCCGACCGAGCTGCGCCCCGGCGACGACGTCGTGGTGCTGTGCTCCCACGACGGACGACTGGTCGCCGAACGCGTCTGGGCCCAGCCCGCCCGCGCCACCGGCCTCATCACCGACAAGGAGGGCGACGCCCTCAGCATCGACCCCGGACACGGCCGCCCCCGCCTGACCGTGCTCCTGCCCTACCGCTCCTCCGGACGCATCGGGGTGCGCCACCCCAGGCTCGAACCGGGCTACCTCTTCGACGCCGTCGGTGTCTGGCGCGGCGGCGAGATCGTGGCGACGCGGCCGGTCACCACCCAGCCGCCCTACCCGTTGAGCTCCACTCCGCGCCGCCCGCGCACGCGCGAGCACTCCACGACCGTCACCGGGATCGCCACCTGGTACGACCCCGCTTGGGGGCGTTCCAGCCACCTGGACCCGCGGGCCGTGGTCGCGGGGGCCGCCTACCCGGCGCTCGACCGGGCGGGGCACGAGGGCGCCTGCGACCGCCGCACCCCCTGCGTCCCGCTGCCGCTGCTGTCCACCGGCGCCACGCTCAGCCTCCGCAACGACTGCACCAGGGACACCGCCGTCGTCCCCGTCGTGGACTGCGCCGCCGCCGACAGCTGGCTGTGCGACCTGTGCCCGGCCTGCGGGAGCCAGAGCGCGGGTCGTCTCGCCTCCCTCACCATGACCTCCTTCGTCGCCCTCGGCGGGCGACTGGAGGCGGGCTGCTTCAACGCGACCATGACCGTCGCCCACCAGGAGGGATGACCCATGTTCCCGGAGGTTCTCGACGCGGTCCGCGAGGTCCAGCTGCCGCTCCTCGCGGCCCTGCTCCTGCTCGGCGCGGCGGCCAAGGCCAGCCCGCGCGCGGCCGGGACGGGCGTGTCCGTCCTGCTGCCCGAGCGCCTGCGGCGCCCCGTCACACTCGCCACCTGCCTGCTGGAGGCGGCCCTCGCGGTGGCCCTGCTGACCGCGACCGGCCTCCTCGGCGAGGCGGCCCGGGTGCTCACCGCCCTGGTGTTCGCGGTGTCCGTGGCCCTGCTGCTGGTGGCCCGCCGCCGCGACCCCGAGGCGGGGTGCGGATGTTTCGGCGGCCTGAGCCGGACGCCGATCGGCTGGCGCACGCTCACCCGTGCGGGCCTGCTCGCGGCGGGCGCGGCCGCGACGGTCGGGCTGGCCCCCACCGGCTGGGAGGTGGCCTCGGCCCCCACCGCGACCCACGGGGTGGTCCTGGGCGTGCAGCTGGTCCTGCTCGCGCTGCTCAGCCCGGAGCTCCGCGAGGCGGCGCACCGGTTCGCCACCCGGGAGCCCTGCGAGGTGCGCGAGGTCTCCGAACGCCGGACCCGCCGCCGCCTGCGCGGCAGCGAGGTCTGGCGGACCAACGCCAGGGTCATGCTCAGGACCGAGCCCGAGGAGACGTGGCGGCACGGCTGCTGGAGGTTCCTCCGCTACGACGGCCTGCGCCACGGCCGCCGTGTGGACGTGGTGTACGCGGTGCGGGTCGACGGTCCGCGCCGGACGGGCGTGCGCGCGGTCCTGGTGGACCGGGAGAGCGGCGCGGTGATCGCGTCCTTCGGCGCGGTGACCACGCTGGACCTCCAGGGACCGCCGCGCAGGCTGCCCCGGCCGCGTGAGGCGGCCCGGCGGGACGAGGCCCAGGGCCGGGCCGGGGCCAGGCCCGGAACCCTGGCCAAGGAGTTCCCGGGCGAGTCCGGGCGTGGTCTCCCCGACGAGGTCAGAGCATCTGACCCTGTCGTTTGATGGCGGCCTCGGTGAAGTCCTGGAGGATCTGCTCGTAGTCCTCGGCCGCACCGGGGCCCATCACCGAGGTGGTGCCCAGCAGACCGCCGTTGCGGTACATGACGGTGTACATGTGGTTCTCGCCCCCGTCGTCACTGACCTGGATGGCGAAGGAGCGGGAGTCGTCGCCGACCGGGGGGACCTCCAGGTCGGTGATGCCGTACGCGGAGCTGCTGCCGTCCTCGTAGGTCGCGGTGTACTCGGCGCAGGAGTCCGGGGGCTCGACCGCCAGGGCCTCGGCGGCGGACTCCTCGTCGAGCTGGACGAGGATGTGCGAGACGTTGCCCTTCTCCCACTCGTAGGCGGCGACCGAGGTGGGGGCCTCGCGCACCGCCTCCAGGTCGGCCCAGCGGTTGGCGGCGTCCATGCACTCGGGCTTGTCCAGTTCGGTGGAGGCCCGGACCTCCTCCGAGTACTGCACTGTGACAAGCTCGGAGTAGGTTCCGGCCTCGCTGCTCTCGGGGAGCAGGGTCACGTCCCCGACGTTGATCGGCTGGGCGTCGTGCAGCTTGGCGGCGGCCTCGGCGTTGGGGTCGTCGCCCTGCCCCTCGTCCGTTCCGCCGCACGCGCTCAGGACGATCGCGGAGGTCAGCGCGATCGCGGCGGGCAGGGATACGCCCGCTGCGGAACGGGCAGAACGATGACGCAAACGCATGGTGGTATCTCCTCGTTTGTGCGATATTTCCGCTTGGAGCGGTGACCGACCCGGGCCTCCCATTGCTGAGAGTGTCGCGGGGTTAGCACAAAGTATTGAGGAAGGACAATGGTGTCGGAGTCGAAATCGCCATATCTGCGGGCGGTACTGGAGTCCATCCCCGCCTACAAGCCCGGGCTCAAGGTCGTCGGGCCCGACGGGCGTTCCGTCAAGCTGTCCTCCAACGAGAGCCCGCTCGGGCCGCTCCCGTCCGTGCGTGAGGCCGTCACCAGGGCCTCCGCCGAACTCAACCGCTACCCGGACCCGGGCGCCACCGAGCTCCTCACCCGGCTCGCCGCGCGCCTGGGCGTGCCCGAGGACCACCTCACGCTCGGCGCGGGCTCCGTCGGCCTGCTCCAGCAGCTCCTGGAGGCCGTCGGGGAGCCGGGCGCCGAGGTCGTCTACGCCTGGCGCTCCTTCGAGGCCTACCCCCTGCTCGCGGAACTGTCCGGGGTCACCTCGGTCCGGGTACCCCTCAGGGACGAGACCCACGACCTCGAGGCGATCCTCCAGGCGATCACCGACCACACCCGCATGGTGCTGGTGTGCAACCCGAACAACCCGACCGGCACCGCCGTGCGGGAACGGGAGCTGGTCGACTTCCTCGACCGCGTCCCCGACCACGTGCTGGTCGTCCTCGACGAGGCCTACCGCGAGTACGTGCGCGACCCCGAGGTCCCCGACGGCGTGCGGCTGTACCGGGACCGGCCCAACGTCGCGGTCCTGCGCACCTTCTCCAAGGCCTACGGCCTCGCCGCCGTGCGCCTGGGCTACCTCGTCGGCCACCCCCACGTGGCCTCCGCCGTGGGCAAGACACTCGTGCCCTTCGCGGTCAACCACCTCGCCCAGGCGGCCGGGATCGCCTCGCTGGACGCCGAGGGCGAGCTCCTGGAGCGTGTGGAGACCACCGTGAAGGAGCGTGAGCGCGTCCGTGGCGCCCTCGTGGCCTCCGGGTGGACCGTGCCCCCCACCGAGGCCAACTTCGTGTGGCTGCGGCTGGATGAGGACACCCTCGACTTCGCGGCGGCCTGCGCCGAGGCGGGTGTCTCGGTGCGTCCGTTCGACGGCGAGGGCGCCCGCGTCAGCCTCGGCACTCCCGAGGAGAACGACGTGTTCCTCTCCGTCGCGACCGACTACCCCCGGCGCCGCTGACCCACGGACCCGGCGAACGCCGACGGGGGCGGCACCCACGTGTGGGAGCCGCCCCCGTCGGGCGTCACGAGCGGGCCTACTTGCCCGCGGCGTCCTTGTCCAGCTTCTCCACGATCAGCCGGTAGAGCTGGCGCGGGCGCCCGGGCTGGAGGGTGCGGTTGGGCGGCAGGGGCCAGGCCAGGCCCTCCTCCACCAGGGTGCGCAGCAGCCGCCGGGCGGTCCGGGAGGTGACCCCGAGCATGCGCCCGGCGTTCTCCGCGTCGACCACCAGCGGGCCGTCCTCCTCGGCGATCTTCTCCGAGAGGCGGACCAGGGTCTCGCGGCCCTTGGTGCGCAGGGGCTCCGACGACTGCCGGGCCGGGGCGCGCTGGGCCGGGACCAGCGAACGGCCCTCGCGGTCCACCGCGAAGCTCTGCCTGGAGGCCTGCGCCCGGTTGAGCGCCGCGCGGGCGTGGGACTCCGCGTCCTGGGTGGTCCGGCCCATGCCGATGCCCACCTCGATCGCGATGCCCAGCTCCGCCTTGATCCGCTCCACGAACGGGGGCTGCCGGAACCCCTCGGTCGCGGTCACCAGCGAGCCGCGCGTGGCGGTCACCATGAACGAGTGATCGTCCAGCCGGTGCGCCGTCGCGTTGATCCGGTGGGCCTCCTGGAGCAGCAGCCGGTGCAGGGACAGCCGCAGCTCCTCGCGCCAGTAGCGCGGGGTGGAACGCCGGGAGGAGTCGCGCAGCGTGGGCACGTCCACGACGACCACGCCGAGCTGGGCCTCCTCCAGGCGGTGGTGCGCGCCCAGCAGACCGGCGGTCTGGAGGGCGCTGCGCACACCCGCGTTGGTGGGCCGCAGCCGGATCACCGGAACCCCGATGGCCTCCAGGCGCTCGGCGACCCCGCGCACGCAGGTGATCGCCATCCTGGTCGCCTTGCGCCGCCACAGCCCCTCGTGGAAGGACGTGAGCTGGGCCGTGTTGGTCAGCTCCTCGTGCACGTGGATGCCGTCCACGGGCAGGTCGACCTCGGAGTAGGCCTCCACCACGTCGGCGCGGCTGAGCACGTCGAGGCTGGCTCTGGTCGGGTCGTAACGATCGTCCAGCGTCGCTCGGAGCAGCGCCTCGTGCAGGCTCGCCCCGCCGAGCGGCACGAAGGTCGCGGGCATGGTCAACACGCCGGCCTTCCGTGCGAACTCGTAGGGGACAGGACTGGCGAACAGGTAGGCGTCGATGGCCGACCCCAGCCTGACGACCTTGTCCGTCGCCTCCTGCTCGTCTCGGTAGGCGGCGGCGATGAGTCTGGCGTTCAGGGGACCAGTGGACCCCGGACCCATGAGCATGACCCGTTCGACCACCTCATGAGGTCCTATGACGCCGATCGTCAAATCGCCAGTACGCTGCGCACTCACCTCGGGTTGCTCCCCGCTACCATTCCACGCTCTTCACTATGTGCGCCCACTGGTTTCCCGACCCGATCTCTGTCACGGCATGATTGCCGAGATCGTACCCATTGTGCGGGGCCAAAGAAGATCGTTTTCCATATCAACGCCGAAAGCCCGGGTGGGAGGAAGCCCCCCACCCCGGCTTGAACTGCGCCTACGGCTCCTACGAGACGGTGACGCGCTCCACGTCGCCGCCCAGCGCGGCGAGCCGCGACGCGAACTGAGCGTGACCGCGGTCAACCAGATAACCAGGCGCCACGATTGTCTCACCTTCGGCGACCAGTCCGGCGAGAACCAGGGCCGCGCCGGTGCGCAGGTCGTGGGCGATCACCTCGGCGCCGCGCAGGTTCGTGGAACCGTGCACGATGGCGCGGGTCCCCTCGACCTCGATCTTGGCACCCATCTTGTTGAGCTCGTCGGCCAGCGCGAAGCGGCCGTCGTAGATGGCCTCGTGGATGTAGCTCTCACCCTCGGCCAGGGTGGCCAGCGCCATCAGCGGGGACTGGAGGTCCGTCGCGAAGCCCGGGAACGGCGAGGTCACCGCGTTGATCGGGCGCAGCGGCACGGACGGGTCCCGCTGGACGTGCAGGACGGCGCCCTCCTGCGAGAAGCCGACACCCATCTGCTCCAGTTTCCACCGGGCCACACCCAGGTGGTCCAGGTGGGCGCCCACCAGGCTGACCTCGCCACCGGTGGCGGCGACGGTCATCGCGAACACACCGGCGTCGATGCGGTCGGACATGATGCTGTGCTCGACGGCGGTGAGCTCCTCGACGCCCTCGACGGTGATCAGGCCGGTGCCGCCACCGCTGATCTTCGCGCCCATGGCGGAGAGGAAGTTGATGACGTCGATGACCTCGGGCTCGAGGGCCGCGTGCTCGATCACGGTGGTGCCGGGAGCCAGCACGGCCGCCATGAGGAGGTTCTCGGTGCCCGTGTGGGACGGGGTGTCCAGGTACAGACGCCCGCCCCGGAGCTTGCTCGCCTCCACGTTGATGTGGTTGAGCTCCAGGTCCTCGGTGACCTCCGCGCCCAGACGGGCGAAGCCCCGGTAGTGGAAGTCGAGGTTGCGGCTGCCGAGGTTGCAACCGCCGACGCCCTCGATGCGGGCGCGGCCGGTGCGGTGCATCAGAGCCGGCACGAAGAGCACGGAACCGCGGAAGCGGGCCGCGATATCGGCGGGCAGGACGGCGCGCTCGGGGTCGTTGAGCCCGCACGCGTCGATGACGACGGTGCGCTCGGACTCGTGGAACTCGACCTTGGCACCCACGTGCTCGGCGAGCTCAAGCGCGCGGTAGACGTCCTCGATGACGGGGACGTTCCGCAGCACGGTACGTCCCTTGGACGCCAGCAGGGCGGCCCCGATCATCGGCAGGACGGCGTTCTTCGCGCCTTGGATGAACGCCGTTCCGCTGAGGGGGCGTCCGCCGCGGACGCGGTAACGAACCTCCTGGCCCATGCTCATGTGCTCCTTCGTGAGGCAGTGTGAAAAAAAGGGTCACCCTCGCCGGGTATCGCCTGTATGCGTTGAGACGCGGGTTCGCCCTGAAACGTTGCGACCATCTTGTGTGTGACCTGCGCGGCCGGTGAGCCGGTCGGTTCGCGATGACTCTATAGCAAGCGGATCGCGCCAAACGGCCCAGAACGTGGTATACCCGCTGATTGCGGATGAAGTCCCGCCAAACGGCCAAAGAGGCATTACGCCGTGGGAGAGACCATGGGTCGTACGCATAGCTGGCCGTTACTTCGGTGTTGCATACGACTTCACCACCATACGCGCTCCCACAGCCGAAACGACGTCCCCGTGCGCGGAATCACGCGGTCCGCGTCGGTCAGAGAGTCGGCTTGGCGCCGGTCAGACGCTCATGGATCTCCGCGTAACGGGACAGAGTGCGCTCCACCACGTTCTCCGGGAGTTCCGGCGGCGGGGTGTCCGAGGCGCGGTCCCAGCCCGAGGCGGGCGAGGTCAGCCAGTCGCGCAGGATCTGCTTGTCGAAGGACGGCTGGGCGTGCCCGGGGCTCCACTCGTCGGCGGGCCAGTACCGGGACGAGTCCGGGGTGAACACCTCGTCCGCGAGGACGAGGTCACCCGAGGCGGACCGGCCGAACTCGAACTTGGTGTCGGCGAGGATCACGCCGCGCTCCCGGGCGACGTCCCGACCGCGCCCGTACACCCGCAGGGTGAGGTCGCGCAGCTCCGTGGCGAGCCGCTCCCCGTGCCGCTCCGCCACGACCTCGAACGACACGTTCTCGTCGTGGTCGCCCACCTCGGCCTTGGTGGCCGGGGTGAACACCGGCTCGGGCAGCTCGGAGCCGTCGACCAGGCCCTCGGGGAGGGGGACGCCGCACACCGTGCGGTCCACCCGGTACTCGGCCAGCCCGGACCCGGCCAGGTAGCCGCGCGCCACGCACTCGACCGGGACCATGTCCAGCCGCTCGCAGACCAGCGTGCGACCGGCCCAGTCGGCCGGTGCGCCCTCGGGCGGGGTGTCGGAGAGGACGTGGTTGGCGACGAGGTCCCCGAGGCGCTCGAACCACCACAGGGACAGCTGGGTCAGCAGACGGCCCTTGCCGGGGATCTCCGTGGGCAGCACCCAGTCGAAGGCCGACACGCGGTCGCTGGCCACCATCACCAGCGCGCCGGAGTCCGTCGAGTACAGGTCGCGCACCTTGCCGGTGTGCAGGTGGGTGAGCCCCGGAACCTCGACGGGCTCGGGAACGGTGACGAAGCCACTCATGACGCTTCTCTCTGGGTCGTGCCCGGGGGCGCCGGGACGCGCGGGGGCCTCCGGCGTGCCGGAGGCCCCCACGGGAACTTGTCGTGCGTCGCCCTGGGGCGTGCCTAGACGTCGGCGGCGGCGCGTTCGGCGATGTCGGTGCGGTGGAACGAGCCGCGCAGTTCGATCCGGCCGACCGCCTCGTAGGCGCGCTCACGGGCCTGGCGCAGGTTCGCGCCGGTGCCGACGACGTTCAGCACGCGGCCGCCGTTGGCCTTGACGTCGCGCACCCCGTCCCAGGCGGTGCCCGCGTGCAGCACGTAGGCCCCCTCCAGGGCGTTCGCGGCGTCCAGGCCGCCGATCAGGTCGCCCCTGACCGGGTCGCCCGGGTAGTTCTCCGCCGCGACCACCACGGTCACCGCGGCGCCGGACTTCCACTGGAGCGAACCGATCGACCCCAGACCGCCGGTGTCGGTGGCCTGGAGGACCGCCCCGATCGGGGTGGCCAGGCGGTCCAGCACGACCTGGGTCTCCGGGTCACCGAAGCGCGCGTTGAACTCCACCACGCGCGGGCCCCTGGAGGTCAGCGCCAGGCCCACGTAGAGCAGGCCCTGGTAGCGGTGGCCACGGCGGTTCATCTCGGACACGGTCGGCCGCACGACCGACTCCATGACCTCGTCCACCAGACCGGCGGGGGCCCACGGCACCGGGGCGTAGGCGCCCATGCCGCCCGTGTTCGGCCCCTGGTCGCCGTCGTAGGCGCGCTTGAAGTCCTGGGCGGGCAGCAGCGGCAGCGCGTGGGCGCCGTCCGTGAGGACGAACAGGGAGACCTCGGGGCCGTCGAGGTACTCCTCGATGACCACGCGGCCGCACTCCCGCGCGTGCTGCTCCGCGAGGGCGCGGTCCTCGGTGACCACCACGCCCTTGCCCGCGGCCAGCCCGTCGTTCTTCACCACGTACGGGGCCCCGAACTCGTCGAGGGCCTCGGAGACCTGGCTGGCGCTCCGGCACACCCGCGCCTTGGCGGTGGGCACGCCCGCGGCCTCCATGACCTCCTTGGCGAAGGCCTTGGACCCCTCCAGCCGGGCCGCCTCCCTGTCGGGGCCGAACACCGGGATGCCACGGTCGCGCAGGGCGTCGGCCACCCCGGCCACCAGCGGCGCCTCCGGGCCGATCACGACCAGCTCGGCGCGGATGCGCGCGGCCAGCTCGGTCACGGCCAGCCCGTCCGTCACGTTGATGACGTGGTTCTCCGAGAGGTCGGAGATGCCCGGGTTGCCTGGGGCGCTGTGGATGCTGGTGACGCCCGGATCAAGGGACAGAGCGCGGACGAGTGCGTGCTCGCGGCCTCCGCCGCCGAGAACGAGGGCTTTCACTACAGGGGGCCTCTTCTTCTACTGGAGGAGTCGTGTGACGCCGGGTCAGACCAGGGAACGCAGCTGGAGGGTCTCCTCGCGGCCGGGACCGACGCCGATGGCGGAGATCGGAGCCCCGGCCATCTCCTCAAGGGTACGCACGTAGCTCTGCGCGTTCTTGGGGAGTTCCTCGAATTTCCGGGCGCCGGTGATGTCCTCGGACCAGCCCTCGAAGTACTCGTAGATCGGCGTCGCGTGGTGGAAGTCGGTCTGCGTCATCGGGATCTCGTCGTGCCGCACGCCGTCGACGTCGTAGGCCACGCACACGGGGATGCGCTCCAGGCCGGTGAGGACGTCCAGCTTGGTCAGGAAGAAGTCGGTGATGCCGTTGATCCGGGTGGCGTACCGGGCGATCGGCGCGTCGAACCAGCCGCAGCGGCGGTCGCGGCCGGTGGTCACGCCGTACTCGCCGCCCTGGGTGCGCAGCCAGTCGCCCTGCTCGTCGACGAGCTCGGTCGGGAAGGGCCCGGAGCCCACACGCGTGGTGTAGGCCTTGAGGATGCCCACGACCTTGGTGATGCGGTTGGGGCCGATGCCCGCGCCCGCGGCGGCGCCGCCGGAGGTGGGCGAGGACGACGTCACGAACGGGTAGGTGCCGTGGTCGATGTCCAGGAGGGTGCCCTGCGAGCCCTCCAGGTAGACCGTCTTGCCCTCGTCCAGCGCCTTGTTGAGGATCAGGGAGGTGTCCGCCACGTGCGGGCGCAGCTTCTCGGCGTAGCCCAGGTACTCCTCGATGATCGGCTCGGCCTCCAGGGCCCGCCGGTTGTACACCTTGGTGAGGAGCTGGTTCTTGTCGTGGAGGGCGAGCTCGATCTTCTTGCGCAGGATCTTGGGGTCGAACATGTCCTGCACGCGCACGCCCTGGCGGGTGACCTTGTCGGCGTAGGTCGGGCCGATGCCGCGACCGGTGGTGCCGATCTTGCCCTTGCCGAGGAAGCGCTCGCTGACCTTGTCGAGGGCCCGGTGGTAGGGCATGATCAGGTGCGCGTTGGCCGAGATGACCAGGCGGGAGGTGTCCACGCCCCGCTCCTGGAGGCCGCGCAGCTCCTCGAACAGCACGCCCGGGTCGATGACGACGCCGTTGGCGATGACCGGGACGACGTTCGGGGAGAGGATGCCGGACGGCAGCAGGTGGAGGGCGTACTTCTGGTCACCGATGACCACCGTGTGCCCGGCGTTGTTGCCGCCCTGGTAACGGACCACGTAGTCCACGCGGTCACCGACCAGGTCGGTCGCCTTGCCCTTGCCCTCGTCGCCCCACTGGGCACCCACGAGCGTGATCGCCGGCATTGGTCTCTACCTCTTCGCTCGACACCTGACCGGGGCCTTTCCGACCCCGAACATGGATGAACCCCTGGCGCAAGGCAGCGACAGGGGCCGTTGCGTATTGAGCGTACACGACCTGCGCATCCGGGTTAAGTGGGGCTTTGTGGCACTCCGCTCACCGTCCTTCGGCGCCGCCCTCCGGAACCGTCAGTGGCGAGGTGGGGCCGCGGCCACCGGGCCCCGTTCCCGTCCGTCGCGTGCGGGTTCCCACACCGGGTCCGCGGGACCTTCTCGGGGTGTGCGCGCCCCGCCTCCGAGAACGCGGACGGCCCGGCCGTACCCCAGGGGGTCCGGCCGGGCCGCGTGGTGCGCGGGGGCTCAGGCGTTCAGGGCCTGGGCGGCCTCCTCGCTCGACTCGCGGAGGAAGGTGGCGCAGCGCTCGGCCTCCTCCGTGTCACCGATCTGCTCGGAGGCCTGGCTCAGGGCGTGCAGGGCCCGCAGGAAGCCCTGGTTGGGCTCGTGCTCCCACGGGATCGGGCCGTGGCCCTTCCAGCCCGAACGGCGCAGCTGGTCCAGCCCGCGGTGGTACCCGGTCCGGGCGTAGGCGTAGGCGGTCACCGGCTGGCCGTCGGCCAGGGCCAGCTCGGCCAGGCGGGCCCACGCGGCGGAGTAACTCGGGAACCGACCGGCCACCGGGGTGGGGTCGTCGGAGAAGGCCAGGGCCTCGCGCGCCTCGGGGTCGTCCGCCAGGCGGGTCTCGGGCGGCTCGTTCAGCAGGTTCTGGTGCAGGTTCATGCCCCCATCCTGCCACCGGGCCACCGCGGTTCCGGGGGGACCGGGGGTGTCCGTCACCACGCAGGGACGACGGTGCCCGGCGGCCTCGGCCGCCGGGCGCCGTTCGGGGCCGGGAGCCCTACTTCATCTTGTTCCCGGCGGACTTCAGGTGCTGGGCGCCCTCGACCACGCGGGCGGCCATCCCGGCCTCGGCGACCTTTCCGTAGGCGCGGGGGTCGTAGGCCTTCTTGTCGCCGATCTCGCCGTCGACCTTCAGGACGCCCTCGTAGTTGCGCATGATGTGGTCGACGACCGGACGCGTGTAGGCGTACTGGGTGTCGGTGTCGATGTTCATCTTCACGACGCCGTAGCCGATCGCCTCGTGGATGTCCTCCAAGGTGGAGCCGGAGCCGCCGTGGAAGACGAAGTCGAAGGCCTTGGCCTTGCCGTACTTGGCGGCGACGGCCTCCTGGGCGGCCTTGAGGACCTCCGGACGCAGCTTCACGAAGCCGGGCTTGTACGAGCCGTGCACGTTGCCGAAGGTCAGGGCCGTCATGTAGTAGCCCTTCTCGCCCAGGCCGAGCACCTCGGCGGTACGCAGGGCGTCCGCCGGGGTCGTGTACAGCTTCTCGTTGATCTCGCCGACGATGCCGTCCTCCTCACCGCCGACGACGCCCACCTCGATCTCCAGGATGGTCCGGGCGGCCTTCGAGGCGGCGAGCAGCTCGTCCGCGATCTGGAGGTTCTCCTCCAGCTCGACCGCGGAGCCGTCCCACATGTGCGACTGGAACAGCGGCTCCTGGCCCTTGGCCACGCGCTCCTTGGAGATCTCCAGCAGCGGGCGGACGAAGCCGTCGAGCTTGTTCTTCGGGCAGTGGTCGGTGTGCAGGGCGATGTTCACCGGGTACTTGGCGGCGACCACGCGGGCGAACTCCGCGAAGGCGACCGAGCCGGTGACCATGTCCTTCACCGACGCGCCGGAGAGGAACTCCGCGCCACCGGTGGAGACCTGGACGATGCCGTCGCTTTCGGCCTCTGCGAAACCGCGCAGGGCGGCGTGCAGCGTCTGGCTGGAGGTCACGTTGATCGCCGGGTAGGCGAAGCCCTCGGACTTCGCGCGGCTCAGCATCTCGGTGTAGACCTCGGGGCTGGCGATGGGCATGGCTTGACTCTCCCTGGTTCGGCCTGGAGCGAGCGGCCGCCGACGCGATTCCCTCGCGTACCGACGGCACCCCACGTGCGTTTCCCCGGCGGTGGAATCCGGACCGTCGGAGGACGGCCCGTGGGCCGTGCGTCCGGAAGCGTCCACCGGGTGTCGTCCAAGTATCCCGAATAGCCGGAGCCGTTGGAAAGGTCTAGACCAAAATGCTCCGGATCGACGACGTACTCGCAGCTTACGGGGGAGGGCGGGAAGGCCCGGTGAGGGGACCCGGAAGTGGCCGACGATTCCGTGCTGATTTCTCACGGAGGCAGCACGGACCACGAGTTCCCGGTGGCCGCTGTCGCTTTTTGTCGTGATACGCGCTACATTCGTCGCCGTGGGAAGGCATAGGAATGATCCGCGGGGCGTTGGCCAGGTGATGGCCATCGTCGGGGCCGTCGTGCTCTTGGTCGCCCTGGTGGCCCTCGGCGGGTACTTCCTGTACCAGTCCCTCCCGGACGGCGAAGGCGTCAGCGTCAACGCGTCCGAGGCGGCGGCCGAGAGTGTGGACCCCGCCGACATGGGCGTCCTCCACATCCGTGTGGTGGGCGAGTCCAGCGACGTGTTCGTCCGCGTCCCCGGCGGGGACGTGCTCCTGGACCAGGAGCTCGCCCAGGGCAGCTCCGTGACCTACCCGGACAACGACGAGGGCCTGGAGGTCACCATCGGTGACCCGACCGCCGTCGAGGTCCACGTGAACGGCGCCCCGCGCGACGTCTCCGACCGCGCGCCGGGGCACACCTTCACCCTCAAGCCCTAGGTCACACGTCCAGGTCGGAGACCTCGAAGACGGGCCGGTACTCCAGACCCTCCTCCTCCAGCCTTCCGCGCGCGCCACGGTCGACGATCAGTGCGACCGCCACGACCTCGGCACCCGCCTCGCGCAGCGCCTCCACGGCGGTCATCACCGAACCGCCGGTGGTGGAGGTGTCCTCCAGCGCCAGGACACGGCGCCCCCGCACGTCCGGGCCCTCGATCCGCCGCTGGAGACCGTGGGCCTTGCCCGCCTTGCGCACCACGAAGGCGTCCAGCCTGCGGCCCCGCGCGTGCGCGGCGTGCAGCATCGCGGTGGCCACCGGGTCGGCGCCCAGGGTCAGACCGCCCACCGCGTCGAACTCCAGGTCCTCGACGGTGTCCAACAGGACCGAGCCGACCAGCGGCGCGGCCTCCCCGTCCAGGGTGATCCGGCGCAGGTCGACGTAGTAGTCGGCCTCCTTGCCGGAGGACAGGGTCACCTTCCCGCGCACGACCGCCTTATCGTTGATCTGACGCAGGAGTTCATCACGTTCGCTCATGACCAGTGAGCCTAGGACACCGGGTGGGGCCGCGCGGACCAGGGCCGCCCCGCCCTGGAGGGACGACCATGCAGGAGCACACCGGAACCGTCCGGGTGGAGACCACCGTGGACAGCCGCGAGGGTGCCGAGGAGGTGGCCCGTTCCGTGGTGGCGCACCGGCTGGCCGCCTGCGCGCAGGTGAGCGGACCCCTCTCCAGCTTCTACCGCTGGGAGGGGGAGGTCCAGGCCGACCAGGAGTGGAGGGTCGTGATCAAGACCGCGGCGGACCGCCTGGACGACCTGGTCGCCCACCTGGTCGAGGCGCACCCCTACGACGTCCCGGAGATCGTCGCGGTGCCCGTGACCGGCGGGAACCCGTCGTACCTGGCCTGGGTGCGGGACGAGACCCGCGCGTGATCACCGTCCTCCTGCCCCCCACCCTCGGAGCCCGCTTCTCGCTCCCGGGCGTCGCGGACGCCCTCCCCGCACCGGTGTTCCCCGAGATCGTGGATGACGGCACCGCCCCCCACGCGGCCCGCTACGTCGCGCGCGCCAGCCTGGAGATCAGCCGACTCGTCGGTGACCGCACCCCGGTCGTGCTGGTCGCGGAGGGGGACAGCGGCCCCCTGCTCGGCGCGGTCGGAGCGGCCCAGCGCTCCGCGCACCGACCCGTCCTCGGCTACGTGCTGGTGGACGCGCCCCTGCCCCAGCCCGGCAGCCCGACCCGCGCCGACCTCGCACGCAACCAGATGATCGAGGTGCCGGCCCGCGCGAACGAACCCGCCGCCTACCGGACGGAGCGCCTGCCCACCGTCCCGGACTGGCCGGACGCGCCGTGCGGCTACCTGCTCACCGACTCCGCGTACGCGCACCCGGCGCACCTGGCCGGGATGCGCGGCTGGACGGTCCGTGAGGCGGGGGGACGGCCCTCCCGGGATCTGGCCGAGCTCGTCGCGGACCTGGTCAGCTGAAACCGGGTGACAACCCCGGCGCGCTCCCACAGAATCGGCGCATGATCGCGGACCACTTCCCCCCGGCGGGGATCCGGCTGAACACGCCCCGACTCCAGCTGCGGATGCCCTCCGACGAGGACCTCTCCCAGCTGGCCGACGCCGCCGTCGCGGGTGTCCACGACCCGGAGCGGATGCCCTTCTCGGTCCCGTGGACGGACCAGCCGCCCGACCGCGTGGCACGGGCGGTCGTCCAGCACAACTGGGCCACCATGGCGGCGTGGACCCCGGAGAGGTGGACGTTCAACGCGGTCGTCGCCTACGAGGGCACCGTGATCGGGGTCCAGGACCTGACGGCGCGGGACTTCGGTGTGGCCCGCCAGGTGACCACGGGCTCGTGGCTCACCCGGCGGTACCAGGGACGGGGGATCGGCACGGAGATGCGGGCCGCCGTGCTGCACCTGGCCTTCGCGGAGCTGGGCGCGGAGGCGGCGGTCTCGGGGGTCCTGGAGGCCACGGCCGCCTCGCACGGCGTGGCCCGGAGGCTCGGGTACCGCCCGGACGGGACCGACCTGGTGGCGATCCGGGGCGAGCGGGTGCGGGAGACCAGGTACCGGCTGACCCGGGAGGGCTGGGAGCGGCACCGCACGGTCCCGGTCGAGGTCGAGGGGTTGGAACCGTGCCTGCCGTACTTCGGTCTCTAGGGTCGTTCCGCTACCGGGGGCTCCGCGCCACCAGGACCACGCCGCCGAGGCTGCCGAGCAGCATGCCCGCGCCGGTGACGACACCGCTGACCAGGGGCACCCAGCCGGGGTGCCCGGTCAGCGCCATGACCAGGCCGATCGCGCCCAGCGCGGTGGCGTACCCGGCCACGACGAGCAGCTCCCGCTGCTTCCAGTGCCAGGCCAGGGGGAGGAAGTGCAGGCCGACGACGAGGGCCACCCAGGCCACACCGGCCTGGTCCGGGACCCCGTCGAGCCGGCCGATGGTCATCGCGCCCCCGATGATCAGTGCGACCTCGATCATCGTGACCACACCGAAGAACGCCCCGAAACGTGGCCCCCGAGCGCCCTCACCCTCCCCGGGGGTGCCTTTCCGCATGGCCAGCAGCGCCAGGACGACGATCGCCACGGCCACCCCCACGGCCAGTGAACGCACCGTGAAAGCGACCGCCGAAGAAAGCGGCGGACCGCTGTTGACCAGCACGAACACCAGCCCGAAGAAAGCACCGACAAAAAAGCCGGAAAACCGTGAGAACATTCCTGGAAGTTATCAGGGGCCCGCGCGTTTCCCGGAATCCTTTCTCCCGGCATGACCGATGGTGATCACGGCATCGCTTCGCGTCCTTTCTTCGCGACATTCTGTGAGCACACCGACCGCCGGAGTCATTTCCGTTTTCTCGCCGGAAGCCGTTCCCATACGCGCTCTCCACCGGCCGGAGCCGGTCAGGGTCGGGTGACATGACGGGAGGCGCGCCCACCTCCCCTGTGTGAGCGCGCCCCCGGGCGCCGCCAGGCGGCGCCTTCGTCCGTCCGACGGCCTCATGGGCCGCCCCTCTCGCGGGGCCAGAGGGCCCGGGCCCGTCGGACGGGGGCCGACCGCTCCGCGCACACCCCCTCAGACATGCGCGGGGTCGGCCCCGCCGCTCCGGACCGAACCCTCTCCCCTCTGGAAGGGCGGTCCGCAGCGGCGTTCGTGGGTCATTCCTCGCGGGGCGGCCTCCCCAGCCCGTCGAGCAGGGCGGAAGCCTCGCGGTGGGTCGCGGGCAGCGGCACCGACCAGACGGCGGCGCCGTGCTCCCAGCCGATCCCCGAGCGCAGCTCGTCGATCTCGGTCCTGAGCGCGGGCTCGTCCCGGGCGACCACCGCGATCCGCGCCCGGCTGGCCAGGCACACCGACTCCCCTCGGGTGAAGAAGCGGTTCAGCTCGTGTCCGAGCACGATCAGCCGCGCCGCGCGCCGCCACGGGTCGAGGGTGGGATCCAGCGCCACCACCACCAGGTGGTGGTCGAACGCGGCCGGGACGGTCTCCTCCGCGCTCCGGTACAGCTCACGGACGCGGGTACGCAGGTACGCCTCGTTGGCCAGGCCGGTGAGCGGGTCCTGGCAGGTGTCCCGGCCCCGGCCCCCCTCGACCCAGCCCTCGGCCAGCGCGCGGACCAGGGCGAGCGGGACGTGCTCCCAGCCCACGACCTCCCCGAAGGCGTCGAGGTCGGCGAGTGCCCGGCCGACCTCCACCCCCGAACGGGCCCGGGCCTCCCCGAGCCGGGTGCAGGGTTCGGTCAGGTCCGTCCCGGTGGTGTACGCCTCGCAGACGGCGTCCACGGAGGGCGTCCACCAGTCCTCGGACGGGATCCACCCCCGCTCCCCGCTCCGGCGCCCCCACGGCGCCCGCAGTTCCCGGGCGCGGCGCACCACACTGCCCCGCGCTCCGGCTCCCACTTCGGTTTCGCCCATGATCGCTCCCGGTCGTCGTTCGGCCAGGTGAACGGAGGTGGACCCGCGCCCCCGCGGTGGGTCCTCCTCGTTCGCCCTCACCCCAATCACGGAGATCGGTAGCGGCTATGACGCGGATACGAGATATTTTTTCGAGTACGTGATCCTCCGACGCCGCGACCCTGCCTCCCGACACCCCGGTTCTGGCTCGCCGGCGGGGGGATACGGGACCACGAGGGAAAGGGCGCTGGGTGGCCGACGCCGACGGAGAGCACACAGAGACACTCATCGGTGACGCGGAGATCATCGAGCGGGTGAAGGCCGGTGACAACGCCGCCTACGGCACCCTCTACGAGCGCCATGCCGGGGCCGCCCGGGGGCTGGCCCGCCAGCTGCTGCGCGGCGAGGCCGAGGTCGAGGACGCGGTGGCCGAGGCGTTCACCAAGGTGCTCAGCGTCATCCAGCGCGGTGGCGGCCCCAGCGACGCCTTCCGCCCCTACCTGCTCACCGCGGTCCGCAACGCCGCCTACGACCGGGGCCGGGGGGACAGACGCCAGGTCGTCACCGACGACATGGAGAGCTACGACTCCGGTGAACCCTTCGTCGACCCGGCGTTGGAGGGCCTCGAACGCTCCCTGATCGCCCGCGCCTTCCTCTCCCTGCCCGAACGCTGGCAGTCCGTGCTCTGGCACACGGAGATCGAGGGGGTCAAGCCCGCGGAGGCGGCCACCATCCTCGGGATGAACGCCAACGGTGTGGCCGCCCTGGCCTACCGCGCGCGCGAGGGGCTGCGCCAGGCCTACCTCCAGATGCACCTGGCGGGCGGGGGAGCGGCGGAGGCCTGCCGTCCCACGTTGGGTCTGCTCGGCGCCTACGTGCGCGGCGGGCTGTCCAAGCGCGACACCACCAAGGTCGACCGGCACATGGACGACTGCGGGGACTGCCGCGAGGTGTACGCGGAGCTCATGGACGTCAACGTCGGCCTGCGCGGGATCGTGCTGCCTCTGGTCGTCGGCTTCGGCGCGACGGGCTACCTCACCGTGACCCCGGGCGGTGTCGCGACCGGAGCCTGGTGGAACCGGATGTCCCGGCGCCAGCAGCAGGTCTCCGCCGGGGCCGCCGCTGCCGCCGGTGTGGCCGTCGCGGTCGCGCTCGCCCTGGTGGGGGGAGAGGCTCCCGTGCCCACCGATCCCCCTCCGGTGGCCGCGCCCCAGGAGGATCCCCCGGCGGCCGGGGCCCCCGCGCCCCCCGCCGACCCCCCCGCGGACGATCCGGACCCGGCCGCGCCGGAGCCCGAACCCGCACCCGAACCGGTTCCCGTCCCCTCGGTGCCCGCCGACGTTCCGGCCGCCCCGGCCCCGGCCCCGGCGCCCCCCGCGCCGAGGCCCCCGGACACCCCGGAGGAGCCCCCGGCGGCTCCGGAGGAACCCGAGGCACCGGAGGAGTCCCAGCCGGAGTTCGCGGCGGGTATCGACCCGGTCGGCGCCCTGGTGCCGGGCGGTGACGGGATCATGGTCCTCGACGTGCTCAACACGGGCGCGGCCACCGCCAGCGACGTGGTCGCCGCCATCACCCTGCCCCCCGGAGTGGAGATGGTCTCCTCCGGCGGCGCGGGGAACGCCGTCCCCATGGCGGCGGGCAACGGTGACTGGGGCTGTTCGGTGGGCAGCGGCGGCGGCGAGTGCGTGCGCCCCGGCATGGCGGAGGGGGAGAGCGGCACCCAGTTCATCGACGTCCGTGTGGCCCCCGACGCCGACGTGGACGTGCCCGCGAGAGTGGTGATCTCCTCGGGCGGGGTCAGATTCGAGGCGGTCGGTGAGCGCGGGGTGACGCCGGACGGTATCGCCGCCCGCTACGCGACCGCCGGGCAGGTACGTACGGAGACGGTGGGAAACGCCCTGCTGACCTGCACCGAGCCCGACCCGCCGGAGGGCGGTCGGCCGTGGCCGTGGTGGGGCTGGCCGGGCCGCGGCTCGGTGGAGCTCCCGGACGAGGCGGGCACGTCGCCGGACGCGCTCCCCGACGCCGACCTGCGCCGCGCGCCCTCGGACGTCACCCCCGGTCTCGGTGAGGGGATCGACGACCTCCTCGGCGGCGGTCCCTCGGCGGAGCCCGACGACGAGGAGGAGGGACGGGACGAGCCCGAGGCCGAGCCCGGTGACGACGGCGCGGAGGAGCCCTCCGAGTCCCCGGAGGCCGTCGAACCCCCCGAGGACGGGTACGCCGAGGAGGAGGACGAAGCGGAGGGGGAAGTGGAGGAAGCCCCCGGCGCCTGCGCGGACGCCCGTCAGCGGACCGGTGAGCGGCTCGACAACGACAACTGGGTGATGGCCCCGCTCGACCGCGACTGGGACCCCACGACCACCTCCTCCAGCTCCGCGACCTGGGAACTCCCCGAGGGCGGGTCGGTGCGCTGGGCCGGGCTGTACTTCTCGGCGGCGGGGGAGCCGAGCGCTCCCACCGCACGCGTGAAGGGCCCCGGCATGGTCTCCTACACCACCGTGGCCGCCACCGACACCCGGTTCGCGGACCTGCCGGGCTACCGCGCCTACCAGGCGTTCGCGGACGTCACCGACCTCGTCCGGTCGGGCGGGGGCGGCGAGTGGTGGGTCAGCGACGTCCCGGCTTTGGAGGGCAGGGGCGTCCACGCCGGGTGGAGCCTCGTGGTGGTCCTGGACGACCCGTCGGTGGAGGGCTACCACCAGGCGATGGTGCTGGACGAGACCACGGCGGTCTTCCAGGACCCGGCCGGGGCGCGCTTCCCGGTGTCCGGTCTGCTGCCGGATTCGGTCCGGGCCCGGTTCGACGTGGTGGCCTGGGAGGGCGACGCCGACCTCGCCGGTGACCGCGTCATGGTGGGCGGGGTCCCGGTCGCGCCCTCCGACGGACACGGAAGCGTCGACAACGCGTTCGTGAGCTCCGCGCGCGGGGCGGTGGGTGATCCGATGACGTTCGGGACCGATGTCGTTCGATTCGACGCGGTACTCGGGCGCGAATCGGATATCCGAATCCCGTCCGGTCAGGACGCCGTGGTGGTGGGCGTCGTCGCCCTCACCGCGCCGATGCGCACCTGAGGCCCGTGGCCGGGATGCCCCTTCCGTGGCCCTTCCGGGCCTGGTGGGGCTTCCGGTGGACGGTGCCCGACCCCGAGGGGCCTCCGGTGCGTAGCAGCTTAGTAACGTTCAGTATTCGTCGATGGCACGCAAAACGAGACAGACTTGGCTAGGCTGTGCCCCGGTCATGGATATGGCCCCAGAGATCGACAGGGAAGGGGGCGGTGTCACGTGGACCGTTGCGCGTTGTTCGTCGACGCGGGATACCTTCTCGCCGACGGTGCGATGGCCGTGCACGGAACCCGTAACCGGGACTCCGTCGCCTGGGACTACTCCGGTCTCGTCCAGTTCCTCAACGAGGTGGCCCGGGACCGGACGGGACTGCCTCTCCTGCGGTGCTACTGGTACGAGGCGATCGCCGACGACCGGCGGGCCCAGGAACAGGACAGCATCGCGGACATCCCCGGCATCAAGTTCCGGGCCGCCCGGATACGGCCGGGACGGCGCGAGGGCGTGGAGAGCTACGTCCAACGCGACCTCACCACCCTGGCCCGCACCGGTGTCCTTTCCGACGCGGTCCTGGTCAGCGGCGACGAGGACATGGCGCCCGTGGTCGCCGACGTCCAGGACATGGGCGTGCGCGTCACCGTCGTGCACATCTCCGTGGAGGGCAACTGGACCATCTCCCGCGCCCTGCGCCGGGAGAGCGACGACCTCATCGAGATCGGCGCCGGGCACCTGCGTCCCCACGTGAACCTCCTCTCCGGTGGCGGCTCCACACAGGAGACCGCCGCCAAGACGACCACCCCCTTCGCCAACGGGCGCGGCCGGTCGGCCCCCGAGGCCCCGCGCCAGCCCGAGGCCCCGCAGCCGCGTCAGCCCGCGTCGGCCCAGAGCGGATCCGGCCGGGTCGACCCGGTCAACGCCTCCACCGGCGGCCTCGAAGCGATGTTCGCGGGCACCGGCGGACAACCCGTGCCCCAGGGCAGCGCCATGGACCAGCTGCGTGCGATGCGCCGATCGATAGCGCAACAGCGCGGCGTCGACCACCTGGCCGGACCCGGTGCGGAGGGCGCCTCCTCCGGCGCCATCGACGCGAACGGCTTCCCGTCCGGCGGGCAGGCCCCGCCCGGAGTGAACGGCAACGGCTCCTACCCCGGTGCCACCGGGGCGCACCCCGGCCCCAGCGCCCACGCGGCGCAGAACGGACACGGTGCCAACGGCCAGGGCGGATACCCGCCCTCCGGGACCGGCGGACACCAGTCCATGCGCGGGGCCGAGCAGGGCGGGTACGGACTCCAGGGCAGACCGGGGCACCCGCAGGGGCACACGCTGCCCGGCGCTCAGCCCGCCTTCACGAACGGGACCGGGCCCCAGCCGTCCTTCAACGGGACGGGGCCGCAGCGGTCCTTCGACGCGGGAACCGGCCCCCAGGCCTCGTTCGCGGACCTCCAGCAGGGGCCACCGCAGAGAAACTCACCCCCGCCCGGCCCGGACCTGAGGTTCGGACCCGGTGAGGATCCAGGCTTCGGAGGTGGGGCGGACGCAAACCCTACCTATGGGACCAGTACGGCAACTGACACCGCACGTCGCGGTGGCGCCGCCCCCGGTTTCGGGGAACGGCGACCTACTGGTCCCGAGTACGACACCCGGTTCGGCACTCCTGGATACCAGGAATCCAACCCTAGTCCTGGATATACCCAACAGACGGGCTCCGGCGCGCATACCGTTGATGACGCGGTGCATGTCGCGCACAAGGAAGGGAACGACTTCGCGGAGTCGATCGCACGTGAGGCGCCCGCCCTGTGGGTGGAGGCGGTCCTGGCCCGTAGGCCGAGGATGCCCTCCGACCTCGAGGCGAGGCTGCTTCAGGGGTCCTCACTCCCGATCGACCACCTGTTGCGCGACGAGGTCCGTGACGGACTGCGCCAGGGGTTCTGGCAGGCACTGGAGCGTGCCAGGCCCTGACCGGCGCGCGCGAGTGCGAGTAGGGGATGGGGGCGATGCGGTTGACCCAGGTGACGACGGCAGATCTCGACCGGTTGGAGTTCCACGCCGTCCGGTCGGGTGAGCACGGCCGGATCGCCGCCCAGCTGCTCGACCTGGCCAACCGGGTCGACGCCGGAAGCGAGGTGACCCGGGCGGAGCTGTTCGTGCGCGCCGGGGAGCAGTGGGAGATCGCCCAGGAGTTCGAGCGGGCCTGCGCCGCCTACCAGCGCGCCATGGACGACGGCGGACCCACCGTGGTCGACGCGCACGCCCTGAGCGCCGGGGCACTGCTCCAGCTGGACGAGCGCGGTCTCGCCTACGAGCACCTGAAGCGGCTGGAGAGCGGGGGTCAGCCGGGGCTCCAGACGCACATCCACGTGGCCGAGGTCCTCTACGCCCACGACGACCTGGAGGGCGCGGAGCGCTGGGCCACCTCGGGCGCCCGCTGGTTCTCGAACCGGAACCTGTCCGCCTACGCCCGGGACCTGTTCGACGAGCTCCTGCGCATCCGGTTCCGGATCCGGACCGACCTCGGCCTGGCCGAGGACGACCTGGACCTGCTCCTGGACTTCTGACCCGGGCGGCGCGGGTCGAGCCCCGCGCGCGCCCAGCCGGGCACCCGGCGCGCCGACGGGCCGCCGACACCCCCGGGAAGTGAGCTTTCTGACGCGCCCCGATCCGGCGCGGGCCGGGGGCGTGATCGGCCGCATCCGGACGCCCAGGGTCCGTTTCCCGCAGCCACGCCCACCAGGTACGCCAGGTTCGGTCGTCAACCCGGCGTCGCGCGATCCCTTTTCCGGGGTGCCGTACGGCCCTGTGGCCGATCTCCGGGAGTCGGGCGGACACGTCCGCCCCGCCGACGTCCTAGGCTGGGTCCGACCCCCCACGAAGGCCCGCGAGCCCGGCCGGAGACGCCCTCTCACAGGGCGCCCGTGGGGCACTCATACCACGCTCCAGGCGTGTGTTCGACATTCGTCGAAGAATCCGAGAAATCCGCGACACGCCATCATCTTGGGGTGTTCCAAGGTGGCGCCCCCTAGATGTAGTATCGGGACCCGTTGGTGGTTCACCGGGGTTCCCGCCCTGGTGAAGCAGACGGGAACGACGACCGCCACGCGCGACGAGGCCCGATCGGCTTCGGGCGCGGAGGACGAGTAGGTCACCCGCGGGTCCCCGGACCCGCCACCGACACGCAGACGAAGGGGCTTCGAGGGGAGTCGCCGCGACCCGCCGGTCGCGGGTCCATCCGCATCCGGTGCGGTGGGCCGCCGGTGCGAGCCGCGCGTCTGCTACTCGTGAACCCCGTTCCCCGCCGGGACTCTTCTTTACCGAGGTTGGAGCCGCTGTATGACCCTTGACGTCGAGGCCGTGCCCGCATCCGTTCGGCCCGCGCCGACCAACGGCGGTGGCGCCCCCGCCGCCGTCGACCGGATCGAGCACGTCGTTACCGAGGCCTGTGCGCGGCTCACCGGTGTTTCGGCGGCCAAGGTCCTCACCGAGGCGCGTCGGGGCTTCTACCCCGGTATCGCGGACTCCGAGGTCGAGCTCGCCCTGGTCATGGCCGCCCGCAGCTACGTGGAGGTCGACCCGAACTACTCGTACGTGGCCGCCCGCCTGCTGCTCGACAAGCTCCGCACCGAGGCCCTCAGCTTCGTCAGCGGCGCCCCCGAGACCGCCGGTCAGTCCGACATGGACGACCGCTACGCCACCTACCTGGCCGCCTACGTCGGTCGCGGCATCGACCTCGGTCAGCTCGACCCGGCCCTGGCCCAGTTCGACCTGGAGCGCCTGGGCAAGGCCCTGCACGCCGACCGCGACGAGCAGTTCACCTTCCTCGGTCTCCAGACCCTGTACGACCGCTACTTCCTGCACAGCGACGAGGTCCGCTACGAGCTCCCGCAGGCGTTCTTCATGCGCGTCGCGATGGGCCTGGCGCTCAACGAGGACGACCGCGAGGCCCGCGCCATCGAGTTCTACGAGCTGCTGAGCTCGTTCGACTTCATGGCCTCCACGCCCACCCTGTTCAACTCGGGCACGGTCCGCGCGCAGCTGTCCTCCTGCTTCCTCACCACGGTCGGCGACGACCTGCACGACATCTTCCACGGCATCAGCAACAACGCGATGCTGTCCAAGTACTCGGGCGGCCTGGGCAACGACTGGACCCCGGTCCGCGGCCTCGGCTCCCACATCAAGGGCACCAACGGCAAGAGCCAGGGCGTCGTCCCGTTCCTGAAGATCGCCAACGACACCGCGGTGGCGGTCAACCAGGGCGGCAAGCGCAAGGGCGCGGTCTGCGCCTACCTGGAGACCTGGCACATCGACATCGAGGAGTTCCTCGACCTCCGCAAGAACACCGGTGACGAGCGCCGCCGCACGCACGACATGAACACCGCGAACTGGGTTCCGGACCTGTTCATGAAGCGCGTGGAGGAGCAGGGCACCTGGACCCTGTTCTCCCCGGACGAGGTCCCCGACCTGCACGACAAGTACGGCACGGACTTCGTCGAGGCCTACGAGAAGTACGAGGCCGAGGCCGAGGCCGGGCGCATCAAGGTCTCCAAGAAGATGCCCGCCGTGGACCTGTGGCGCCGCATGCTCACCATGCTGTTCGAGACCGGCCACCCGTGGATCACCTTCAAGGACCCGTCGAACCTGCGTTCGCCGCAGCAGCACAACGGCGTGGTGCACTCCTCCAACCTGTGCACCGAGATCACGCTGAACACCAGCAAGGACGAGGTCGCGGTCTGCAACCTCGGCTCGGTGAACCTGCCGCAGCACGTCGGCCCGAACGGCATCGACGTCGAGCGCCTGCGCCGCACCGTCCGCACCGCCGTGCGCATGCTCGACAACGTCATCGACGTGAACTTCTACACGATCCCCGAGGCGCGCCGCGCGAACATGCGCCACCGCCCGGTCGGCCTGGGCCTCATGGGCTTCCAGGACGCCCTGTTCAAGATCCGCACGCCGTTCGCCTCCGAGGGCGCGGTCACCTTCGCGGACGAGAGCATGGAGCTGATCAGCTACTACGCCATCGAGGCGTCCATGGAGCTGGCCAAGGAGCGCGGCGCGTACGAGAGCTTCGAGGGCTCGCTGTGGAGCCAGGGCGTCCTGCCCATCGACTCCCTGCGCCTGCTCGCGGACTCCCGTGGCGGCGACCTCGACATGGACCGCGGCGAGACCCTGGACTGGGACTCCCTGCGTGAGCGCGTGAAGTCCACCGGGATGCGCAACTCCAACGTCATGGCGATCGCGCCCACCGCGACCATCGCCAACATCACCGGCGTCAGCCAGTCGATCGAGCCGGTCTACCGGAACCTGTTCGTCAAGTCGAACATGTCCGGCGACTTCACCGTCGTCAACGACTACCTGGTCCGCGACCTCAAGGAGCGCGGTCTCTGGGACGAGGACATGGTGTCGGCGCTGAAGATGCACGACGGCAGCCTCGGTGACATCGACCGCGTGCCGGACGACCTCAAGGCCCTGTACGCCACGGCGTTCGAGGTCGACCCCAACTGGCTGGTGGACGCCGGTTCGCGCCGTCAGAAGTGGATCGACCAGGCCCAGTCGCTCAACCTGTACATGGGCGCCCCCAGCGGGAAGAAGCTGGACGCCCTGTACCGTCGCGCCTGGCGCTCCGGTCTCAAGACCACCTACTACCTGCGTTCGCAGAGCGCCACCCACGTGGAGAAGAGCACGCTCAAGGGCACGGACGGCCGCCTCAACGCGGTCGCCTCCACCCCGGCCGCCCCCGTGGCGGCCCCGGCTCCCAGCCCCGCCGTGAGCCCGGCTCCGGTGGCCGAGCCGGTGGCGCCCGAGCCCGAGGACGAGTTCGAGATCGTCGACGGCCAGGCGTGCAGCATCGAGGACCCCGAGTGCGAGGCCTGCCAGTAACGAGGTGTCCCGGGGCGCCCGCGACATCCGCGGGCGCCCCCGCCTCCCTCGTGGCTCCCCTCCACTCCCCGCAGACGACCCCGGCCCGACCGGAGAACGGACAAGTTCGAGCATGACCGCGGTTTCCGAGAACAGCGCAGCGGCCACCAGCGGCCTCGGCGAGATCGAGCGCGACGCCGAGCGCGTCAACGTCGACGACAAGTCGATGATCAACGCCCGCGCCGACGTCAACCAGCTGCTGCCCCTCAAGTACACGTGGGCGTGGGAGAAGTACCTTTCCGGGTGCAACAACCACTGGATGCCCACCGAGGTGGCGATGCAGGCCGACATCGCGCTGTGGAAGTCCAAGGACGGGCTCACCGAGGACGAGCGCCTGATGCTCAAGCGCAACCTCGGCTTCTTCGCCACGGCGGAGTCCCTGGTGGCCAACAACATCGTCCTGGCCGTGTACCGTCAGCTCACCAACCCGGAGTGCCGCCAGTACCTGCTGCGCCAGGCCTTCGAGGAGGCGGTGCACACGCACACCTTCCAGTACATCTGCGAGAGCCTCGGCCTGGACGAGGGCGAGCTCTTCAACATGTACCGCGAGGTCCCCTCGATCACCGCGAAGGACGCCTGGGCGCTCAAGTACACCCAGAACCTGGAGAACCCGGAGTTCCGCACCGGAACGCCCGAGTCCGACCAGGCCTTCCTGCGTGACCTGGTCGCGTTCTACGTGATCTTCGAGGGCATGTGGTTCTACACCGGCTTCGCGCAGATCCTCTCGCTGGGCCGCCGCAACAAGATGGTCGGCATCGCGGAGCAGTACCAGTACATCCTGCGCGACGAGTCGATCCACCTGAACTTCGGCATCGACGTGATCAACCAGATCAAGATCGAGAACCCGCACCTGTGGACCGAGGAGTTCCAGGCCGAGGTCCGGCAGATGCTCACGGACGCCTGCGAGCTGGAGGTGGCCTACGGCCGCGAGACCATGCCGCGCGGCGTGCTGGGCCTCAACTCCGAGCTGTGCGAGAAGTACATGCACTTCATCACCGACCGCCGCGCCGAGCAGATCGGCCTCGCCCCCATCTTCGGTGAGACCGAGAACCCGTTCCCGTGGATGTCGGAGATGATGGACCTCCAGAAGGAGAAGAACTTCTTCGAGACCCGAGTGATCGAGTACCAGACGGGTGGCGGCCTGGACTGGGACTAGGTCCTTCCTGGGAGAACACGAGTGTCTCCCCTCCCCACGGCCCGGGGCGGGCGCGCGCCCCGGGCCGTTCGTGTGTCTCAAGGGCCCGCCATTCCTGGAATCCGTGTTTCCTTTCCTCCACGGAATCACTGTGTTCGTATGATCCGTTCCTCCCAGACGGATACGGGCAGGCCGATAAGGTGATGATCGGCCTTTTCCGGGTGAGAGTGCCGAACGCGCCCTAAGCTGGCCGAGTGATCCCCTCCTGCGATCCCGCTGCCGAAGCGGTCTTCCGTCGCGTCCGGGCCGACAACGACCTGGAGGTCACCGTCGAGCGCCTGCTGTGCGCCATCAGACTCGGCGTCGTCCCGGAGGGCGGCCGCTTCCCGGCCGAGCGCGACCTCTCCGCCCGCCTCGGCGTCAGCCGTGTCACCCTGCGCGAGGCGATCCAGCTCCTCCGGCGGCGGGGGCACGTCGAGTCCCGGCGCGGACGCGGTGGCGGGACCTTCGTCGCGGTGCCGCCTCCGAGGCCCACCCCGGACGAGGCGCGGCGCGGCCTCGGCGCGGCCGGCACCGCGCTGGACGACCTGCTCGCCTTCCGGCGCACCCTGGAGACGGGCGCCGTGGTCCGGCTGGCCGAGACCGGCCTCACCACGGACCAGCACGACCTCCTGGACCGGCGGGTGGGCGTGGCCGCCGACGCCGGACCCGCCGACTACCGGCGCTGCGACACCGTCTTCCACATCACCCTGGCCCAGCTGACCGGATCGGAACGGACGGTCGCCGCGGTCACGGACACCCGGATGCGGATCAACCAGCTGATGGACGTGGCGCCGCTGACGGAGGCGGCGCTGGCGGCCAGCGACGGGGAGCACCGCCGGATCGTCCGCGCGGTGCGGGCGCGCGACCCCGAGGCGGCGCGGCTGGCCCTGGGCGCGCACCTGGCCGGGGTGGAGCGCCGGTTGCGGGAGCTGCTCGGCTGAGTTCCCCGGGGCTCGGGGGGATCCCGGGTTCCCGTGCGCCGAGCGGTGTCCCGCCATGTGGGACGACCGTGCGGCCACGCGGTGTGCGTATGTCCGATCAGACAAACGGGGCTTACCGGAAATGGCCAGGCGAACAATTCTGCCTGGTCAAGAACTCGACCAGGTCTCGACCGGGTGTTGTTTCGCACACAGGGCATTGTGGTCTGGGCTACCAACCGTGATGATCGGCCTGTTCTTCGCAAACAACGCTTAGCGGCCCACTGTCGCCGTTCTTCTGGGAAAGGAGGAGACGGTTGAATCCCGACTCCTTGGTCGGACCGATCGTGACCTTCGTGATCTATCTCGGCCTCATGGTCGCGATGGCTGTGTACTTCTACAGCCGCACGCAGTCACAGTCCGACTTCGTCCTGGGCGGCCGCAAACTGGGCAGTCTGGTCACCGCCCTGAGCGCGAACGCCAGCGACTTCAGCGGTTGGCTCCTGATGGGCCTGCCCGGGGCCATCTACATGTCCGGCCTCGGTGAGGCCTGGATCGCGGTCGGTCTGGCCTCCGGCTTCCTCGGCAGCTGGATCCTGCTCGCACCGCGTCTGCGGGTGTACACCGAACGCGTCACCGACGCCCGGAACGGCGGCGAGTCCGACTCGCTCACCCTCTCCTCCTTCCTGGAGAACCGGTTCAACGACCGCACCCGTCTCCTGCGCGGGGTCTCGGCGGTCCTGATCATCGTCTTCTACTTCTTCTACGTCGCCTCCGGCATGACGGCGATGATGTCGCTGTTCGACCAGGTCTTCGGGCTCAACCCGGTGCTGGCCGTGCTCATCGGGCTCGGCATCGTGGTCGCCTACACCGTCATCGGCGGCTACCTCGCCGTCTCGGTCACCGACGTCGTGCAGGCCATGATGATGTGGCTGGCCCTGCTCATCGTGCCCGTGGTCGCGATCAGCTTCCTGGGCGGCCTCGGCGAGGTCGTCGACGGAGTCAACGCCCGGGGCGACAACCTCATGTCGGCCTTCGGCGGCTCCTCCCTCGCCGACGGCGCCTGGGTGTCCGCCGAGACGCTGGGCTGGGTGGTCATCGTGTCCGGTCTGGCGTGGGGCTTCGGCTACTTCGGCCAGCCGCACATCCTCTCCCGCTACATGGGCATCCGCTCCCTCCGGGACATCCCCAAGGCAGCGGCCATCAGCGTGTCCTGGGCGGTCACCGCCATGGGGCTGGCGCTGCTCGTCGGCTTCGTCGGTATCGCCTACTTCGAGACCCCCCTGGACGACCCCGAACAGGTCTTCCCCCGCCTGATCGACGCCCTGATGAACCCGTGGGTCGCGGGCTTCCTCCTCGCCGCCATCCTCGCGGCGGTCATGAGCACCGCGGACTCCCAGCTCCTGGTGGCCTCCTCCGCCATCACCGAGGACGTCTACCGCGCCTACATCAACAAGGACGCCAGTCCCAAGCTGCTCATGTGGCTCAGCCGTCTGGCCGTCGTGGTCGTGGCCGTGGTCGCCGCCCTGGTCGCCCTCTACGGAGACCAGTCCGTCATGGGTCTGGTCGGCTACGCCTGGGCGGGCTTCGGGGCGGGCTTCGGCCCGGTCCTGCTCTTCGCCGTCTTCTGGCGCAGGATGACCTGGGCGGGCGCCCTGGCCGGCATGGTCGCGGGCGCGACCACCGCCATCGTCTGGGACTTCGTCGACGAGGCCTTCCTCGGCGTCGGTCTGTACGCCATGGTGCCGGCCATCGCCCTGAGCGTGCTGTGCATCTTCGCCTTCAACGGCCTCGGCCGGGTCAGCCCGCAGATGGAGGCGGACTTCGACCGCGTGCAGGACGAGGTCAGGGCCGGCGGCAGGGACGAGGAGCCCCAGCCCGTCGCCTGACGTCCGTCCGCCGGGGCCCGTGGTTCGACCGCAGTGAACCACGGGCCCCGTAACGAACGGCTTCCGTGCCCGTGTCACGTTCGGCACGGGCACGCTCGCGCTCTGGCGCCGCACCGTCCAGAACGGTAGAACGGTGACATGTCGTCACTGACGGAACACCCGGCCGCGTGGACCCGCACCGACGTCCCCCAGGGGTTGGGACTCGGCACGGTCCTGCCCGAGCCCGACGGCCACCGGCTGGAGGCCGGGGAGACCGTGGTGGAGGGGGCGGAGCGCTTCTTCACGCGCTTCACCGTCCGCACGGACCTGGCCTGGACGACCCGCGAGGTCCGCGCCGAGGTGCTCTCGACCTCCGGGCCGAGGTCGGTCACACTCCGGGCCCAGGACGGCCACTGGACCGACGCGGACGGCCGCCCCCTCCCCGAGCTGGTGGGCTGCCTGGACGCCGACGTCGCCGCCACCCCGCTCACCAACACGCTCCCCATCCGCCGTCTCGGGCTGCGTCCCGGAGAACACCGGGACATCGCGGTCGCGTGGATCGACATCCCCTGCCTGCGGGTCCGCCGTGTCCGCCAGCGCTACACCCGGCACCCGGCCGAGGACGGTCTGGAGCGCTACACCTACCGCGACCCCCTGCACGGCGAGTACTCGTTGTCCGTGGACGGCGACGGCGTCGTGGTGGACTACGAGCGGTTCGCCCGCCGCCTGCGCGCGGACCGCTGACCGACGTGGTGAAGCGCTCCCCGGCAAGGGTGATAATCGGTGGACCACGCACCACATCCAGGGAGCGCACGTGACCGAGACCGAGCTGAGCGAGCAGCGCCGCGAGATCATCCGCGAACTCGAAGTCCCCGAGCACTTCGACGTCCACGCCGAGATCGAGCGCAGAGTGGCCTTCCTCACGGAGAGACTCACCACGAACGGGTCCCGCGCGCTGGTCCTGGGGATCAGCGGTGGCGTGGACTCGCTCACCGCCGGGCGCCTGTGCCGACTGGCCGTCGACCGGGCCCGCGAGTCCGGCCACGAGGCCGAGTACGTGGCCGTGCGCCTGCCCTACGGGACGCAGGCGGACGAGGCGGACGCCGCCCGCGCCGTGGAGTTCGGTGCCCCCGACCAGTGTCTGACCGTGGACGTGCGACCGGCCACGGACGCCATGGCCGCCTCCCTCACCGAGGCCGGCGTGACCCACGAGCACGCCTTCGCGGAGGACTTCGTGGTCGGCAACGTCAAGGCCCGCCAGCGGATGATCGCCCAGTACGCGATCGCGGGCGCCGCGCGCGGCCTGGTGGTCGGCACCGACCACGCGGCCGAGGCGGTCACCGGCTTCTTCACCAAGTACGGCGACGGCGGGGTCGACCTCGTGCCGCTGGCCGGACTGACCAAGCGCCGGGTGCGCGCGGTCGCCGCCGAACTCGGCGCTCCCGGGGACCTGGTGAACAAGGTGCCGACGGCCGACCTGGAGACGCTCACCCCGCAGAAGCCCGACGAGGAGGCGCTGGGGCTGACCTACGATCAGATCGACGACTTCCTCGAGGGCCTTCCGGTCCCCGACGAGGTGACCCGCACCCTCGTGGACCGCTACGGTGTGACCGCCCACAAGCGCGCCGTCCCCACCGCTCCCTGATCCCCTCGGTCCCACCGGCACCACCTGCCCGGGCCCGTCGGTGTCTCCGGTCCGCGAACCCCCGCGCCCTCGGCGTTCCCAACGGGACGGTAGTGCTGGCACCACCCCTCGTGGGTGGGCTGGCCGTGGGGGAGAGAGGGTACCCAGCGCCCTCGCGGCGCCCGGCGACCCGAACCTAGGGTCGTTACCAGCGACGCGTCACCACTGCCGTCATCAGTGTCGGCGGGCGCCCGTGATCAGGGCCCCGCATCGGGACGTGTCGGACCCCCCACAGGTCAGCACAGCCCGGTCAGCACGACCAGGCACCTCCGCGTGCCCGGCCGCCCCCGGACCCCGGGAAAGACCAAGGAGCGACAACCCATGACCGTGATCGCCGAACCCGCGAACGCGGGCGGGGACCGGCCTCAGGCCTCCGCCGCAGCACCGGTGGTGGCCGTGCCCCGACCACGGGGACGTGATCGCTTCCTCGACGCCCTGCGCCTGTTCGTCATGGCCCTGGTGGTCCTCCAGCACTGGTGGCTGCCGGTGCTGACCGTGCAGTCCGAGGGCGACCTCGCGGCGACCAGCGTCCTGAGCACCCCGGGCGGGTTCGCGCTCACCTGGGTCTCCCAGGTCATGCCGCTGATCTTCTTCGTGGGCGGGGCGGCCAACATGATCAGCTGGCGCTCGGCCCAGGGCCGGGGCGAGATCGCGTCGGTCTGGTGGGCCAAGCGGCTCAGACGGCTGGCCTGGCCCGTGGTGCCCCTCGCGGTGGTGTGGATCCTCGCCTCGCACCTGGCGGTCCTGGGCGGAGCCCAGCAGCAGCCGGTACTGGTCGGCGCGGGCGCGGCGGGCATGGTGCTGTGGTTCCTGGCCGTGTACGTGCTGGTGGTGGTGGCCACCCCGATCCTGGTGGCCGCCCAGGACAGGTTCGGCTGGTGGGTCCCGGCGGCGCTGCTCGCCGGTGCCATGGTCGTGGACCTGAGCCGGTTCGGCTTCGGGGTGGAGGCCTTCGGCTTCCTGAACGTGGCCTTCGTCTGGTTGGCCGTCCACCAGCTGGGGTTCCGGTACGCGAGCGGTGCGATCCGCCGCCCCCACGCGGCATGGATGGCCGCCGTCGGCGCCGTCACGGTCGTCGTCCTGGTCAACGTGGGTCCGTACTCGTTCAACATGACCGGTGTGTTCGCCGCCGAGACCTCGAACGTCTCCCCGCCGACCCTGGTGCTGGCGGCGCTGGGCGCCGTGCAGGTCGGCGTCGCGATGCTCCTGCGGGACCGGATCTCCGCGTGGACGGACCGGCCCGGTCCGGCGCGGATGCTGGACCGTGTCTCCCCGCAGCTGATGACGGTGTACCTGTGGCACATGCTGCCGATCTCGGTGGTGGCCGGGGTCCTCGTGTACGGCCTGGGCATCAACACCCCCGACCCGATGACCGGGCTGTGGCTGCTGTGGGGCGTGCTCGGCGTGGCGGTCCTGGTGCCGATGATCCTGCCCCTGGCCCACTGGGCGGTGCGGTTCGAGGAGCCGCCGAAGGTCCTGCGCGGTGACCCCGGACTGATCCGTGTGCTGGCCGCCGCCGCGCTGATCGGCGGCGGGCTGCTGGTCCTGACCGTGGCCGGTCTGGGCTTCGGCCTGGCGCCGGTCCTGGGTCTGGTGGCCGTGGTGTCGGGCCTGCTGCTCACCGCCGCGCCGCGTCCGCGCGCCGCCGGTGAGCCGACCCGGGCACAGCTTCTGCCCAGTTTCCTGGTTCGTCCCGGTGGTCGTCACGGGTACCTCGGGTAGACCCATGGGATGAACCCCAGACGCATCGCCTTCGACCGGCACGGGAGCGGTCGCCCCGTGGTCCTGCTGCACGGACTCGGCGACCGACGGCAGAGCTGGGAGGCGGTGGCGCCCCGGTTGGCCGCCGACTACGAGGTGGTCAGCGTGGACCTGCCGGGGTTCGGGGAGTCCCCGGCGCCGGGGCGGGACGAACCCTACGACGTGCACAGCATGGTGCGGGTGATCCGGGAGTTCTGCGAACTACACGGGCTGGAGCGCCCCCACCTGGCGGGCAACTCGCTGGGCGGTTCGATCGCCCTCGAACTGGGGGTCCAGGGGGTGGCCGGCTCGGTGACGGTGTTCTCCCCGGCCGGGTTCTCCGACCGCCTCGCCCGCTGGGGCATGCGCACGGTCGGTGTGGTGGCCAACCTGGCCACCCACCTGCCCATGCCGCTCAAGGAACGGCTCGCGGACACCCCGCCCGCGCGGGCCGCGGCACGCATCGCGCTGCGCGGCGACCCCTCCTCCCCGGAGGCCAAGGCGACCCGGTTCGGTATCCAGGGGCTCACCCCGGGAGCGCCGTACGTGCGTATGGTGCCGAGGATCGCGGACTACGACTTCACCTCCCGGCCGATCTCCTGCCCGGTCACCATCGCCTGGGGTGACCGGGACCGAACCCTGCTGCCCTCCAGCGCGGAGCACGCCCACCAGCGGGTGCCCAACGCGCGCATGGTGTCGCTGCTGGGGGTCGGACACATCCCGATGGCGGACGACCCCCTCAGCGTCGCGGAGCACATCCGCTGGACGTGCAGCGCCGCGGACCGGGCCCGGGGGGCGAGCGGAACCCTTCACGGGAAGCACGGCCCGGGATAGCGTTACGCGCGGAACAACTCCCTGAGGAGGCACTGGTTTGACCACTTCGACACACCCTGCCCCGGGCTCCCCCTCGTGGTTGGCGGCGGAGGAACGGCGGTTGGTCGACTTCGCCGCCGGTGCGGCCGTCCCCGACGGGTTCGGCTGGCTGGACGCCAAGGGCGGCGTGGAGCCCGACCGTCCGACCGAGACCTGGATCACCGCTCGGATGACGCACGTGTTCTCCCTGGCGCACCTGCGCGGCGACGCGCGCGCGGCGGAGCTGGCCGACCACGGGGTGGCCGCGCTCTCCGGGCCGTTGCGCGACGCCGAACTGGGCGGATGGTTCGACGCGGTGCCGGAGGGCGGGGATCCCGCCCGAGCCCGGGAGCGCTCCCAAGCGCTCCCGGACAAGTCCGCCTACCCCCTCTCCTTCGTCGTCCTGGCCGCCTCCTCCGCCGCCCTCGCCGCCCGCCCGGGCGCGCGTGAACTGCTGGACGAGGCCCTGGGGGTGTTCGACGCGCGCTTCTGGGAGGAGGAGGCGGACTGCGTCCGGGAGAGCTGGGACGCCGACTGGACCGTCACCGAGCCCTACCGGGGGGCCAACAGCGCCATGCACTGGGTGGAGGCGCTCCTGGCCGCCGCCGACGCCACCGGCGACACCGACTGGACCCGCCGGGCCCTGGCCGTGGCGGAGCGCCTGGTCCACGGAGTGGCCGCCGCCCACGACTGGCGCCTGCCCGAGCACTTCACCCCGGACTGGCGCCCGCTCCCGGACTACAACCGCGACCACCCTGATCACCCCTTCCGCCCCTTCGGCAGCACCACCGGCCACCTCCTGGAGTGGGCCCGCCTGCTCCTGCACCTCGAACTCGCCCTGGAGCGCGCGGGCGAGACCGCCCCCGCGTGGCTGCGCGCCGACGCCGAACACCTCTTCGCCCACGCCGTCCGGCGAGGCTGGGGCGTGGACGGCGCGGAGGGGTTCGCCTACACCCTGGACTGGGAGGACCGCCCGGTCGTGCGCCAGCGCATGCACTGGGTGGTGGCCGAGGCCACCATGGCCGCGTGGGCGCTGGCCGTGCGCACCGGCGACACCGCCTACACCGAGCGGTACGAGCGGTGGTGGGACTACGCCGACCGGTTCCACGTGGACCGCGAGCACGGCAGCTGGCGGCACGAGCTGGACCCCGCGAACCGCCCCGGGGGAGCGGTGTGGTCGGGCAAGCCCGACGTCTACCACGCCTACCAGGCCACCCTGCTGCCGCAGGTCGGGTTCTCGACCTCGATCGCGGCGGCCCTGCGCGGTACGGGAGGAAGCCGGTGACCGAGGAGACCACGGGCCCCGCCGCCGGAACACCCCGGCTGGTGGTGGTCGGGGAGAACGTGATGGACCTGCTGCCGTCCCGGCACGGCCCGGACGTGTTGCGGGCCGCACCCGGCGGCGGACCGGCCAACACGGCGCTGGCCGCGGCCCGGCTGGGCACGCCCACCCGGCTGCTCGCCCGGATCGGCGCCGACGGTTTCGGCGCGGCCATCCGGGAACGCCTTCTGGCCGGGGGGCTGGACCCCGCCGGTCTGGTCGCGGCGGAGGAGCCGTCCGCCCTGGCCCTGGCCACCCTCGGTCAGGACGGGGCGGCCCGGTACGACTTCCGCATGGACGACGCCGCCGACTGGCGTTGGCGTCCCGGTGAGCTCCCCGGAGCCCTGGAACCCGGGGTGCGGGCCCTGCACGCCGCCTCCATCGCCCTGTTCCGCGAACCGGGGGCCACCCGGATCGAGGCGCTGCTGCGGCGCGAGCACGGCCGGGGACAGGTGACGGTCTCCCTCGACCCCAACATCCGCGCGGACGTGGTCGGGGACCCGGCCGAGGCCCGTGCGCTGGCCCTGCGCCACGCGGCCCAGGCCCACGTGGTCAAGGCCAGCGACGAGGACCTGGCCTTCCTCTTCCCGGAGCACACCCCCGAGGGGGCCGCGCACGCCCTGGCCGCCCTCGGTCCGGCGCTGGTCGTGGTCACCCTGGGCGCGGAGGGGGCCTTCGCCCTCTCCCACGGTGTGCTGGCCGCGGTCCCCGCACCGAGGGTGGAGGTGGTGGACACGGTCGGGGCGGGCGACTCCTTCATGGGAGCCCTCCTCCACCGTCTCGACCTGGACGGGAGGCTGGGTGAGCGGCCACGGGGCCGCCTGACCGGGCTGACGGAGGCGGACCTGGCCGACCTGCTGACCTTCGCCGTCACCGCCGCGGCCCACACGGTCACCCGGGTGGGCGCTGATCCTCCCACCGCCGACGACCTGCGGGAACTTCTGGAGGCCTGAGCGTACCGGCGGGAGGGGGCGCCCCCTCCCGCCGGGGAGTCCGAGCATCCTTGGAGCCCGACTCTCGGTCGGCCGCGTCGGGCCGCTCCGCGTCGGGCCGCTCCGCGTCGGGCCGCTCCGCGCCGGGCCGCTCCGCGTCGGGCCGCTCCGCGCCGGGTCGCTCCGCGCCGGGTCGCTCCGCGCCGGGTCGCTCCGCGCCGGGCCGCTCCGCGCCGGGGGGCCGGTCACGGGGTGGCTTGGGGTGGCCCGCCCCCGTCGTCCGCAGGCCGGCCCGTCGTCCACAGGCTGGGGGGAGCGCGCTGGCGGTGACCGGCACGGACGTGTTTCCCTGGTATCTCGGGGGATGCTCCACTCTCGTCCGCCGACCCCTGCCCGAGAACGGCCCGGCGGCCCCGCGTACTCAGGCGCGGGGGAGCCTCGGGCGGGGCACCGACCCCAGGCCCTCGCGGGTCTGCGCCACGACGTGGTCCACCACGTCGGTCATCCGCTCCCGGCGCGCGTAGGCGACCCGCTGGCGGTGGGCGCCCGACCCCACGGTCAGGACCCGGTCGAGCAGGGACGACACCAGGTCCGTGTCCCCGGAGACGGCCAGGCCGGGCAGGGCGGCCCGGCGGACCCGCTCCATGGCGGCGCTCGCGGTCAGGGACTCGCCGGTCAGCGGGTCGGGGACCACCCCCTCCAACCCCTCCCGGGCGGCCCGCCACACGGCGGCGCGCAGGGTGTGCGTGCTCACGGCGGGTGCGGGGACCCCGTGCCACACGTCGGTGAGGGCCCGCGTGGCCAGGCCCCGGGTGAGGGTCGCGAGGAGCAGGGCCTCCTCGGCGGTGGCGGCCACGTCGCCTACCCGGATCTCCAGCGTGGGCAGGTGGTCGGAGAGGCGGATGTCCCAGTAGACCATGCGGCGGTCCAGGATCGCCCCGGTGGAGGTCAGCCCCTGGACGGCGCTCTCGTGCTCCTTGAGGGTGCGCATCAGCGGCGGCGGACCGGCGGACGGCAGCTGGTTCCAGGTGACCGTCCGCCAGCTGGCGTGACCGGTGTCCCGACCCGACTGGAAGGGCGAGTTCGCGGCCAGCGCGACCAGGAAGGGCAGCCAGCGGCGCAGGTGGTCGCTGACGGCCACGGCGGTGGCCGGGTCCGGGATGCCGACGTGCACGTGACAGCCGCACACCACGTGGGAGGCGCGCAGGGCTCCGAAGTGGGAGGCGATAGCGGAGTAGCGGCGGCCATGGCTGATGGTGGCCGCGGCCGGGTCTCCGAGGACGGGGGTCCCGGTCGCGGCCACGGCCAGCCCCGCGCTGTCGGCGGCCCGGTGGAGTTCCGCCCGCGCGGTCTCCAGGAACGCGCGGGCCTCCTCCGAGGTGGTGCACACGGGGCTGTTGGCCTCCACCTGGGCCCGGGTGAACTCGCCGCACAGGTGGGGCCCGAACGATCGGGCGTGGGCCAGGACGTCGGGGGCGCGGGAGAGGATGCGGCGCGTGCGCGGGTCGACGACGAAGAACTCCTCCTCCACACCGAACGTCAGGGGTCGGTTCACGGTGCCGACGGGTGGGCGTCGGTCCTCCGCTGTCAGGGAGCGGTTCTCCATGCGGTCCTCCGGCTGTCCGATCCAGTGTGTCCCGCACTGGATATCCCGCACGGGGACGGCCGCGACAGTGTCCCGAAGTGGACAAAAAGCTATCTGAGAGTTGTTTGTGCTGTTTGTCTGTTTCACTATTGGGGCGGCCTCGACGCGCCGCGTCCGGACTACCTGGACGGACGCGGGCGGAGTTCCGGTTGTGCGGCATATGAGGGAACCGGAACATTTTTTCGGCATCGCGGATCGGTCTGAACCACCGGTTCATCTTGCGCAACGCCATCCCCGCGAAGCCCACCGAGGACCAGCAGAACCCTCGTACGCGGACGCCACGCGGGGCACGGGGCGGGTATCGGTGAAACGACCAGTGTGTCCGCGCACACCTGCCGGAGCGGGGCGGCGCTGTGCGAATGTGAACAACGTGACGGAACGGTACACGGAGCCCCCGAGCGTACGCCTCCGGGGCCGGGACGCTGAGTGGAGGACGCTCGCCGACGCCCTGGGCGACGCGAGGTCCGGCCGGGGCGCGTCCCTGCTCCTCACGGGTGGTCCGGGCCAGGGCCGGAGCCTCCTGCTCGACCGCACCCGCGACGCCGCGCGTGACTTCACCGTCCTCCACGTGGGCGGGGTCCGCACCGAGACCGACCTCCCCTGCTCCGGCCTCCAACGCCTCCTGCGCCCCGTGGGACCGGTGATCGACCGGCTTCCGGCGCGCCAGCGCGACCTCCTGCGCGAAGCCCTCACCCGGGGCGGCGGCACCGACGACGACCGTTACCCGCTCTACACCGCCGTCCTCGAACTCCTCTCCGAGGCGAGCACCGATCGCCCCCTCCTCCTGTGCGTGGACGACGCCGAACTCCTGGACGCCACCTCGCTCGACGCCCTGGCGTTCGCCGCGCGGCGTCTCACCGGGACCCGGATCGCCGCCGTGTTCGCTGCCCGGGACGGGCACCGCTCCAGCGCCCCCGGTCCGGTCCCGGGGGTGCCCGAACTGGTCCTCTCCCCCCTGGAGGACCGCGCGGTGCACGACCTGCTCGCCGACCGCGCCCCCGCCCACCTGTCCTCCACGGTCCGCGCCGGGCTGGTCGGCGCCGCCCACGGCAACCCCGCGGCGGCCCTCGGCTTCCTCTCGTCCCTCACCCCGGAGCAGGTCCGGGGCGAACACGCCCTGCCCGACCCCCTCCCGCTCACGGCACGGTCGCGCGCGGCCTGGCTCGCCCCCTACGAAGAGCTGCCCGACGACGCCCGGCGGATCCTGCTGCTCGGCGCACTGGCCGCCGACCCCCGCGTCCACCTGCTCCTGGACGCCGCGCGCGAACCCGAAGACCCGGAACCCGCGCCCTCGGTGGCCACCCTCGAACCCGCCGAGGAACGCGGGCTGGTGCGGGTGGACGGCGACACCCTGGTCTTCCCCGACCCGCTCCTGCGGGAGGCCGTCGTCCAGGCCACCCCCGCCGGTCGCCTGCGCGCGGCCCACCGGGCCCTGGCCGGGGTGACCGACCGCGAGCACGCCCCGGTCGAGTTCGCCCGGCACGCCGCCCGCGGTGCCGAGGCCCCCGACGCCGACCTCGCGGACCGGATCGCGGCCGCCGCACGGCGGGCCAAACGCCTGGCGGGGCCGCTCGCGGCCTCCCACACCAACGAGCGCGCCGCCGACCTCACCCCCGACCCCGACGAACGCGCCTGCCGCCTGGCCACCGCCTCCCACGAGTCCCACCTCGCAGGGGAGCCCGAACGCGCCGCGCGCCTGCTCGGGCGGGCCCGCCCGCTGGCTGTGTCCGACCGCCGCCGAGCCGTGGTCGCCCTCATCCAGGCCGAGTTCGAGACGTGCGACTCCAACGCCGTGGACGCCGCCGAACGGCTGTACGCCGCCGGGCGCGACCTCGTCCCGCACGACCGCGGCCTCGCCCTGCGCGCCCTGGTCCGGTCCGCCGACAGCGCCTCCTACGCGGGGGACCCCGTCCGCCACGCCAGGGCCACCGAACTCGCCGTCCCCCTGGTCCGCCCCGACGATCCGCCCTCGATGCGGCTGATCGCCGCCTTCCTGGAGGGGTGCACGGTCTCGTTCCGGGGCGACTACGTGAACTCCACCCCGCTGCTGCGCGAGGCGATCCGGCTCTCCCACGGCATGAGCGCCCCCTCGGAGCTGGTGTGGGCGGGGATCTGCGGCCTCCGCCTGGGGGACGCCCCCTTCGTCCGCACCGTCACCTCCCGCGCGAGGGAGTCGGCCCGGTCCCGGGGGGAACACGTCTTCGTGCCCTCGGCGCTGGCCTTCCTCGTCTTCTCCGAGTTCTGGAGCGGGCGCTTCCCGTCCGCCGCCGGGACCGCCCTGACCGGGCTGCGCGCCTCCCGCGAGTCCGGTCAGACCATCTGGGCCGCCCAGCACCTCGCCTCGCTGGCGATGATCGCCGCCATCCAGGGCGACGTCGACACCTGCCACATCCGGGCGCGCGCGGTGACCGCGCAGGCCGGGGAGAGGAGCCTCGGGCTGCCCTCCGCGCTGGCCTCCTGGGCGCTGGCCGTCCTCGAACTCTCCCGGGGCAACGCCGCCGACGCCTTCTTCCGGCTGCGCTCCCTGGTGCACGCAGGTCCCGGGCACGGGCACCCCACCATGCGCCTGCTCACCGCCCCCCACTTCGTGGAGGCCGCGGTCCGCACGGGCAAGACCGGGTGGGCGCGCGCCTCCCAGGCCGGATACCGCGGCTGGGCCGAGGCCGTGGAGAGCCCGAGCGCGCTGGCCCTGGCCGCACGCGGGGACGGCCTGCTCGCCACCGGGGAGGAGGCGGCCGACCACTTCGAGACCGCGCTCGACCTGCACCGGGCCTGCGGTGACGACGACGTCGAGCACGCGCGCACCCAACTGCTCTTCGGCGCGTCCCTGCGGCGGTCCCGCCTCCCCGGGCGTGCCCGGGAGCACCTGTACAACGCCCTGGAGACCTTCGAGCGCTTCGGCGCGCGGCTGTGGGTCCGGCAGACCCGCGCGGAACTGCGCGCCATCGGCACCGCGGAACGCGGCCCAGAGTCCCCGGCCACCGGCGACCTGACGGCGCAACAGCAGCAGATCGCGCAGTTGGTGGCGGAGGGCGCCACCAACCGTGAGGTGGCCGCGCACATGTTCATCAGCCCGCGCACCGTGGAGCACCACCTGCGCGGCATCTTCCGCAGGCTCAACATCAGGTCCCGGGTGGATCTGGCCCGTCTCCTGAACTGAACACGTCCCGGGTCCGGCGCCCCGGGGCGTGCGGGCGCCCCGTCGCGCCGACCGTTCGATACCAACTGGTCGGTATGAGATCCGGCGAGTCGCCGGAGAGAGGCAGCCATGACAACGACCGCACCGGAACACCTCCTGACAGCGGACGGGGTGACCATGCGCTTCGGAGGGCTCACCGCGCTGGACGACGTCGGACTCCGGGTCGACCCGGGCACCGTCGTCGGTCTCATCGGCCCCAACGGAGCGGGCAAGACCACCCTTTTCAACGTCCTCTCGGGGGTGCTGCGCCCCACCAGGGGAGTGGTCTCGTGGAAGGGGGCGCCGCGATCCGGCGGGCGTACCCACCACCTGGCCAGGGCCGGGATCGCCCGGACCTTCCAGGGCCTCAACCTGTTCCCGATGATGACCGTTCTCGGGAACGTCATGGTGGGCGCCGATCGCCTGGCCAGGGGCGGAGCGTTCTCCCTCGTCAGCGGCCTCGGGCGGCACCACCGCGACGAACGCGAGCTCAGGGAGCGCGCCACCGCCGCCCTGGAGCGCTTCGGTGTCGGCGAGCACGCCCACCGGCTGCCCGGCACCCTGCCCTACGGCGTGCAGAAGCAGGTCGCCCTCGCACGGGCCTGCGCCGGGGAACCCGAACTCCTCCTCCTGGACGAACCCGCCAGCGGGCTCTCCGGTCACGAGACCGCCGAGCTGGGCGAGCGGATCCGGGAGCTCAGCAAGGACATGGCGGTGGTCCTCGTGGAACACCACATGGACCTGGTCATGGACGTCTGCGACCGCGTCGTGGTCCTCGACTTCGGCAGGGTCATCTCGACCGGGACCCCCGAGGAGGTCCAGGCCGACCCCGCCGTCACCCGCGCCTACCTGGGCACCTCCGACGTCCCGTCCACCGGCCCCGACGACGGGAACGGGGACCGCCGATGACCCTCCCGCCCCTGCTCACCGTCGAGGACCTCAGCGCCTCCTACGGCGCCGTCCGGGCCCTGGACCGCGTCAGCCTCACCGTTCCCGAACGCGGACTGTCCGCCGTCCTCGGGGCCAACGGAGCGGGCAAGACCACCCTCCTGCGCACCCTCACCGGCCTGCACCGCGCCTCGTCGGGACGGGTGCTGCTGGCGGGCGAGGACATCACCCGGCTCCCCACGGAACAGGTCATCACCCGGGGCCTCGCCCACGTCCCCGAGGGCGGCGGGGTGGTCGTCGAACTCACCGTGGAGGAGAACCTGCGCCTGGGTGCCCTCTGGCGCGCGGACCGCCGGGACCGAACCACCCTCGACGAGGTCATGGACCTGTTCCCTCCCCTGGCCGAGCGCCGCGCGAAGGCCGCCGCCACCCTCTCCGGCGGGGAACGCCAGATGCTCGCCATCGGCCGCGCCCTCATGGCCCGGCCCCGGGTCCTGCTCCTCGACGAACCCTCGCTGGGCCTCGCGCCCCTGATCACCCGGCGGATCCTCGACCTGCTCCGCGACCTGCGCGACCGCGCGGGACTCACGGTGGTCCTCGTGGAGCAGAACGCCGCCGGGGCCCTGTCCGTCACGGACCACGGCCACGTCCTCCACCGGGGGAGCGTCGTGGCGGAGGGGCCCTCCGCCGAGCTCCTGGCCGACGACCGCACGCGCCACGCCTACCTCGGCTTCTGAGGGAGACCCCATGAACTACTTCGTCACCCTGACCCTCAACGGGCTGGCCTCCGGGGCGGCCTACGCGGCACTGGCGCTCTCCCTGGTCATCATCTACCAGGCCACCCGGCTGGTGAACTTCGCCCAGCCCGCCCTCGCTCTGCTGTCCGTCTACACCGCGTACACGGTCACCCAGCTCACCGGCTCCTACTGGCTCGGCTTCGCCGCCGCCCTGACGGCGGGGCTGCTGGTGGGCGCCTTCGTGGAGCGCGTCATCGTCCGCCCCATCGCCCGCACCTCCCAGCTCAACGCCATCATCGTCACCCTCGGCCTCCTCCTGGTGGTCCAGGGCGGAGTCGGCATGGTCTGGGGCAACGAACAGCACGGCCTCCGCTACGCGTTCAGCTACGTGGGCCGCTTCGCCCCCTCGGACGTGTTCGCCCTGGTCTCCGTGGGGGTGGCCGCGCTCCTCCTGTTCGCCCTGTACCGGTTCACGCCCCTCGGGCTGCGGATGCGCGCCGCCGCCTTCCACCCGGAGGCGGCCCGGCTCAACGGGGTGCGGGTCGGTCTCATGCTCACGGCGGGGTGGGGGATCGCCTCCCTGATCGGAGCGTTGGCGGGCATGCTCGCCGGACCGCCCTTCCTCTCACCGAACGTCTTCGACGTGGTGTTCGTCTTCGGGATCACGGCGGCCGTGGTGGGCGGTCTGGACAACCCCTTCGGCGCCGTGATCGGCGGTCTGCTCATCGGGCTCGGCAAGTCGTACGTGTCCGGGTTCCTGGGTCCCGAACTGGCGACCCTCGCCGCCCTCGTCATCGTCGTGGCCGTCCTGAGCGTGCGCCCCGACGGCATCCTGTCCCGACCGACCGCCCGAAAGGTCTAGCCAGCCATGCCCCTGCCCGTCCGCCACCTGCTTCTGGCCGCCCTCGGCCTGGCCGCCGTCGCCGGACTGCTGTTCGTGACCGGCGACCTCACCGCCCTGCGCGTCGCGGCCGTCGGGTACACCATGCTCGCCGTCGCCGGGCTCCAACTCCTGGTCGGCGGCTCCGGACAGGTCTCCCTCGGCCACGGCGCGTTCATGATGATCGGCGCCTACACGATGGCGCTGCTCGTCCTGCACCAGCCGTCCCTGCCGCTGGCCGCCAACCTCGGTGTCATCGTCGCGGTGTCCGTCGTGGCGGGTGTCGCGGTGGGCGCCGCCACCGCGCGCCTGCACGGTCCGTACCTGGCCGGGGCGACCCTCATCCTCGCCGTGGGCCTGCCCGGACTGGCCCACCGCTACCACCAGCTCCTCGGTGGCAGCAACGGCCTCAACATCCGCACCGCCGGAGCTCCTCCGTTCCTCGACGGACTGGTGACGACCAGCGAGTGGCGGGCCCTGGTCGTGTGGACCACGGTCGTGCTCGGCCTGGCCGCGCTCGCCACGATCTCCGCCGGGCGCCTCGGCCGCCGTATGCGCGCGGTCCGGGACGACGAGACCGCCGCCGCCATGGCGGGCGTCCCCGTCGGCGCCACGAAGGTCGCCGCCTTCGTGATCGCCTCCGCGGCGGGCGGTCTGGCCGGAGGGCTCCAGGCCTACGTCCTCGGCACCGTCACCCCCGGCAGCTTCACCCTCGTACTCTCGCTGACCCTGCTCGCCGCGCTGGTGCTCGGCGGCATCGGCAGTCTGTGGGGCGCCCTGTGGGCCTCGATCGCCATCGTCTACCTGGACGTGTGGGCCACCGACCTCGCACGGGCGGCGGACCTGGGGCGCGACGTCGAGAACAACCTGCCGGTGGTGTTCTTCGGCGTCGTCCTCATCCTCGTCCTGCGGTTCTGGCCCCTCGGCGTCCACGGCGCCCTCCGCGACCTCGGAGCCCGCCTTCGGATGGCCGGCTCCGGCACCTCCTCGTGAACCCCCCAGTGAAGGAGACAACCATGCGCGAACACGGAAGCCGGGTCCTGTGGGCCCCGGCCCTGGCCCTGGTCATGCTGGCCGCGGCCTGCTCGGGCGCGGGCGAGGTCGGCCAGGGCGCCGACGTCGACCTGGACGTGGCCCCGGGCGTCACGGACGACGCCGTCGTCATCGGTACCCATCAACCGCTCACCGGTCCGGCCGCACCCGGGTACCTCGCGGTGTCCCAGGGAGCGGGAGCCGTGTTCGACCACGTCAACGCGGAGGGCGGGGTCAACGGGCGGCGGATCGACTACCGGGTCGAGGACGACGGCTACGACCCCTCCCGGACCATCGACGTCACCCGCCAACTGGTCATCGAGGACGAGATCTTCGCGATGGTGGGCGGCCTCGGCACGCCCACCCACGGCGGTGTCATCGACTACCTCAACGACGAGGGGGTGCCCGACGTCTTCCCGGCCTCGGGCGCCCTGGCCTGGAACAACACGGAGGAGCACCCGCTCACCTACGGCTGGCAGACCGACTACACCAAGGAAGCCAAGATCCAGGGCGAGTACATCACCGAGAACTTCCCCGGGCAGGACGTCGGCTACCTGTTCCAGAACGACGACGTCGGTGAGGACTCCCAGGCCGGACTCGACCAGTACCTGTCCGACGAGGTCGTGGCCCGCGAGCACTACGAGTCGGACATCCCCGACCTCGGCGCGCAGATGGCCGAGCTGGAGAACTCCGGGGCGGAGGTGGTCGTCTGCTCCTGCATCCCGGCCTTCGTCGCGCTCGGCATGCTGGAGGCGGCCCGGATCGGCTACGAGCCCCAGTGGGTGATCTCCAGCATCGGTGGGGACACCGCCACACTCCAGGCGCTGCTCACCGAGTTCACCGAGGACACCGACGCGGAGGGCGTCCCGGCCGACGCCTTCCTCGACGGGGCGATCGTGACGAGCTACATGCCGCGCGTGGAGGACGAGGACGACGAGTGGGGCCGGTTCTTCGTGGAGGTGTACGAGGAGTACGGGCACGGCGGGCCGCCCACCAACACGCACATGTTCGGCATGACCCAGGCCGTCATGTTCGCCCAGGTCCTGAAGTCGGCGGGGCGCGACCTCACCCGCCAGTCCCTCGTCGACGCCCTGGAGACCCAGGAGTGGCGGGGCCCCGGCCACACGCCCTTCTCCTCCAGCGAGGGTGACCACGGGGGTCACCAGGGCGTCTACGTCGTGCGGTACCAGAGCGGCGGCGCCATCGAGATGGTCCAGGAGGCCCGGGTGACCGACCGTGAGGGCGGCCCCGTCGAGGAGGTCGACTTCGAGCGACTCTCCCCGGAGGACCTGCCCTTCCACGACTGACGCCGACCGTCGGAGCCGGGGCGCGCGGACCGCGTGCTCCGGCTCGCCGCTGTGAGGGGCGGTCAGGAGGGATCGAGGCGCCCGGAGGAGGCCAGGACCCGGTCGACGAGGTCCTCCACGAAGGCGCGGGAGGACGGTTCCGCCTGGAAGGAGGTCCTGGCCAGGACGCCCCCCACCAGGAGCGCCAGGGACGGTTCGACGTCCTCGGCGGGCAGGTGGGCACGTAGTACCGACGCCAGGGAGCGGGTCCCCGCCTCGTAGAGCCTGTGTCGGAGCTCGTCCACCGTCGGGTCGCTGCCCCTGCGCTCCAGGAGCCCCCCGAGGACACGGTCCAGGTGCCCGCCAGCCAGGTCCTCGGCGAAATCGACCAACCCGGCGACGAGGTCCGCGCGCAGGTCCCCGGTGGGTTCCGGGTGGTCGGTCTCGTCGCAGATCCTCCCGACGGACGCCCGCATCAGGTCCAGGCGCGTCGGCCAGTGCGCGTAGACGGTCGCCTTGGAGTAACCGGCCCTGCGCGCCACCTCCGCGTGGGTGACGGCGGCCCACCCCTCGGTCGCGAACAGGCGCACGGCGGCGTCGACCACGTCACGGTGCGTTCGCAGGACCCGGGGGTCGTCACCGGGTGCCTTCCTCTCTCCCATGGGCGCGATCCTATCGGGGCCTCCTCGACACCGTGGTGACTTCTGAACTATGAGTACATTACTGTACGACTAGTTCAATAGATGTTCGAGGCGAGCGAGAGACGAGGGACGCCATGACGAGGACCGATCGGCGGAGGAGCGCGTCCGCGCCCCGGGGCCTGAACACCGCCCTGTGGGTCGCCCAGTGGACCCTGGCACTGGTGTTCGTCGGCGGGGGCCTCTGGAAACTGGCCACGCCGGTGGCCCGGGTGGCCGAGGTCTTCCCCTGGGTCGGGGAGACACCCCCGGCCCTCTTCCTCGTCACGTCCGTGCTCGACGTCCTCGGCGGGCTCGGGGTCCTCCTCCCGGCGCTCACCCGCGTCCTGCCCCGGCTGACCGTCCTGGCCGCCGTCGGGTGCGCGGGGCTCCAGGTGTCCGCCATCGCCTTCCACCTCCTCCGGGGCGAGACCGACGTCGCCTTCAACGTGGTCGTGCTCGCCCTGGCGGTCCTGGTGGCCTGGGGGCGACTGACCCGGGCACCCCTGGAACCCCGGGCGTGAGATGGCGGCGCCCACGGGAACGGGGCCGGCGGGGAGGGGCTCCCCACCGGCCCCGCCGGGCCTCGTCACGTCGACCCGGCCACCCGGATCAGCCGCCGTGCGGGCAGGAGTCCCGGTAGTCGGAGAAGTCGGTGCCGATCCCCGTGCGGGGCGGCGGGCACAGGAACTGCTCGTAGCGCTCGTCCTCGTCCACGAACCGCTTGAGCCAGGAGATGCCGTACTTCGCGATGGCGGTGTTGGAGACGTTCGGCGCGAAGTGGCTCGCGCCGCGCAGCTCCAGGTAGGCGCGGTCGAGGGAGTCGGGCAGGCTCTCGTACATTGGGATGGCGTGCGAACGGACCGACGCGGTGACGTCGTTCTGGGCGCCGACGACCAACGTGGGCGTCCGCACGCTCGACCAGTTCTTCTGCGTGTGCCAGGGGGTCAGCGGGATCGCCGCGCGCAGTTCCGGCCGCGAGTCGATGGCGGCCAGGGTGCCGCCACCGCCCATCGAGTGCCCCATGACGGCCAGGCGGTCACCGTCCACGCGGTCGCTCACCGCGCTCCGGTCGACCAGGTAGTCCAGGGCGGCCTCCAACTGGCGGCCCCGACTGTTCGGCTGGTCGTACCGGGTGGTCGTGTCGATGGTGAACACCACGAAGCCCTGCGAGGCGAAGCGGTGCCCGTACCAGGACATGGACGACTGGCCGGCGGTGTACCCGGGGGCGACCACCACACCACCGAAGGTGCCCTGTGAGGTGTCGGTCGGATAGTAGATGGTTCCGCCACCGAAGCCGCTCACCAGCGAGGACACGGAGGTGGTGTCGGTGTCGAAGTGGCCCCGAGGCGCGGTCACGCTCTGCTCCGTCGGGTCCGGGCCGCGTTCGTGCGGGTTGGCGGCCTGGGCCGGGGCGACGGCCGCGCCCGCGCCGAACAGGGCCAGACCCACCACCAGAGCGGACTTCGCGGCGACCGCCGCCGCCCAGGAGCGGGTGCGCGGCACCCGGGCGGCCGTGCGGGCGGGGGCGCTCCGGCGGGAGCGGATGGTGCGGGGTACCGGAGAGGGGGACGCGGGGGACAGGGGATGATCGGTACTCACGTCGTCTTCCTTTTCTCGCGCAGCGGGAATCCACGGGTCGCCGTGGACGCCACGGAACCGTTTTCCCGTCGGTGTTTCGCGGGAGAACGCACGGGATTTCCACCCGTTTCCGTGGGCGTGCGTTCACTATGAAGACGAAGGCGTGAACACGCATCCGTTGAACCACCAGTGCTGATGACGTCCCGGTTCACACGGTCGAAAAGGACGACCGACGTTTACCGGCCCAGACCGCGCCACCAGCTGAACAGCTTCCCCAGCAGGTCCTCGGGCGGCTGCTCCTCCTCCGCCACCGCCGGGACCTGCTCCATCTCCTGCGTCAGGAGGGCGGGCGGCTCGCTCACGCGCCCGGGGGTGAAGGTCACCGGCAGCTCCCGTACGCCGTGCAGGAACGGGGAGCGCAACAGGCGCAGCTCCTCCGGGGGCACCGAGAGCCGCAGCCCGCCCAGGCGTTCCTGGAGCACGGTCACACCGGTCGAGGCGACCAGGCGCCCCAGTGAACGGGCGGGACAGCTGTGCGGACCGGCGCCGAAGGTCAGGTGGGCGCGGCTGCCGCTGGACAGGCCGGTGTCCGGGTCCGACCTGCCGCGTCGCACGGCCGGGTCCCGGTGGGCCGCGTCGACGCCGAGGTACAGGGCGTCGCCCTTGCGGACCCGCGCGTTGCCGATCCGCACGTCCTGGAGCGCGACCCGCCCGGCCAGCAGTTGCAGCGGGCTGTCGTTCCACATGACGTGGTCCAGGAGGTCGTGCGTGGACAGGCGCGCGTCCGTGTTGGCGGAGCGGATGCGGTCGTCGGTGAGCAGCGTGCGCATCGTGTTGCCGATGAGGTGCACGGTCATCATGTGGCTGGCGCTGACCACCAGGGACGCCGCGTAGGCGACCTCCTCCTGGCTGAGGTCCGTGGAACGTTCGAGGATCCAGCTCGTCAGGTCCTGCCCGGGCTTGTTGGCCTTGCGGGCGACCAGCCCGGCGAAGTACTGCTGGAGGCCGGTGATGGACTCCTCCGAGCGCTGGGAGTCCTCACTGAAGATGACCGCCGTGAGGTCGTTGAGCATGTGTCCGTAGCTGTCGGGCAGGCCGAAGAGCCGGTTGGCGACCAGAGCGGGGAGCATCTGGGCGTACTCCCCGATGAGGTCGGCCTCGCCGTCCCTGACGAACCGGTCGACCAGTCCGTCGGCGATCCGGTGCACGGTGCGGGCCATGGCGGTCATGTCGATCCTGGCCAGACCGTCCATGATCGGCGCCCGCAGCCGGACGTGGTCGGCTCCGTCCGCGTAGAAGGCGTTGGGCAGCCAGGTCATCATCGCGACGGTGTTGTCGAGGTCCACGCGCCCCTCGTTGGCCTCGCGCCAGTTGCGGGTGTCCCGGGAGAACAGGTGCGGCTGCTGGAGGACGGCGAGGCTCTCCTGGTAGCCGAGCAGCAGCCAGGCGCGTACCCCGGGTTCCAGCTGGACCGGGACGATGGGGCCGTGCCGTTCCCGAAGGCGCTGCCAGAGTTCGGTGCGCCCCTCGGGTGGAGTGGGGTCGTAGAGCCGGACGTGGTCGACCGGGCATCCCTGGGTGGAGGGGGGAGCGGGGTTCCGCCCGCCCTGGTCCGCGCCGAGCCCCGTGCCCTGGGAATCACCGTGCTGAGTCGTGGTCATTTCGGGTGCGGACACCCGGAAAAAGGTTCGCGGGGCCGCTTCCCTCCCTTCGAGAGGACGTGGCACTGTCATGGTGACGGGAAGGGGGAAGCGGGAGATCCCGAAATCGCTTCGGGGCGGCGGCCGGGGATCGAGCCAACCTGGTCGTGGCATTCTAGGAGCGTCGACACCGGATTTTCAACAGGAACGGATTATCTGGGTCGCCCCCTTTGTTCTTCACGATTGTTTTATATTGTTTGTCCCGCTCTGGGTGACTGTCCCGAGCATCCCGGATTGTCAGTGGTGCTCCCTAGAGTTGCCTGTGTGAGCGATCGATGGAGTACCGACGAAGTCTGGGCTCTGGCTCCGGACCCCTCTTCACACAAGGCCGCTCTCAAGGTGGCCAAGACGGGATCGTGGCCCCGGAGCGGAGTGGTCGTCGCCGACGGCGGCGGCACCTCGGCCGTCTGGGGTGAGTGCAAGGGGAGCGGGAGCAAGCCCTACCTGGCGGCCGCGCACCTGGACGGGGACAAGGGCCCCGCCTACAAGTGCAGCTGTCCCAGCCGCAAGATCCCCTGCAAGCACGTCCTGGCGCTGCTCTCCCTGTGGAGCCAGGGCACCGTGGCCGAGCGCGAGGACCGGCCCGAATGGGTCGCCACGTGGCTCTCCGGCCGGGTGGCCCGCCAGGAGCGTGCGAGCGCCGCCGCCTCGGCCCCGGTCGACCCCGAGAAGGCCGCCGCCACCCTGCGCGCCAGGGAGCGCTCGGTCACCGCGGGGCTGGAGGAGCTCCGTCTGTGGCTGCACGACCAGGTGGACGGCGGCCTCGCGGAGATCCCCCAACTCGGCTACGGGCACTGGGACCGTATGGCCAAACGCCTGGTGGACGCCAAGGCGGGCGGCGCCGCCACCCTGGTCACCCAGCTGCCCCAGAACGTCGGGGCCGACGGCTGGACGAACCGCCTCCTGGAACGCCTGGGCATGCTGCACCTGCTGGTCGACGGCTACCTCGCGGGTGAGGGCGACGACCCCCGGACCCGCGCGGTGCTGCGCTCCCGCGTGGGCATCGCCACCCGCGCCGAGGAGGTCCTGGCCAGCGGGGAGCGGGTCGCGGACACGTGGCGGGTGCTCGGCCACCGGGACGTCCTCACCCCGGACCGCATGCGCGGGCGCCGCCAGTGGCTGCACGGCGCGACGACCGGCCGCCACGCCCTCTCCCTCACCTTCGCCCGGCCCACCGAGACCCCGGACGCCGTCTTCCGTCCCGGCACCGAGTTCGAGGGCGAACTCGCCTTCCACCCGGACGGCCGCCGCGCGGTCCGGGTCGGCAAGGGGGACGAGCGCCCGGCCACGCCCCCGCCCGGGGGCACCGTCGAGCAGGCCCTGGACTCCTTCGCCGGGGCCCTGGCCGAGGACCCGTGGCTGGAGGCCTGGCCGGTGGTGCTGGAGAACGCGGTCCCCGCCCGTGCCGAGGGCTGGCACCTGGCCGACCCCACCGGGACCTCCCTCCCACTGGCCGGAGGCGAGCTGTGGCGGTTCCTCGCCGCCACCGGCGGACGCCCCGCCACCATCGCCGCCGAGTGGTCGCCGGACACCGGCCTGAGCCCCATGACCCTGTGGGACGCCGACGGAAAGGCAGTCGCCCTGTGAACCCGACCCCTCCGGACCCCTCGGGACCGACCTCCCCCGAGACCCCCTCCTGGGACCGGCTGGTCTCCACCGCGCTGGTCGGCACCGCCCGCCGCCCCGTCCCGGACCTGCCCGACCTGCCCCGGAGCGCCCGTGACGGCGCCGCCGGGCTGCTGGACCTGGTCGCCCTGGACGCCGTGCGCACCCGCGCCGGGTACACGGCGCACACGGCGGAACCCGTCACCCCCGACGCACCCGACGCCCGTCCGGAGATCGGGCCGGCCGCCAACCACCGGCTGGACGTCCTCCTCGCCAGCCGCTCCGAACTCCTCCCCGAATGGCTGGAGCACGCCGCCCGGGGCGGGCGCAGGGTCAGCCACGTCCACATCCCGGACCTGCTGGAACGCGCCTCCCGGGACAGCTCGCTGCGCCCCCTGGTCGCCTCCGTCGTCGGTGCGCGGGGCACCTGGCTGGCCACCCACAACGGCGCGTGGTCCTTCATCGCCCGTGAGCCCCTGCCCACCGACGTCCACACCGACGCCGCCTGGCACGAGGGCACCCCCGCCGAGCGCCGCCGGTCCCTGTTCGCCCTGCGCGCCACGGACCCCGCGGCCGCCCGTGACCTCCTCGCCGAGGCCCTGCCCAAGGAGAGCAGGGGAGAGGAACGGCGCGGCCTCCTGGAGGCCCTGGCCGTCAACCTCGGACCGGACGACGAGCCGGTGCTGGACCGGGCCCTGGACGACCGTGGCGCCAACGTGCGCGGCCTCGCCCTGGCCCTGCTGACCCGGCTGCCGGACAGCGCCCACGCGCACCGGCTCCGCGCCCACCTCCGTGCCCACCTGGGGCGCGACCAGGGTCCGCCGCGCGCCCTGGACGTGGTCGACATGGACGTCCCGAGCGCCGACCGGTTGCGCGACCTCGCCCTCGTGACCCCGAAGGAGCGGCCGGAGACCCGCAGGGCGCGCTGGGAACTCGGCCGCGTCCTGATCACCCACGCCCCGCTGGACACCTGGACCGCGTTCCTGGACACCGACCCGGCGGGCGTCCTCGACCTGGCCGAGGACGAGCAGGACCTGCGCGAGGCGCTGGCCGACGCGGTCTGCCTCCAGGCAGACCCCACGTGGGCCCGCGCGCTCCTCGACCACCCACGGAGCGGGCTCGTCCAGCTGCTCCGCTCCGGAGGCCGCGACCGGCACTGGCCCCGCACCCGGGAGCTGCTGGCCGCGCTGCCGACCGAGGAGCGGTGCGACCGGGTCGTCGCCGCGCTCGGCCCCGACGGCGGCGGTCCGGCCCTCGGGGGGAGCGACGTCCTCGGGCAGGTCCTGCACGCGGTCGACGCCCCGTGGACCCTCCCGCTCTCCGAGGCGGTCGCGCGCCGCCTCACCGGCCCCATCGGCACCCGTGACTCACGCGGCTACCGCTTCCTCTGCGAGGCCGCCGCCGAGCACATGCCGCCCGAACGCCTCGACCTCCTGCCCAGGGAACCACCCCACGCGGAGGAGGGCCCCGCCTACCTCCGCCTCCGCGACACCCTCCGATTCCGGCTCGACATGCACAGGGAGCTCTAAGTTGACCACCTCCGCCGCCGCTTCCGGCCTCAGCACCGACACGGCCAGCGCGCTGCGCCCGCACGCCGAGCAGACCTACGCCACCGAGCTCGAGGCCCTGGCCGGTGCCGACGACCGTCAGCGCCCCCCGGGCTGGCGTCTCTCCCCGTGGGCGGTCACCCAGTACCTGCTGGGCACCACCCTCGACGACGGCACCGAGATCACGCCCAAGTACATCGGCTCGCGCCGCGTGGTCGAGGTGGCCGTGGCCACCCTGGCCACCGACCGCGCCCTGCTGCTCATCGGGGTCCCCGGCACCGCCAAGACCTGGCTGTCCGAACACCTCGCGGCGGCGGTCTCCGGCGACTCCACCCTGCTGGTCCAGGGCACCGCCGGGACCTCCGAGGAGGCGGTCCGGTACGGGTGGAACTACGCCCGCCTGCTCGCCGAGGGGCCCTCGGAGGCCGCGCTCGTCCCCAGCCCGGTGATGACCGCCATGGCTCGCGGCTCCATCGGTCGTATCGAGGAACTCACGCGTATGCCCTCCGACGTGCAGGACGGCCTCATCACCGTGCTGTCGGAGAAGGCCCTGCCCGTCGCGGAGCTCGGCGTGGAGGTGCAGGCCCAGCGCGGGTTCAACATCATCGCCACCGCCAACGACCGCGACCGGGGGGTCAACGACCTCTCCAGCGCGCTGCGCCGCCGCTTCAACACCGTGGTGCTGCCCGTCCCGGACAGCGCCGAGGACGAGGTCCGCATCGTCACCCAGCGGGTGGAGCAGCTGGGCCGTTCCCTGGAGCTGCCCGAGGTGCCCACCAGCCTCACCGAGATCCAGCGGGTGGTCACCGTCTTCCGCGAGCTGCGCTCCGGGGTCACCGAGGACGCCAGCACCAAGGTCAAGTCGCCCAGCGGCACGCTGAGCACCGCCGAGGCGATCTCCGTGATCACGAACGGCATCGCGCTCGCCGCGCACTTCGGTGACGGTCAGCTGCGCCCCGCCGACGTCGCGGCGGGGATCCAGGGCGCCGTCGTCCAGGACCGCGTCTCCGACGGCGTGGTCTGGCGCGAGTACCTGGAGACCGTCGCCCGCGAACGCGACGGCTGGGGCGACTTCTACCGCGCCTGCCGCGAGGTGGGCGCCTGATGGGACGACCCCGACTGGGCACCGACAAGGTCAGTGTCCTCGGTGTCCGCCACCACGGCCCGGGTTCGGCCCGGGCCGTGGCGGCCGCCCTGGACGAGATCAAGCCCGACATCGTACTGATCGAGGGGCCGCCCGAGGCCGACGCGATCACCTCCCTGGTGGGCGGTCTGGAACCACCGGTGGCGCTGCTGGTCCACCTGGCCGACACCCCCAAGGCGGGGACGGCGCGGTCCAGGGAGAGCTGGGGGTTCTGGCCGTTCGCGTCGTTCTCCCCGGAGTGGGCCGCCCTCGTCCACGCCCACGAGCGCGGTGTTCCGGTGCGCTTCTGCGACCTGCCCGCCTCCCACACGCTCGCGGAGCGGATCGAACGCGCGGAGGCCGCCGAGCGGGAACAGGGGCCGGAGGAGTCCCCGAGCGCACCCGCCCGGGTCCGCACCGACCCCCTCGGGGTGCTCGCGGAGGCCGCCGGGTACGACGACGCCGAACGCTGGTGGGACGACGTCGTGGAGCAGCGCGGTGACGGCGAACCCTCGCCCTTCCCCGCGATCACCGACGCGATGGCGGCGGTCCGCGCGGAGGCCGGCCCCGAGACCGGGCGCGACGCGCGCCGCGAGGCGTACATGCGCCAGACCCTGCGCGCCGTGCTCAAGGAGGGCTACGAACGGGTGGCCGTCGTGTGCGGGGCCTGGCACGCACCGGCCCTGCGCGACCTCTACGACCACCCCGTCAAGGACGACGCCGCCCTGCTCAGGGGGCTGCCCAAGGTGAAGACCACCGCCACCTGGGTGCCGTGGACGCACGGGCGGCTCGCCACCGCCAGCGGCTACGGCGCGGGGGTGACCTCACCCGGCTGGTACCACCACCTGTTCACCTCACCCGACCTGCCGATCCACCGGTGGCTCACGGACGCCGCCCGACTCCTGCGCGACGAGGGCCAGCCGGTCTCCTCCTCGCACGTGATCGAGGGCGTCCGGCTCGCCGAGAGCCTCGCCGTGCTGCGCGGCCGACCGCTCGCCGGGCTCGACGAGGTCTCCGAGGCGGTCACCGCCGTCCTCTGCGAGGGCGAGCAGACCCGGGCCGCCCTGGTGCACGGGCGGATGGTGATCGGTGAACGTCTCGGCTCGGTGCCCCCCGACACCCCCATGGTGCCGTTGCAGCGCGACCTCATGGCCGCGCAGAAGCGGCTCCGCCTCAAGCCCGAGGCCTTCGACCGCGATCTCGACCTCGACCTGCGCAAGGACGGCCAGCGCGAACGCAGCGTCCTGCTGCACCGGCTGCGCGTGCTCGGGATCGAGTGGGGGGTGCCGCGGGCCTCCGGACACCAGGCGAAGGGGACCTTCCGGGAGTCCTGGCGGCTGCGCTGGGACCCGGACATGGACGTGGCGCTGATCGAGGCCGCGCCCTGGGGGACCACGGTGGCATCTGCGGCCACCGCCCGCGTGGTGGAGGTCGCCGCCGACGCGGAACTGCCCACCCTGACGGCGCTCACCGAACAGTGCCTGCTCGCCGAGCTCGGCGACGCGCTGCCGGACGTGCTCGCCCTGCTCACCGACCGCGCCGCCACCGACGCGGACATCACCCACCTGATGGCGGCGCTGCCGCCGCTGGCCCGCGCGGCCCGGTACGGGGACGTGCGCGGGACCGACGCCGCGTACCTGCGCACGGTCGCCCTGCGGATCCTGGCCCGGGTGTGCGTGGGCCTGGCCCCGGCCGTACGCGGGCTGGACGACGACGCGGCGGCCCGGTTCGTCACGTCGATCGACCAGACGCACGCCGCCGTGTCCCTCCTGGACGAGGACACACGGGGCTGGACGGAGGCGCTGGAGTCGCTGGCCGCTCGCGACCAGGTCCCGGGGCGGATCGGCGGCAGGGTCAACCGCATCCTCGCGGACGCGGGCCGGATCTCCACCGAGGAACTGCACCGCAGGCTCGGCCTGACGATGTCGCCCGGCACCGAACCCACCCGCGCCGCCGCGTGGCTGGAGGGCTTCCTCCAGGGGAGCGGGCTCATCCTGGTCCACGACGAGCGGCTGCTCGGCCTCATCGACACGTGGCTGCTCAGCCTGTCCGAGGAACGGTTCGTCGCGGTCCTGCCGCTGCTGCGCCGTACCTTCGGGGCCTTCGGCTCGGCCGAACGCCACGAGATCGGCACCGCCGTCACCCGGGCGGACGGCGGTCGCACCACCACGGTGCGGACCCGCCGCCCCGTCGACACCCGTCGTGCCGCCCCTGCGGTGGCCGCCGTGACGGCACTACTCGAAAGGAGCCGCGCGTGAGCACGGAGACCACCGAACGCGCCCGCCGCTGGCGCCTGGTCCTGGGCGCACCGTCCCAGTGCGCGACCCTGACCGGGGCCGACCAGACCATGGACTCCGCACTGGCCGCGCTGTACAACAGACGCGACCGTTCCGCCGCCTCCGGCGACGAACGCGGCGCGGACCTGAGCGGATCGGCGCCCCGCGTCGCCCGCTGGCTGGGCGACATCCGGGAGTACTTCCCGTCCACGGTCGTGCAGGTGATGCAGTCCGACGCCATGGACCGCCTGCGTCTGCACCAGCTCCTGCTGGAGCCGGAGATGATGGAGGCCGTGGAACCCGACGTGCACCTGGTCGGGACGCTGCTCTCCCTCAACCAGGTGATGCCCGCCGAGGCCCGGGAGAGCGCCCGGACCATCGTGCGCCGGGTCGTCGACGACCTGGAGAGAAGGGTCGCGCAGAAGACCAGGTCGGTGATCCGCGGGGCGATCGACCGCTCCGCGCGCACGCACCGCCCCCGCCGGGTCGCGGACATCGACTGGAACGCCACCATCCGCCGCAACCTGGCGCACTACCTGCCCGAGCACAACACGGTCATCCCGCAGACCCTCGTGGGCTACGGGCGCCGCAGCCAGGGCGTGCAGAAGGACGTGGTCCTGGCCATCGACCAGAGCGGTTCGATGGCCTCCTCGGTCGTCTACGCCAGCGTGTTCGGCGCGGTCCTGGCGTCCATGAGCACCCTGAAGACGTCCCTGGTCGTCTTCGACACCGCCGTCGTCGACCTCACCGACGAGCTCACCGACCCGGTGGAGGTCCTCTTCGGCACCCAGCTCGGCGGCGGCACCAACATCAACAAGGCCATCGCCTACAGCCAGACGCTCATCGACCGCCCGCAGGACTCCATCTTCGTCCTGATCAGCGACCTCTACGAGGGTGGCGTCCGCGCCGAGATGCTGCGCCGGGTGGCCGCCATGAAGTCGGCGGGCGTGCAGGTGGTGGTCCTGCTGGCCCTCTCCGACGAGGGGGCGCCCTTCTACGACCGCCAGAACGCGTCGGCCCTCGCGGACCTCGGCGTCCCGGCGTTCGCGTGCACCCCCGACGCCTTCCCGGAACTCATGGCCGCGGCGATCCAGGGCCAGCCCCTGGACGCCTGGGTCGACAAGCACCTGGACGAGTGATCCGGCCCCGGGCGGGGCCGGACCCCCTGCGGCCCCGCCCGGCGCTCAGTCCAGGCAGAATTCGTTGCCCTCGACGTCCTGCATGACGATGCACGACTCGTTGAACCCGTCGGAGCGCATGACGCGGACGCACTCCGCGCCGAGCGCCTCCAGCCGCTCCCGCTCGGCCTGGAGCGTGGCGAGGCGTTCGTCCCCGACGAGACCGGTACCGGCGCGCACGTCGAGGTGCACCCGGTTCTTGACCGTCTTGCCCTCGGGGACGCGCTGGAAGAACAGGCGGGGCCCCTTGCCCGAGGGGTCGACGCAGGCGAACGCGGAGTCCTGCTGCTCGGGCGGGAGCGCGCGGTTGAACTCGTCCCAGTCGGCGAAGCCCTCCGGAGGCGGCGGCACGACGTACCCCAGCACCTCGCACCAGAACCGGGCCACGCGCTCGGGACTGGCGCAGTCGAAGGTGACTTGGAACTCTCTGATCGTGGTCATCGGCCCACCCTAGACCGGGCGCCTTCGCTCGCCCAAGGGAATATCGCTGGCTTCGCGGAGCGGCTCGGGCTAGCCTGCGACCATGCCGCTCGCGAAAGAGCTGGCCGCCCTCTAGCGGCGGCCTGATCCCACATCGTTCCGACCGCCGCATCAGCTTCCCTGCCGGTGCGGTCCTTCGGGCTGCCCGGTGTCCCTCTCTCCACACCGGACGTACCCGTGAACACTTCCTTGTCCCCAGGCAGGGGCGGCGGCACCATCGTGCTCGTCACCGTCCTGCTCTCCACCCTCCTCCTCCCGCTGGCCCTGACCGGGGCCTCGGTCGCTCTGCCCGACATCCAACGCGACCTGGGCGTGGGGCTCACCTCCGCGCAGTGGGTGGTCAACTCCTACAACGCCTGCTTCGCCGCCTTCCTGGTCAGTGCCGGGTCGATCGCGGACGCGGTCGGGCGCCGCCGGGTCTACGCCTTCGGCGTCGCCCTCTTCTTCGTGAGCGGTCTGTCGAGCCTGCTCGTCCAGGACATCGGGGCGCTGGTCGCCCTGCGCGCCCTGGGCGGCGTGGGCGCGGCAGCCGCCGTGGCCGGAGGCGGCTCCATGCTCGCCCTGGCCTTCGAGGGACCGGCGCGTGCGCGGGCCTTCGGACTGCTCGGGACCGTGCTGGGCGCCGGAACCGCCTTCGGCCCCGCCGTCGCCGGACTGCTGGTCGAGAACCTGGGCTGGCGGTTCGCCTTCGCCGGGCCCGCCCTGGTGGCCGGGGCGGTCCTGCTGCTGGTGACGCGGGTCCCCGCGATGCGCGGTGACGGACGATCGGTGGACTGGCTCGGCGGAGCCCTGTTCACCGCCGCCCTGCTGACGCTGATCGGCGGCCTGGTCGAGGGTCCCGGTCGGGGTGCGCCGGTGCTGGCCGGGTTCCTGGCCGTCTCGGCGGCCCTGTTCGGCCTCTTCGCCGTGGTGGAGCGCCGCCGGGAGGAGCCCCTGGTCGATCTCGGGCTGCTCGCCAACCGCCGGTTCGTGGCCTACGCGCTGGCCGCCGCGACCTTCATGTCGGTGCTGGTGCCGCTCCTGGTCTACCTGCCGTCCTACCTGATCAACGTGGTCGGCCTCGGCGCGGGCACGACGGGACTGTGGCTGTTGCTCCTCACCGTCCCGACCCTGGTGCTGCCCACCGTGGGCGCCGAACTGGCGCACCGGTTCCCGCCCACGGCAGTGGTGGTCGGCGCGCTCCTCCTGATGGGGGCGGGAGTCCTCGGCTTCACCACGCTGGGCCCCGACTCCACCCCGTGGACGGTGCTCCTGCCGTTCCTGCTGGTCGGAACGGGTGTGGGTCTCACCGGAGGGATGATCGACGGCCTGGGGCTGGGCGCGGTCCCGCCTGAGCGGGTGGGCACCGCCGCAGGGGTGTTCAACGCGACCCGGCTCAGCCTGGAGACCGTCTCCATCGCGATCGTCGGCGCGGCCCTGGCGGTCCTCACCGGCGGCGAGCTGGTCGGCGCCGCCTTCACGGGGGCACTGCACGGCGTCGCCCTGGCCCTGGGCGGGTTCGTGGGGCTGGTGGTGGTCGCGGTCCTGGTACTGACCCGGGCGCCGCGTCCACGGGTCACCGTCGACTCCTGAGCGGTTCCGGGGCCCGGCGCCTGGCGCGTCGGGCCCCGGGCACGTCTGGACAACAAGATCCGCCGATTTCGTGCTTCTCCCGCGGAACTGGGTACCACCTTGGGGATGATCGGAGGACGCATGACCGACTGGCCGCCGGGCAGCTTCATGTCCAGGCTCGGTCCCCGGACCGTGGACCGTCTCCTCGCGCTCGCGCCGCCACGGCACATCCCCGCCAACCGCGTCCTCATAGCCCAGGGCGACGCCGAGGAACAGGTCATGCTCCTGGGTCCGCCGGAGAACGGCACCCCGGCGGACCCGGCGTGCGTCAAGATCACGTCGGTGCTGCGTAACGGCACCGAGGCGATGTTCGGCATCCGCAGGTGGGGCGACCTCGTGGGCGAGCTGGGGATGTTCCGGGACACGCGGCCCAGCGCGACGGTCACCTCGTGCGCCCCGCACTCGATCCGGGTCTATCCGCACCAGGTCTTCGAGGTCTTCCTGGAGGAACACCCCGAGGCGTGGCGGGCGATGCTCGCCGTGATGGGGGAGCGGCAGGAGTGCGCGGACCGCCAGCGGGCGGAGTTCGCGGGCTACGAGGTGGAGGCCCGGGTGGCGAGGATCCTGGTCGACATGGCGCGGCGCCACGGGGTGCCCACGGACGAGGGTGTCCATCTGGGGGTGCGGCTCTCCCACACGGACCTGGGGAAACTCGTCGGAGCCCGCACGGACGCGGTGGGCAACGCGATCCGGCGCTTCCGGTCGGAGGGCCTCCTGATCACCAGCTACCGGCGTGTGGTGATCGTGGACATGGAGCGCCTGAACGGTGTCTTCGAATCCGCTTTGTGATCCTTTTTGTCCTGAATTGCCGATTGATCGGTGGTCCCACGGTCACCGTAGGCGACAGACTTCACCTGGGCATCACGCCCCACCTCTCGCTCCGCACTGTCAGCACCCTCTCCTCCGGTGCCCTCCCCTGTGCGGAGAGGAGCGGTCGGGCTGCCGGAGTGGTGAGGACGGCACCATTCCGGCAGCTACCCCCCGTCTCCACACCGCCCCGGTGGCCGTCCCCCGCCACCGGGGATCTCCTGTCCCCCCGACGGTGGACGGGGACGGTCCTCCGACGCGAACCGATAACCGAGCCCCCTACGGGGAACGACGTTACGGTGTGTGCTCACGGAAGGACGGAGGCGAGGATGTTCGAAGGTCTGCGGGACAGGGTCAGGCGTGCCCGGGAACGGCGCGGGTTCGAGCGGGAGACCGCCGTCATCATCCTCAAGTGCACCGTCGCGGCCACCCTCGCCTGGGTCGTGGGCACCCAGCTCGGAGCCTCCAGCCAGGTCGGGTTCGCCCCCTTCACCGCCCTCCTCGTGGTCCGTCCCAGCGTGTACGGTTCCGTGCTCCAGTCGGGCCGCTACATGGCGGCGGTCTTCGCCGGGGCCCTGCTCGCCGGGCTCGCGGGGCTGACGGTCGGAGCCCAACTGTGGTCGTTCACCCTGCTGCTCCTGATCGCGCTGGTCGCCGGGCAGGCGGGGTTCTTCGGCAGTCAGGGCGTGCAGCTGCCCGTGGTGGCGGCCTTCGCGCTCGCGGGCGGCACCGCCGAGAGCGCCGCCGACCTCGGGTACCTCCTGCTGATGGTCCTGGTCGGTGCCGCCTCGGCACTGCTCACCAACATGGTGCTCGCCCCGGCCATCCGGTTCCGGGACGCGGAGAACGCGGTACGGGACCTCGCGGACGGCCTCCGCTCCCTGACCGGGGAGATGGCCGAGGGACTGCGTGAGGGATGCGCGGGGCTGAATCTGGACCACTGGGTGCGGGCCTCGGACGGGCTCGACGGGTCCGTCCGCAACGCCCAGGAGGCGGTCCGGCGCCAGGCGGACCGGACCCGGCTCAACCCCCGGCGGCTGGTCTCCGGCACCCGCACCGACCCCCGCGACCTGGACACCTACGGGGAGTGGATCGCCGCACTGAGCCGGGCCTCCCGACACGTGCAGTCCCTCGTCCGCACCCTGCGCACCACCACACACGGCGGCTCCCGCTTCCCCGAACCCGACGACGCCTTCCTGCGGGAGTTCGCGCCGCTGGTCTCCCGGGCCTCGGACGTCTTCCGCTCCGTGCACGACTCCGAGGAGCCCGGGCACACGGTCGCCTCCGATGACCTCCGGGAACGGGTCGAGGACGCGCTGCGCCTGGTGGACGAGGAACGCGACGCGCTGCGCGAGCGCTGGAACGACCGGAACTGGCCGGTCTACAGCGCCCTGATCACCGACGTCGAGCGGATCTTCGAGGAGATCCACCAGGGACAGGAGAACACCGAACGCCGCGACGGCGGCTGATCCCGGCCCGGAGGGCGTACACGCGCTCCGAGCGGGCAGGGTTCGGACATGGACCGGACACACACGGGCACCCGTCGGCCCCTCCCGCTCACCCGAACCCTCTCCCTCATGGGAGCCGTCCTCCTCGTGGGTTCCTGCTCCACGACCGGGGCCGACGGATCGGGGGCTGACGGATCGGGGGCGGACGGCCGACCCGGTGAGTCGGCCGGGGGAGCCGACCTCGGCCAGCCCGAGGACCTGGCCACCGACCTCGACGTTCCGTGGGGGATCGACTTCCTTCCCGACGGTTCCGCCCTGGTCGCCCAGCGGGACGACGCCGCCGTCGCGCACGTGACCGCGGACGGCCGGGTCACCGAGGCGGGGACCGTCGAGGGCGTCCGGCACGGGGGCGAGGGCGGACTGCTCGGCCTGGCCGTCGACCCGGACTTCCCCGAGCAGCCCTACGTGTACCTCCACCACACGACAGACACGGACAACCGGGTGGTCCGGGCGGAGTACGACGGCGGCTCCCTCGGCGAGGCCGAGGTGATCCTGGACGGCATCCCCGCCGCGAACACGCACAACGGCGGCCGGATCGCCTTCGGACCCGACGGCCACCTGTACGTGGCCACCGGCGACGCCCAGGAGAGGGACGCCTCGCAGGACACCGACTCCCTGGCCGGGAAGATCCTGCGGATCACCACCCACGGCGAACCGGCTCCGGACAACCCCTTCGACAACCACGTGTACAGCTACGGCCACCGCAACGTGCAGGGCCTGGCGTGGGACGCCCAGGAGAACCTGTACGCGACCGAGTTCGGCCAGGACACCCTGGACGAGGTCAACCTGATCGAAGCCGGGAACAACTACGGCTGGCCGGAGGTGGAGGGCCCCGGCGGCGGCGACGAGTTCACGGACCCGCTGGTCACCTGGGAGCCCGCCGAGGCCTCACCGAGCGGCGCGGCGATCGCCGGGGACTCCCTGTACGTGGCGGCGCTGCGCGGTGCCCGGCTCTGGGAGGTCCCCCTCAACGGCGACGGCACCGTGGGAGAGCCGGAGCCGCACTTCGTCGAGGAGTTCGGCCGACTCCGCACGGTGGTCACCGCCCCTGGCGGGGACTCCCTGTGGCTGAGCACCAGCAACCTCGACACCTGGGGTTCCCCCGCCGACGGCGACGACCGGATCATGACCGTGCCCCTGGAGTGACCGGCGCCCCGTTGCCTAGCCGAGCAGGCCCCGTGCGATGACCTCCTCGGTCAGGACACGGCGGATCTCTTCGTCCTCACCGACGTGGCCGGGGTGCTCGGCGCTCTCCCGCAACCGGTCGCGCACGGCCGCCACCACCTCGTCGCTCACCAGGGCGCCGGACAGCGGCGCGGCCTCGGCCGCCTCACGCCAGCGGCGCATCGCCTCCAACCGGCCGTGTTCGACCGACTCGCGGGTGAGGAGGAACAGGCCGTCGACGTTGCTGTCGTGGGAGTCCTGGTCCAGGAGGTCCACGTCCACGACGACGACCGGCTGCGGGGCGCCGCCGTCGGCGTCGGGCCGCAGGTGGTAGACCCGCCAGACACGGCCGTTGGTGAGGAACACCCAGTCCACGCCCTGCTCGACGGCCAGGCGCCGGGCCATCTGGATGTTGCGCAGGTCCAGGTCCTGGCCGATCCGGCGCACCTCGACCGGGGCGAAGAGCTCACCGTCGAGGACGATCGCGTAGTCGATCGAGTCCCCGCTGGTGCGGTACTCGGTGGTCAGGTCCTGGTACTTGCTGAAGTTCAGCCCGACGCTGAAGAAGTCGGCGACCAGCAGACGGGTGTCGCCGTCGTTGGCGTCGCGCTCCGCGAGGTCGGCCAGGGGACCGGCGAACCGGTCGACCGCGGCGGCCACCCGACCCCTGACGGCGGTCTCCCAGCCCAGCGTGGTGGTGAACTGGCCCGTCCTGGCCATGACCTGGGTCTCTTCCGTGTCCATGCCGTCCGTTTCCGTGTCTGGGGCAGCCCCGTCACACGGCTTTCTCCGGGGGCCGGGGAACACGCGGACGAGGGGGAGAATCCGCCTCAGATGCTACATCTCCGGAGTGTGACCGCCGTCCCTGAGGGGCGACGGGGGCGGGGTGGGCAGGGCGCGTTCGGCGTCCCTGGCGGCGGCGAGGAGGAGCGAGTCCTCGTGGTGTCGCGCAACGAGGTGCAGACCCACGGGCAGACCGTCCCCGGTGAGCCCGGCGGGCAGGCTCAGGGCCGGGTGCCCGGTGAGGTTGAACAACCAGGTGTAGCCCACGCTCATCACCTCGCCCGGCCCCGCGTGCGGATGGGCCCGGTTCGGGGTCGTGGGCGTGGCGAGCAGGTCCACGGAGGACAGGACGGCGTCCAGCGCGGAGAGGTCCTCGGAGGGGACACCGGCGGGGTGGCCCCGCTCCCGTCGGGCGAGCCAGGTCTCCGCGGGGTCGGTGAGCGCGAGCCGGGGCACTGACACCGTCGCGCCGGAGGAACGGGCCCAGCGCCGCAGCGCCCGTTCCGCGAGCTCCACCACCTCCGGATCCGGTGCGTTGAACCCCAGGGTCGGTGACCACGCGACGCGCGGGCGCGGTGGAGTGGCCACGGGACGGCCACCGAGCACGGCGCTCCGGTACAGCTCGACGTCCGCGACCGTCCGCGCGATCGGCCCGCCGACCGTCAGCCCGGCCCGGTCCCGCGCCGGAAGCAGCCCGGTGGTCGGTTTGTAGCCGATCACCCCGCACCAGGCCGCGGGGATCCGGGTGGATCCGGCGCCGTCGCTCGCGGTCGCCAACGGGACCGCTCCCGTGGCCACCGCGACGGCTGACCCGGCGGAGGATCCCCCGGGGACCCGATCGCCGTTCCAGGGGTTGAGCGTGGGCCCCTCGCCGTTGTCTCCCCAGGTCTTCCACGGGGTTCCGGGGCCGGGCACCGACGTGGAGCCGACCGGTACCGCACCGGCGGCGACCAACCGCCGGGCCTGGTGGGAGTCGGCCCCCTCGGAGGCCTTGACAGCCAGGGGCACCCCGGCCAAGGGCAGGCGGACACCGTCGGCCACGGCCGCGTCCACCCGGGCCGCGCGCTCCAGCGCCGACTCCGGCCAGACCTCGACGAAGGCGCGCAGGTGCCCGATCCGCTCGACGGCCTCCAGCGCCTCCCGTACGGTCTCGACCGCGCTCGCCTCACCACGCGTCACCCGGTCCGCGGTCTCACGCGCCGTTGGTGGTGTCTCGTTCCTCACCGAACCGAGGCTAGTGCGGTCGCGGCACCGGAGAGGGCTCCGCCAAGGCCCTTCCGGCCTCCCGGTGGCCCCGCTGGCCCCGGTGGCCCCGGCGGTCTCGGTGGTCACAGCGGTCACAGCGGTCTCAGTGATCTCGATGGTCTCGGCGGCTCCAACTCGTGGACGGCGTCGCAGGCGTCGCGGACGGCCGGGTCATGGGTGGCGATGACCACCGCGCGGCCCTCCCGGCTCATGCCGCGCAGGACGTCCACCACCATCGCGCCGTTGTCACCGTCCAGTGCCCCGGTCGGTTCGTCCGCGAGCACCAGGGAGGGCTGCTTGACCAGCAACCGGGCCAACGCCACACGCTGCTGTTCGCCACCGGACAGGTGGTGCGCGCGCTCCCCCTCCCGTCCTGCGAGGCCCACCCGGGCCAGCGCCGCCGAGCGGTCCGTCCGGGGTCCACGCGGGCGGGCGACGTCCAGGTTGGCCCGGACGGTCGCGTTCTCCATCAGGGCGTAGTTCTGGAAGAGGTATCCCAGGTGGTCACGGCGGAAGCGGCGCTGCCCGCGCGCGCCCAGGCGGGTGAGGTCCGTGCCCCGGAACTCGATCCGCCCGCTGGTGGGCCGGTCCAAGAGCCCCATGCAGTTGAGCAGGGTGGTCTTGCCCGAGCCACTGGCGCCGACCAGCGCGAGGAGGCGGCCCGGTTCGACGGTCAGGTCGAGGTCCCGCCACAGGACACGACGGCCGAAGGTCCGGGTCAGACCGGTCAGGGTGAGCATGCGTCTCCTTGTGGGTCGGGGTTCAGCACCGGGTGGCGCCCTCACGGACGATGCGGCGGTGGAGGAGGGCGAGCACGCCCAGGGTGAGGCCGAGCGAGGCCAGGGCGATGCCCGCCGCGTGCAACGGTTCGGCTCCGGTGACCGGAGTGCCCGGTCGTGCCGGGTCGTCCCGCGCGGACGGGCCGACGGCGGTGCTCGCCACGGCCCAGCCCACGAAGCCCACCGCGAGGACGGCCTCCGTGGACAACAGGCGGCGGTGCGTGTCCAGGAACCCCCACCCGCTGATGTGCCGGACGAAGATCTCCTGTGCCCGGGCACGCACGTGGACCACGCAGGCGGCCATGGCGGTCAGCAGGAGCACGGCGCCCGCGCCGACCAGGTTGAACGCCTCGGTGCGCAGGGCGTGTACGGCGACGGCGTGGGCTCTGCGCGCGCTGGTGCCCAGGGTCTCGACCATCGAGACGTAGCGGGCGGCCTCCGGACTCCGCGCGCGGAACGCCTCCACCACCCCGGGGTCGGGGAAGACCGTCTGTCTCGCGGACATGTGGTTGACGTAGGAGTTGTCGGACAGGACGACCCCGTTCGGCAGGGCGATGACCAGGGGTTCGTGCAGGAGGGGCAGTGCGCCGCCGAGGCGTTCCTGCGCGCCGTAGGTGAACAGGGTCTGGTTGTCGGCGATGGGCAGGACCCGCAGGTCGAACCGGTCGCCCGGGTCGCCGTTGACCTCCAGCCACCCCGTCACCCCCTCGACCAGTGGCTCGGTGGACCCGGAGACGGACGCGGGCAGGAGGACCCGCACGGTCGCGGCCGGTCCGTACCGCTTCCCGTCGGGGGAGAGGACCTCCTCCTCGGTCAGATAGGTGTCGTTGACCAGGAGCACCGGACGGTCCTGGGGCGGGGTGCCTCCGGCCGGAACGATCTCGGAGAGGCGCATCTGGACGGCCAGGACCAGGTCGCCCTCCGCGTCGGCTCTCCGCAGCCACGGGCCGAGCGTGTCGTCCACGGCCTGTTCGTCCGCCCACCCGTAGTTGGCGCTCAGCGCGGGTCGGGACGTCTGCCCGTACCGGTCGTGGAGCTCCAGGCCGAGCCGGTGGTCCCGGACCTCCCGCGCCGTGGTGACCACCGAGCCGATCAGCACGAGGGTCAGCGCGCACGCCGGGACGCGCACCAGGTAGACGGCGGCGGTGGTGCCGCGCACGGGCAGCCGCCCCTGGAGCGCGGGCAGGATGCCGGTGGTGCCGACCAAGGCCAGTACCACCGCGTGCGTGATGAGGCAGGGCAGGGTGAGCGAGGCGAGGAGGGCCAGCGCCAACACCGTGTAGAAGCCGAGCTGCGCTCCTCCGTTGTAGAGACCGAGGAGCCCCAGCACGACCACCGCCGACACGGGCAGGACGAGCGCCCACAGTCTCAGAACCCCGACCAGCTCCCCGAGGAGCAGCCGCCCGTAGGAGTGTCCCTGGAGCCGCCGGACGGCGTGGTCCCGGGAGGCGAGCAGGACCCCGGCCCCGGTGGCGGTGACCGTGGTGAGCACGGCGACGGCCACCAGGTGCCACAGGTGCCCGCCGGCGAGGAAGTGCCACAGCCGGGTCCTCTGGACGCCGGGCGCCTCGGTCAGTCCGTGCCCGGCCAGCGCCTCGCGCAGCGCGGGAGCGGCGTCCGGGGCGCCGAACACCAGGTAGTAGCCGTGCGGCCCCACCTCCCCGAAATCCTCGATGGGGTGGGTCCGGACGGTGAAGGACCGGCTGAAGGACGGATACCCCTCGTCCAGCCAACGGCCGTACCGCGATCCGGGGTCGGAGACAGCCAGGTACAGGTGGGCCAACGAGGACGGGGTGCGGACGTCCAGGACGCTGTAGCCGATGGCGGCGTCATGGGCGTCCGCGACCTCCCGCACCGTGCGCGCCACCTCGTCGGTGGCGTGGGTGCCGTCGCTCTGGGTGATCCACACGAGGTCCGGGTCGTCGAGCACGTGCACGGTCTGTTCGGCGGTGGCGGCCAGGAGGAAGGCGAGCAGCGCGGCGAAGGCCACGCAGGCGGTGTAGGCGAAGGAGAGGGTCCGGTTGGGCACCTGGCGGTCCTGTCAGGGAGGGGGACCCCGTGGTCCCGGGGGCGGATCAGCAGCCGTCGCGCCAGTACTGCTGGTTGTTGGCCATGGCCCGTGCGGCCTCGGCTCTGGCCCAGATTCCGGCCGAGGCGTTGACCCGCTCGGTGTGGGTACCCACGGCGGTGGCTCCGTGGCAGTTCTTCGGATGCAGGTAGTGGGACCGGACGAACCCCTGCCCGGGGACCCCGGTGAGGCTGCGCTCCCACACCCCGCCGCCGACGTGGGAGGTCTGGGCGAGGGCGGTTCCGGCTGCGAGGACGACGACGGTGACCACGGTGACGGACAGTCGGAGGAGGGCTTTCATCGAGGGCTCCCTGCCGGGGTCTAACAGTTGTTGCGCCAGTAGCTCTGGTTGTTTCCGTTGGCGCGCGGTGCGTTGGCGCGGGCCCACTGCCCGGCGTTTCCGTTCACCCGGACGGTGCGCGATCCCACGGCGGTGGCCCCGTGACAGGAGGAACCGTGGCGGTAATGGGAGTAGACCTCGCCCGATCCGGGAATTCCGGTGATTCCCCAGATCCATTCACCGCCGCCCACATAGGAATGAGCGGCCAGTGCGGCGGTGCCGCCGCCCAGGGCGATCCCGGCGGCGGTGAGGACGGTCGCGAGAGCACGCGAGGCGGTGTTCACGGGCCCCCTCCTAGCAGCCGTTGCGGTAGTACGACTGGTTGTTGGTCCAGGCCCTGGGGGCGCTGGCGTAGGAGGTGTGTCCGGGGGCGGCGTTCCTGGAACGGTCGGTGTAGGTGCCCACGGCGGTGGACCCGTGGCAGTTGCTGGAGTGGTGGTAGTTCGAGTACACGGAGGAGACCGTGACCCCGTGGTACCAGGTGCCGCCGCCGATCCGGGTTCCGGCGAGGGCCACGCCCGCGGCCCCGGCGGTGAGACCCACGACGACGAGCACGGTGACGATTCCCTGGTTGACTGTTTTCCGCATTCGAGAACCCCGGTCCTGTCGTTCTCCGTCGCATCAGAAACGGAGAATGGGAGAATTCACAGAGGAAGGAGAAGCATTGCCCTCTGGAATCCATTACTACCGCGCCCTTCCAGGTGGTTTCCTTTTTGTGGCCGGATGCGGACACGATCCAGACGACCGCTCCGACCTGGGGTAACGGGGTTCGCGAATCGGATTTCTGTGGACTTGCCCGGTGGTCTGTCCACAGGCTGTGGAAAGAACACCGCGAGGCCCCGACCCAGGAGGGTCGGGGCCTCGCGGGTCCGGGCGTCAGCCCCGCACGCCGCCTACGGTGGCGGTGATCCAGTCCGCGTGTGCCACAGGGTCCGTGAAGACCATCGGGCCCACGCAGAGGGGGCTCTCGTCGAAGTCGCCGTCACGGCTGACCACACCGACCAGCTCCCAGTTCCCCTCCACCTCACGGACCAGGGGGCCGCCGGAGTCGGAGATGCACATCTGCGCCTCGTCGGTCGGGTGCTCCGAGCAGAGGTCGCCCTCGGGGTCCATCTCCGCGCAGCGGTCCGGGGAGACGACCTCGGTGTCCAGCTGCTGGAGGGTGTCCGGCTTCCCCTCCTCACCGAACTCGTCGAGCATCCCCCACCCCAGCCCGCGCACCTCGGCGCCCGGAGCGGCCGACTCCTCCCCGATACCGACGGGGGTCTGCTCGACCGGGGAGTCCAGTCTGAGCAGCGCGAGGTCGTTGCGCAGCAGGTACTGCGAGAGCGGGTAGTCGGGATCGTCGCTGACGTCCTCCACCTCGTACTCGGGGTGGAAAACGACCTCCACGACGGTGCGCTCGCTGCCGCCCGCGTTCACGTCGGTGCTGCCCACCCGCACGGTGAGCTGCTCGGGGGCGGTGCAGTGGCCCGCGGTGAGGACCCACTCCTCGTCGACCAGCGCGCCCCCGCACAGGTGCTGGTCGTTGTCGTCGTACAGGGCTGTCACGAACTCGTACCCCTCGGTGGCGTCGACACCACCGATGACCGCGACGGCCGGTGCGGCCAGCGCGGTCGCCCCCAGGAACGCCCCTACTCCCAGTGCTCCGGCGATCGTCGTGCCACGTGGGTTCCTGCGGCTGTCCGCCATGCCAGACCTTCCGTCCCGTGCTCGCGTTCCGTCCACTCCAAGCTAGGGAGCGGAACCCTGCGGAACATCGGTCGCGAGGACCACCTGGGCGTCCGACGAAAGTACGCGCACAACGGCGCGGGGGGCTACGGAAGGTCAACCCGACGGGAGGCGGGAGCCAAGAGTCAGCCCGATCCCCTCAGGCCCGGACTCGACGGCGCCGATCACCCACACGCGCTCGTCGAGGTCCGTTCCCCTCTCCGTGGTGTAGCCCTCCACCGCCAGGACCCGAGAGTCCCCGTCCCCCAGAACACGGGCGGTCGACCGCGAACCGTCGGAGAACACCAGGGGAAACGACTCCGACAGCCGGTCGATGTCCTCGGCCGTGGTCTCGACGAACACCCGGGCTCCGGGGAACAGGTGGCTGTACCCGGCGTGGGCTGTCGTCGGACTCATACTCGCTCCCAGGAGAAGGCTGACCCCACCACACTCCCAGAACACCGCCCGCAGGCCCGCCCCCGAACCCCGCGTGTCCTCCACCCGGAACGGGCCATGGTCTTCGTCACCCGGCCTGGCCGAGGCGGGTGTTCTCGGGCGCAGGTCGCTCACCCGGGCCTGTGGCACGTCGGTCCGCTCGGAGAAGAGCAAACGGCGGGGGCGGCCGACGGGAGCTGTGCGCGTCATCCGTGGCCCCGGGCGTCCCCGAACACGGGAACGGCCCCTGGTGTGCGAACCGTGTTCGCTGCTCAGGGGCCGTCTCAAAGCCGGAGCGGATGACGGGAATCGAACCGCCCACCGTGAGTGGCGTGACCTGCCTAAATACGAGAATCAGCAGGCAGTGGCGCTGGCAGCCACCCCGTTGTGTTGGGTTCACCCAGGTTGCATCAGCCCTCGTGCACCCTACGGGTGCACGACCTTTGCCGCCTTGGTACACCCTCACGGGTGCACCAGACATGCTGATTTCTCCGATACCCGAAGCAGAAGATCTACGTTTTATCAGAAGAGAGGTTCCGGCGAGAGAGGCGGAGGTGTTGGTTCCTTCTTCGTCAGCCAGACGCGGTCCTGCTTTCGCGGGACCCTTTTCCCAGTCGAGCTCTCGATGGTGCCAACCTTGAGTAGATCCTTCAGCACCATTCCGGCGTGGACGTCTCGGTAGACTGTCTCGCACAGTGCAAATTCGCGGAGCTCCGATACCTCCCCAGGTCCTTCCTCCAACTTGTTGAGGAGGGCGCGGCGCAGGGGGCTGAGCTCAGGTTTCTCCTCAAAGTAGAACTCCAACTGGTCCGGATCCCGAGGGTCACGGAACCTGACACCATGCTGCTTGTCCACCTTCCACATGGCCTCTTTCATCTTGGTTAGGCCTTTGAGATGGTTGCTCGCGAAGACGAGGTGAAGCTCATTCTTTTTCTCATCTCGCATCTCGAACGATGCCGCGTATCTGAACCCAGCTTTGAAGAGGGAGTTTCGGTAGCAATCCACCAGGAACTTCTTCTTCATTTTCTTGGGCTGATCGACGACAGCGCGCCAATCATCGCTACCGAAGCACCTGTCACCTGCTTGCGCACCGTTCTCGGTAGTGGCGAAGCGGACCAGGTGTTGTGGCTGGAAGGTAACCAGGACTTCTCCGCCTGGTCTGTTGGCAGCACTCCGGGCTATGTCCAGAGGGATCGCGTCGGGCCCTCCCCAACCGTCGAGTACGGCGAAGAAGGGAGAACGTCTCGGAGTCAACTTTTGCAGGGTGGGGAGTAACGCAGTTGTGCATTCGCCTTTCCGGAAGGTGACGGTCAGCTGAGAAGGTCGGCCGCCATACTCATCAAATTTGCGGTCAACCTGGCGCCGAAGCTCCTCCAGGCGGTCACCTCTCTCCTCGATGAGGAGCACGTTGAGGTGTTGGCCGGGGCGAAGCAGTTCGCGGCGGCGCAGGAAGACGTCCAGGGCGACCACCGGCGAGCCAGGTTCCTCTCCTACGTAGACACCGGGACCCGCGAACCCCTCGGCGTAGGTGAACTCCTTGAACTGGCCTCCTGCGCAGATCGGGTACCAGGCTTTGAGGTACTCGCTGATGATGAGATGCTTCGCCTGGGTGTGGGGGTCCAGAGGCCAGACGGTGTCCTTGGGGGTAGCCATACATTTCACTTACCACCAAGGTGAAATCGAATAACGGCTAAAATTGGCCGAATTCGGTCACTGGTGCGCGTGAACCTTCAGGTCATGAGGAGTAGCGTCCCAGCTTCGATCGTCAAGAAGGCGCCCGCCTGACTTCGGTGTGTGACCGCCCCATTGCTTAAAGAAGAAAGGAGTGTCTGATTCAAGACAAAGGTCCCGGATTCCTCGGGCCCAGTCGGCCTTCATCGTGCGGTGGCGTGGGCCGCTTTCACCACCCACGATGACCCAGTGGATGTTAGCTAGATCCAGCTGGTCTAGGGGGCCTAGGAGCGGTTCGCACGAGAGAAAGCGAACGGCAGCTGGCGTGCTTCGAAGATGATCCACGCGGTCGAGTGCCTCCGCACTCTCCACCGAAACACCCATCCAGATGTTGGGTGGCCACGGCAGCTCGGGTGCTAGCCGTGCCAAACGAAGAGAGCGCTTGGTGAGTACCTGGTATGTGTGCTGTGGGGTATCAGCCATGACTTCGAAGACCTTGTGAACGAAGTCCTTGGGCACCTTCGCGTGAAAAAGATCGCTCATGGAGTTGACGAAGACCGTGCGAGGGCTCTTCCATTTATACGGCATCTTGAGCGCTGAGGGGTGGACAGCAACTCCGAACCCAGGGCCCGAAGTTCGCGGGTCTCCGTCTGTTTGGTACTTGTCAACACCCATGGCCTTGAGCCTCTTGGAAAGCGCCAGCGCGTAGCAGTTGTCGCAACCAGAGGCGACGCGGTCGCACCCTGTGGTTGGATTCCAGGTCGCCTCCGTCCACTCGATGGAGCTCTTGTCAGCCACGGCCAACACCGCCCTTCCTTAAAAATTTGTACTTGGTTGGTGACACCAGTCGAGGTTGACTTAACCACGAAGGTGACGTGCGTCGCGCAGGTTCTGAGAACCTAGATATAATCGAACACTAGTTCGCAACATAACAAAATCTACCGCTGGCTGGTAGGGGCTTCGGTGCTCAGGGACGTGGTGATTTACGAGGACCGCGATCATCCTCACCGAGGGATCTTTGAACAGACCAGCGCCCCCCTCTCGGACCTTGCTGTGCCCTACTGTGCCGGTGTGAGTACCCAATGGACGATCCACGGCGAGAAGCTGGTGGACGAGAACCGGCACATCCGACTGTCCACGGTCGACATCACCCTCCCGGACGGGGTGTCCTTCACGCAGTACGTCGTGGCGATGCCCCCGGCCGCGATGACGCTGGTGGTCAACGACCAGCGCGAAGTACTCCTGATGCGTCGGCACCGGTTCATCATCGACCGATGGGTGTGGGAGCTGCCGGGCGGATACGTGGACGGCGCCGAGGACATCGAGGCCGCGGCTGCGCGTGAGGTCGAGGAGGAGACCGGGTGGCGTCCCCGCTCCATGGAGCACATGGTGACCTTCCAGCCCGCGATCGGCTCGGTGGACCAACCCCAGATCATCTACCTGGCACGCGGGGCCGACCTGACCGACACCCCTCCGGACGTCAACGAGGCCCAGGAGATCCGCTGGTGGCCGTTGGAAGAGGCCGTGAAGATGATCGAACGAGGCGAGATCGTCGGTGCGTCCACGGTTGTCGCGGTCTACCGGGCGCTCACCCTGGTGTGACGGCTTCCCTCGCTCGCACGGTGAACTCCTCGACTGCGGGCGAGCTTTCGTGGGCTTGGAGCCGGTGGCCCAGGCGTCGCAGGTAGGACAGCGCTCGGCGGGACTGCAATCCCTCGACCAGATCCAGGGCCAGGCCACCTATCCGGACGGCTTCTTCGGGTTCGTTGGGGGCGTGGGCTGTGGCGAGCATCAGCAGGTTGAACGTGCGGCCGCGGACGTAGTCGGTGTTCATCTCCAGGGAACGTTCCGCGTAGGTGGCGGTCTGGGCGTCGTCGTTCAGAGCAAGGAAGCAGTGGGCGACCTTGGCCGCGAGGTAGGCCTCGTCGAAGTAGGCCAGCCACTCAGGGGGGTCGGGATCTTCAGCCTCGAACGCCTTCACCCCGGCGCGCAGGGAGGCCGAGGTCGCCCGGTGATCGGTCAGGCCCGCGTGCCCATGTGCCTCGATGAGGTGGCACTCGGCCATGAGCGCTGTGTGTCCAGTGCGGGTGGCTGCGGACTGGGCTGCCCGCGCGAGGTCCACGGCTTCGGCTGATCGGCCGATGTAGGTGGCTTGGTGACCCATGGCGGCGAGGATTTCGGCGCACAGGCCGTCGTCCTGCGCGGTCTTGGCCATGCGTAGCGCCTGCACCAGGTACCGCTGGGCCAAGCCGTGCTGCTCGCAGTCGTAGGCCATCCACCCCACGGCCTTGGTGAGCTCGGCCGCCGCTGAGAACAGTTCTCGTCCGATCTCTTCGGTGTAGGTGCCGTGGAGGAGCGGGGTGACGTTGGCGTCGAGGTACTGCACGACGGTGCTGCGAATACGGCCCCCGCCCACGCGGTTGTCGAGGTCGCGGAAAGCCCGGGTCATTTGCCGGATGGCGGCAATTTCAGGGCGTCCGACCCGGGTTCGGCCTCGGTGCGCGGGGCCGGGGGAGGGCGGATGGGTGAGCCATCGTGTGGTGGCGCTTGGGTAGGCGGCCGGCGAGTATCCGCCGAGCAATACACGGCGGCGTTCGACGTCGGCCCGGTACAGCTGCCCAGCGGTGAAGATGCCCGTGGTCCAGGAGAGCGGGAACTCCAGGGTGCGCTCGTCCCCGCCGGGTAGGCCGCACTCTTGCTCGCTGAGGGGGCGCCCCAGGGCTTCGGAGAGAACTCCGGAGATCAGCGCGGGGACCGGTTGTTGTGGGCGTTCCCCTTCCAACCAGCGGCGCACGCTGTTGTGGTCGTAGGACAGTGAGAGCCCCAGCTCGTCACCGCGCGAGACCACTCGGCGGGCGAGGCCTTTGGCGGGCATACCTGACTCGTCGAGGAGCTGCGCGAGTTGGGTGTTCGGCTGTTTGGGGGTGCGCGGCACGGCGTCTCCACAGTGTTTCCGCGGTGTCCGGGGGGAGTGCAGTGTGGCACGCCCCCGACCTGTGGGGAACGAAGTCGCGAAAACGCACGCCCCCTGTGCACTCCTTCAGCTTGGGCTCACGCACGAACCCCGAGGCCGAGCCTTCTCGGCAAAGGCTCCCCGACGAGACGGTGGGATCTGCCCGAAGCCGCAGAAGAGGAAAGGGAACAGGCATGACGACCACACTCGCTCCGTTCACGGTGGAGCTGCCCGACCACCGCTTCGACCCCCGCTGGGAACGCCTGCCCGGAATCACGGTGGACGGCCCCACGCTCAGTGTTCAGCCCGAGGACTACTTCTTCCGCCTGGAGTCCACCGGTTGGCGGGTCATCGACTGGCAGACCGTTACCGACCGGATGCTGCCCCTGGAGGAGTCCTCCGACGAGGCCCTGGAACAGAAGGCGCTGCGGTTCATCGAGGACCACGTTCGCATCACCCACGACCCCGCCGAGGTCCTGGGGATCGCCTGGAAGGTCTACAGCTACCTCTTCCGCACCGAACACCTGCCCACCCTGGACGTCCCCGGGATCACCGCCGAACACCTGAGGATCCTGGGGGAGGTATCCACGCTCACCGCGCTCAACAAGGTAGACGCCGACGGCCGGATCTCCGTGGTCGGCCCCGCCTGGTTCTTCGGCGATACCGCACGCGTGGTCTACGACCTGGACGAGCCCACCGTGCAAGCTTTGGACGAGGTCTTCCACGGCGGCCTGTTCAACGAGAACCGCAGGATCGAGTCGATCAAGGCCCACACCGCCCTGGGCGGCCGACTAGTGCACGGCTGCCAGTCCACCCCCTCCCAGAAGGGTGGTGTGGTCGCGGCCTACGGCACCCCCATGGGCCGCTTCCGTGACGAACTCGCCCAGTTCCGCGACCAGTGGATCCAGGCCGTGCGCTCCTACGGCTCCACCACCTGAACACACAGGCCCGCCGGGGCCCCACGGCCCCGGCGCTTCGAACGAGAGAAGGGGAGTGTTCGTGCACACCCAGGACATCGACTGGCTGCGCCAGGAGGTCACCGGCGCGGCAGGCTTCGACAACACTTCGACGGAGGTCCTGCACAGCTGGGCACTCTCGCACGTCGAACGCCTCGAATCCCCTGAGGGTGGGACGGTGATTTTCAAGTGCGCCAGTGAACCCTTCACACATGAGGACGAGGCCCTCATCGCCGCCCGCCAGGCCGGGGTCGACGTCCCCCGGGTGCTCACCTCCACCAGAGGCGGCACCACCTTGGGCATGGTCCTGGAGGACCTGGGCCAACCCTGCCGCCAGGCCGGTGACGACGACGGGGTCACCGCAGCTCGGCAACTGCACTCGGCCGCTGTCCCCGACTTTCTCTCACCCGGAGACACCGACTGGCTGGCCTCACTGCCCGGCCGGGCCCTGCGCACCCTGACCGTGCTGCACGAGAACAACCGCTGGGCCGACACCGCCGACCTCGAAACCGCTCTGAGGTCGCTGGAGAAGGCGGCACCGGCCAGGGCACAGGGTGCCACGTTGGCCCCGTTCGGGTGGGTGCACTCCGAATTCCACCCCACCAGCCTGATCATCGGCCCGGACCGGGTGCACATGTACGACCTCGCCCGCGCATTCCACGGGCCCGGCCTGCTCGACCTGGCCTCCTGGCACGGCACCATCGACCCCGCCGACCCTGACCGCACCCGCGCCCTGCTCGAACGCTACGTCCAGGCCGGAGGGCCCGAGGAAACCCTGGCTGATCGGGGCGGGCTGTCCGCTCAGGACTGGGCGCTGGGCTGGCACCGGGTGTGGATCGTCGAGTGGTACCTCGCCCAGGCCGCGCTGTGGATCGCCCATGAACCCGATGACCACATGTACGCCCGGGTCGTGCGCACGCATATCGAAGAAGCGGCCCGGCTCCTCAACGTCTGACGGGATGTGTGATGACAGCCAACCCTCCGTACCTGCTCAACGACATCGACGGGGTCCTCAACCCCTTCCCCGGGCCCGGAGGCTCACTCCCACCCGACTACCGGCCCCACCGGGTCGACCTCAACGGCACCGACGTGCCGGTATGGCTGAACCCGGACCACGGTTCGTGGATCACCGAGCTCCACTCCACGGGCCTGGTCCGCCCGATCTGGGCCACCAGTTGGCAGAGCGCGGCCGCGTGCACCATCGGCCCCCGGCTCGGCCTCGCCACCTACCCGCACATCGACCTCGGCCCCACCAGGCAGCTCACCCGACACCCCAACGGCTACCTGTGGAAACGCGACGCCGTCGCCACCTGGGCCGCGCAGGCGCCCCTCGTGTGGATCGACGACGACTTCGCCCACCCCGACCACGAGTGGGCCCGCCAGCGATCCCTGAACGGGGTGCCCACCCTGCTGATCCAACCCGACCCCTACCAAGGCCTGCGGCGCGCCCACATCGACGCGGTGCGGACCTGGGCCCTGGCCATCGCACGGAACGTACGCACGAACGGAGACCGCGATGACGTCGCCGCCCGCACTCCACCCCTGGCGGCCGCTGCGCACACCCCAAGGAGCGAAGGTTCCCATTGACGAGGACCTGGTTCCGCTCATCACCAGGCTCTGGCAACTCGGCATCCGCACCCGGTCGAGCTGTCAGGACTACGGGGCCATGCTGGCCGCCTCACCGCCCGGACTCGCGGCGGGAGATCGCCGGTGGATCGACTTCTGCGCGGACCGGGCTTGGCTGGAGCTGGAGGCCGAGGACGCCGAACACCTGGTGGGCCTGCTCAGCCGAGACTCCGAGCTCCGCTTGGCCCTGTCCCAGTGGGGACTCGCCGAGTCCTGGTGGTGCGTCCGCCCGCTACTGCCCGAGCTCATCGGTGGCCGAGGCAGGACGGCTCCCAGCGCGCATCTTCTCTTCCCCCGTGAGCACGTGGAACGGGTGGTGAACGTACTCCGCGAGGCCGGATGAAGGGAAGCCGGGAGGGGATCTGGGGCCGCTCGTCCTTCGGGACGGGTGGCCGTCCCGGCGTCGGTCAGGCTTCGGGGCGAAACGCGCGTCACGAACACGGGCTGTACCGGCTGCCCAGGAGCGGTTTCCGCCCCCGGTGGGTACTGCTGCGCGAACTGATGCGGCGGATGGGCCACTCCAGTACGAGGGCCGCGGTGATCTACCTTCACGCGCGCGACGAACGCGAACGCGAGATCGCGGACCGGCTGGGGGAGAGGGCGGCCAAGGAGTTGAGGGCCAACCGGCCGGACGAGACCGGAGATGATGGCGACGATCCGCCGCTCGCGGGGGTCCCTGCCTGACTCTCACCCCGGACGGGCGTGTGGCACGTGTGTGGCACGGCGACCCGCTCACACCCCGGGAAAAGCAAACGGCCAGGTGTTCGAAAAACCTCGAACGACCTGGCCGTTTGTGTGTCTGGAGCGGATGACGGGAATCGAACCCGCGTTATCAGCTTGGGAAGCTGAAGTTCTACCATTGAACTACATCCGCGTCGGGTGGCCCGGGGGGCTCTCCAACGCTGGCTATCCTAGCCCAACTCTGGGCCCGGTAGGCAAGTCGGCGGGGTGCCGGGTGCTGCCCTCGGCCCGTTCTCGCAGGCGGTAGGTTCGGAGCGTGCTGCTCTCCGATCGCGATATCAGGTCAGAAATCGACTCCGGGCGGGTCCGGATCGATCCCTTCGAACCCTCTCTCGTCCAGCCGTCGAGTATCGACGTCCGCCTCGACCGGTTCTTCCGGGTCTTCGAGAACCACAAGTACCCCCACATCGACCCCTCGGTGGAGCAGCCGGACCTGACCCGGCTCGTCGAGACCGACGGGGAGGAGGCCTTCATCCTCCACCCCGGTGAGTTCGTGCTGGCGTCGACCTACGAGGTCGTGACCCTCCCGGACGACATCGCGAGCCGGTTGGAGGGCAAGAGCTCCCTCGGGCGGCTGGGCCTGTTGACCCACTCCACGGCGGGGTTCATCGACCCCGGGTTCTCCGGGCACGTCACCCTGGAGCTCTCCAACGTGGCCACCCTGCCGATCAAGCTCTACCCGGGCATGAAGATCGGCCAGCTGTGCATGTTCAGGCTGACCTCCCCTGCCGAGCGTCCGTACGGCTCGGCGGCCTACGGCTCCCGTTACCAGGGGCAGCGCGGTCCCACGCCGTCGCGGTCGCACCAGAACTTCGCGCGTACCCGGATCGTCGAGGCCTAGGAGGGGCGGTCTCCTCTGGTCGGGCGAAAACCCTTACGGTACGGTTATGTACTGACACGTTCTGTCGCATTGCGCACATGTCGCTGAAACGTGATCCGAGTCACCATGAAATGGGCAGTGGCATAGATCACATAAGCGTGTTTTTCGAGGTCGCCATCCCGTGCCACAGGTCGGCAGACGGGTTTTATGGCGGTTAAACACGTTATCTGGTAGTGACATGCCGCCTGAACTGTGCGTTCATATCTCGGTAAGGTGGCGCCCCGACGTGAACCAGGTAGTGGTTTCGCCCGATTCGGGTGCGCACGGAGGGGGCTCTGCGCGGACCGGCTACCTGAAGTAACCGCTGGCTGAGCGCTGGGAATCGCACCCTGCTCGGCTTCGCGCCAGGGACAGCCCCCTTGAGGAGACCGTGCCAGTAGTACGCGCAGACCACCTGTACAAGGTGTTCGGTAAGCAGACGAAGGCGGCCGTAGAACGGCTCGCCGACGGCAGCCACCGCGACACCATCGCCGACCTCGACGTGACCGCTGCCGTCATCGACGTGTCCTTCGAGGTCCAACCCGGCGAGATCTTCGTCGTCATGGGACTCTCGGGATCGGGGAAGTCCACCCTGATCCGCATGCTCAACGGACTGCTCGACTCCACGTCGGGATCGGTCGAGATCGACGGCGTGGACATCACCACGCTCAGCCACAAGGACCTGCTGAAGCTCCGGGGCGAGAAGATCAGCATGGTCTTCCAGCACTTCGCCCTGCTTCCCCACCGGTCGGTGCTGGAGAACGCCGCCTACGGGCTGGAGCTGCGCGGGTTCTCCCGCGCCGAGCGCTTCGCCAAGGCCAAGGAGACCCTCGCCCTCGTCGGGCTGGAGGGTTGGGAGGACAAGCTCCCGCAGCAGCTTTCCGGCGGCATGCAGCAGCGCGTCGGCCTGGCGCGCGCCCTCGCCGCCGACACGGACATCATCCTGATGGACGAGGCCTTCAGCGCGCTCGACCCGCTCATCCGACGGGACATGCAGACGCAGCTCCTGGAGCTCCAGGAGACGCTGGGCAAGACGATCATCTTCATCACCCACGACCTGAACGAGGCCATGCGCCTCGGTGACCGGATCTGCGTGCTCCGCGACGGTCGCGTCGCCCAGATCGGTGAGGCGTCGGAGATCCTGAACTCGCCCGCGAACGAGTACGTCGAGCGTTTCGTGGAGGACGTGGACCGCAGCCGCGTGCTGACCGCTGCCGAGGCGCTCGCCGACGTCGCCGTCGACGCTGGCGCACCGCAGGTCGCCGCGGACACCCTGGTCGCCGACCTGTTCACCAGCGTCGCCACCGAGAACCGCCTCCGGGTGGTCACGGCCGACGACGAGGTGCTGGGCATGGTCACCCGTGAGTCGGTGCTCGCCGCACTGGTCCAGGAGGTGGCCAAGTGACCCCCGTCGACTTCCCTCCGTCGTTGCCCATCGGTGACGGCTTCGAGGCGTTCAACGCCTGGCTGAAGAGCAACTTCGGGCTGTTCTTCGACCTCACCGGCGACTTCATCCGCTGGGCCGTCGCGGTCCTGTCCGGGTTCTTCGTGGAGCCGGCGGCCGGACAGCTCGCCTTCGTCGCGGCCGTGATCATCGCGGTCCCGCTGGTGCGCTCGCGCCGGGTGCCGCTGCTCGCCATCGTCGTGGTGGTGTCGCTCCTGTACATCGCGGAGGCGCAGTTCTCCCTGGTGACCGGCTTCATCAACAGTGTCCCGGGGCTCTTCGTCTGGGCCATGAACCTGTTCGACACGAACGTCGAGCCCACTTTCGTCGTCTCGCTGGTCTTCCTGATCGCGACGGCGGCCCTGGGCATGGTGGACCGCGCCAACCGGGTGCGCACGGGGATCGTCGCGGGCGGTTGGCTCGCGCTGGTGCTGCTGGGCTGGCTGGTCCTGCCCATGCTGGTCACCAACCCGATGTCCCTGCTGATGATCCTGCTGCTGAGCCTGCTCGCGCTCTCGGTGGCCGGATGGCGCCTGGGCGTCTTCGCGCTGCTCGCCCTGACCGTCGTGGCCTCCGTCGGCCAGTGGTCGAACGCCATGGACACCCTCGGCCTGGTCTTGGTGGCCAGCCTCATCGCGGTGGTCATCGCGATCCCGATCGGCATCCTGGCCGCCTACAACGACTACGTCAGCAAGGTCGCCAAGCCGGTCCTGGACCTGATGCAGACGCTGCCGGCGTTCGTCTACCTGATCCCGGCGATCTTCTTCTTCTCCATCGGCGCGGTGCCCGGTGTGGTCGCGACCATCGTGTTCGCGATGCCGCCCGGCGTGCGCCTGACGGAACTCGGTATCCGGCAGATCGACAAGGAGCTCGTCGAGGCGGGTGAGGCCTTCGGCGCTCCCAGGCGCAAGATCCTCACCGGCATCCAGCTCCCGCTCGCCCTGCCGACGATCATGGCCGGTGTCAACCAGGTCATCATGCTGGGTCTGTCGATGGTCGTCATCGCGGGCATGGTCGGCGCGGGCGGCCTCGGCAGCCAGGTCTACCAGGGCATCACGCGCAACGACGGCGCGCTGGGCTTCGAGGCCGGAATCGCCGTGGTCATCCTGGCGATCTTCCTGGACCGCCTGACCGCCGCCGTCACCCGCAAGAGTCCTCAGGCCAGTGTCAGCAGTTCCTGACCCCGGTCTTCTTCGAGCAGTCCTGATGGAAGGAATCAGATGTACAGCCGTAAGCGCATGATGGGTCTGGCCGCGGCCGGTATGAGCGGGGTCCTCCTCCTGACCGCCTGTGGCGGCAACGGTGAGGACCTGACCGGCGGCTCCGGCGAGGGCCAGGGCGGCTCGGGCACGGGTGACGACCTCCAGGACGTCAACATCGCCCTGATCGCCTGGGAGGAGGCGATCGCGGTCACCCACATGTGGGAGGCCATCCTGGACGAGAAGGGCTACAACGTCGAGGTCACCGACGTCGACGTCGCCCCGATGTACCAGGGCGCCGCCAACGGTGACGTGGACCTGTTCCTGGACACCTGGCTGCCCGCCACCCACCAGCAGTACTGGGACGACTACGGGGACCAGCTGGAGGACCTCGGCTCCTGGTACGACAACGCGATCCTCACGCTGACCGTCCCCACCTACATGGAGGACGTCAACTCGATCCCCGACCTCCTCGACCACGCGGACGAGCTGGACAACCGGATCGTCGGCATCGACCCGGGCGCCGGTCTCACCGACACCACCCAGAACTCCGCGATGCCCGGCTACGAGCTGGACGACGACTTCGAGCTCGTCACCTCCTCGGGTGCGGCGATGCTCGCGGAGCTGGACTCCGCGATCGCCGAGGAGGAGCCCATCGTCGTGACGCTGTGGCGTCCGCACCCGGCCTACGCCAAGCACGACCTGAAGGACCTCGAGGACCCCGAGGGCCTCATGGGTGACGCCGAGACGATCCACGCCGTGGGCCGTGACGGTTTCGGCAACGACTACCCGCAGCTCTCCTCCTGGCTCGAGGGCTGGGACATGAGTGACGACGAGCTCGCCAGCCTGGAGGCGCTGACCGTCGGTGACGACGTCGACGACCCCGACGCCGGCGCCCGTCAGTGGCTCGCCGACAACCCCGAGTTCCTGGAGCGCACCCTGGGCGACGACGCCGAGGGCCTGAACTTCTAGAACCCAGAGTGTGGCACCCGTCACGGGGTGTACCACTCGTCCCCTTTGATGGGGTAGACATACGATGACGGCCGCCTTCACCGAGTGTGGGGGCGGCCTTCGTCTGGGCGAAGTCCCGGAGCCGGTACCGAGGGCCCCCTGGGCTCCCCCCTCTCCTCGGTCGGCTCCGCACGTGTGCGTAGCGAGGGAAACGAATACATGAAGGTCGGACGTAGGCGAGGAACGGGGCTGGCCGCCGCCGGTCTGAGCGGCGCGCTTCTGCTGTCCGCCTGCTCGGGGGACTCCGAGGGAGCGGATGAGGACCTGCGGGAGGTCGACATCGCGTTGATCCCCTGGGAGGAGGCGGTCGCGGTCACCCACATGTGGGAGGCGGTCCTGGAGGAGAAGGGGTACGACGTCACCGTCACCGAGGTCGACGTCGCCCCGGCCTTCCAGGGGGTGGCCGACGGCGAGCTCGACCTCTACCTCGACATGTGGCTTCCGGTCACCCACCACGAGTACATGGAGAAGCACCGGGACGACATCGAGAGCCTGGGCTCCTGGTACGACAACGCCGTCCTCACCCTCGCGGTCCCGGAGTACGTGCGGGACGTGCGGGAGATCGACGACCTCCCGGCGCACGCGGACGAGCTCGGGGGCACCATCGTCGGCATCGAGCCGGACGCGGGCCTGACCCAGGTCACGCGTGACCAGGCCATGCCGCTGTACGGGCTGGACGGGGACTTCGAGCTGGAGACGTCGTCGGGCGCGGGGATGATGGAGCGGCTGGACGCCGCGATCGCGGAGGAGCGGCCGATCGTCGTGACGCTGTGGCGTCCGCACCCGGCCTACGCCCAGTACGACCTCCGGGACCTGGAGGACCCGCAGGGCGGCATGGGCGGCACGGAGGGGCTGCACTCGATCGGTCGCGCGGGGTTCGCCGAGGACTACCCCGAACTGGCCGAGTGGCTGCGCAACTGGACCATGGACGACGAGGAGCTGGCCTCCCTGGAGGCGCTCACGGTCGGCCCCGGGGTCACCGACCCCGCGGCCGGGGCGCGTCAGTGGCTCGCCCAGAACCCGCTGTTCCTGGAGCGCACGCTGATGGAGGACGCCGAGGGTCTGGAGTTCTGACCGGTCCGGACACGACGACGGGGCCGTCTCCCCTCCGGGAGCCGGCCCCGTCGTCGTGCGGTGCGCGGGGATCAGGGGGCGTAGTAGCCGCCCTGGGCGCCGCCGACGCTCCGCTGGTTGGCCTGGCCCGTGTCGCGCCTGGGCAGCACGTAGGCGGACAGGAGCCCGCCCAGGAAGCCGAACAGGTGCGCCTGCCAGGAGACGCCCGGGTGCTGGGGCAGAACCCCCCAGATCATCGTTCCGTAGAAGATGACCACACAGATCATGATGACGATGTCGACGGTCCGACGTTCGATGATGCCGCGCAGCACCGTGTAGCCGAAGTAGCCGAAGACCAGCCCGCTGGCGCCCACCGTCACGACGTGTGAGGGGGTGAACAGCCACACGCCGACGCCGCTGACGACGGCGACGATCAGCGTGGTGAGCAGGAACCGGCCCAGGCCGCTGAAGGCGACGAGGGCGCCCAGCACCAGGAACGGCAGTGAGTTGCCGATCAGGTGGGCGAAGTTGCCGTGCATGAAGGGCGCGGTCAGCACGGTCCAGGGTGCGTCGGCGTTGCGGGCCTGGATTCCGAACTGCCGGTCGAGGTGTCCCCCGAGCGGGGTGTCGAGGATCTCCAGGACCCACATGGCCGCGAGCATCCCCGCGACGGTCAGGATGGCGGTGATTCTGGACTGCTTCACCCCATCGAGACTAGATGAAGCTGCCTTGCGTCGGTATGTTCCTGGGGCGCGTGTGGGCGAAATGATCTGTTGTGTTCACAGATGACTGCTCTGTCGCGACCGCTCAGGGGAGCTCGCGGGAGCGTCAGGAGGACAGGGAGCGCTTGCGCGGGGGGATGCCCGCGACGGCCATGAAGGCCTCCACCTTCGCCGGGTTGGTCATCCCGGTCAGCGGCAGGTAGGTGCGCGAGGTCCGGCGGCTCTTGAGCGAGGGGAAGCGCTTGGGGCGCCCGGTGTGGTCGCACAGGCCGAGGGAGCGGATCCGGCCGGGAAGCACGTAGTAGGAGCCGATGTCGATGAAGGGCACCCGCACGACGTAGGCGCCGCGCCGGTAGCGGAACTCGTCCTCGGTGACCTCCAGTACCGGGGCCTTGATCCGGTGTCCGTCGACGGCCGAGGCGGCCCCGAGGAGCCCGAGGAGGACGCCGAGCACGATATTGGCCCAGTGGGTGGGGTCGACGGCCACGACCACGGCGCCCAGGGCCAGCAGAGCGTAACCACCCCACAGCTCCACGTACTTACGGCCGACGGGGCAGACCAGGCGGACCGGTTCGGACACGGCGGATGCCTCTCTCGCTGGGCGGGGCGCTGAGGATGACGGAGGTCGTCACTGGGAACCCTATCCGCTTCGTGGGTACGGGCATCGCGGTTTCGGTCATCTCGTGCGTGGAGTTCAGGACAGGCGCAAGGAGGTTTCCTCCCCCGTGTCGCTTTCCATGGAGTGATGACCGGGTTATCCCATGAATTGCTCTCCGGGAGAGGTGAGGCGGGGAGGGGTGGTATTAGATGTCCTCGGGTGCATGTATGGAGCCGTGTGTGAAGTTTGGGTCGTTTGTCCTGTTCTCTCTCGGTAGTTGCGTGCTTCGAGGCCGTAGTTAAACGTCGTTTACGTTTGTGTCTTTGCTCTGGAAGCCCTTGATTGAACCCGAATACTTTTCCAGTGTGTCCGAATCCCGCTGGCCTGGGCCCCTGTTCCACGTGTCCGCTTGACCTGGCATGATGTGGGGATGTCCTGGTTGTTGCCGGTGTATTGAGAGTGCGTGACTCGTTCCGGCTCGCCCGGGCGCGGGCCGGTTGCGGATGGGTCACGAAATCGGCATTGGGGCTATACAGACATTTCCCTTAATGGTCTTCTAATCGACTAATCGCCTAGTTTTGGTGGGTTGTGCCCCGTGGGCGCCCACCCCGTGGCCTGTTCGCATGAGTGATCAAGGGTGTGACTATGTTCAAGCGCCGAAAGACGTTGGCACTCGCCGCCGCGGCGACGTCAGCGGTCATGGTGGCCAGCGGCTGTGGAGGAGGAGGGGGTGACGGTGGCGACGGCGGAGCCAAGGAGGTCACCTGGGTCATCAACAGCCTCCCCGGCGCCTGGCAGGCCACCAGCCTCGCCGGCGGCAGCGTCTACGTGATCCAGATGCTCTCCGGTGTGCTCCCCTACACCGGACAGTGGCAGCCGGACGCGACCTACGAGTACGACATGAACGTCCTCGCGGAGGAGCCCGAGCTCATCAACGACGACCCCGACGAGGGGCCGTTCGAGTGGTCGATCACCCTCGCCGAGGACGCCGTGTGGAGCGATGGCGAGCCGATGACCGGTGAGGACCTGCGCGTCTCCTGGATGCTCGGCACCTCCCCCGACGAGGGCTACTGCGGCGGCTGCGACCCCCGCGCCGCCGCGAGCTTCGACAAGGTCGAGTCCGTCGAGGTCGACGGCAAGACCGCCACCTTCCAGCTGAAGGAGGGGCTGGCCGACCCGGAGTGGATGGGCCTGTTCGACGCCCACAGCCAGGCCGGCGGCTTCCTGCCCGCCCACCTCGCGGAGGAGAACGGCTGGGACGTCGACGACGCCGACCAGCTGGGCGAGTTCTACGACTGGCTGCACGCCGAGCGCCCCGAGTGGTCCGGCGGCCCGTACATGATCACCGCCGGGGACCTGGAGAACGAGGTCGTCAAGGAGCCGAACCCGAACTACTTCGGTGAGGCGCCCGCGCTCGACAAGATCACCATGCCGTACAACACCGACGAGGGCACCTTCGTGAACGCCTTCGTCAACAGCGAGATCGACGGGGGCAACCCGGCGGACTACAGCGAGGACGTGATCCTCCAGCTCCAGGACGTCGCCAACGCCGAGGTGACCGTCGCCGAGGGCGCCACCTGGGAGCACGTCGACCTCAACCTGAAGAACGAGACGCTCCAGGACGTCGAGCTGCGCCGCGCGATCTTCACCGCGATCGACCGCGACGACATCGCCAACCGCAACTTCGGCGCCGGCTACCCGGACTACGAGCTGAAGAACAACCACGTCTTCGGCAGCGACAGCCCCTACTACGTCGACCACTTCGAGGGCGAGACGCAGGGCACCGGCGACCTCGACGAGGCGAAGAGCATCCTGGAGGAGGCCGGTTACGAGCTCGACGGCGGAACCCTCACCCTGGACGGCGAGGAGATCGGCCCGTTCCGTCTGCGCAGCACCGACTCCACCGTGCGCAACACCTCGGTCCAGCTCATCCAGGCCCAGCTCTCCGAGATCGGCATCACGACCAACATCGAGATGACCGACGACCTGGGCGGCATGCTCGCCGCGACGGAGTACGACATCGTCCAGTACGGCTGGTCGGGCTCCCCGTACTTCACCAGCAACCCGGAGCAGTTCTGGCACTCCGAGAGCGGCAGCAACTTCGGCGGCTACTCCAACGACGAGGTCGACGACCTGGCGGGCGACGTGGCCAACGCCCCCGACCTGGACACGGCGGCCGAGCACGCCAACGCGGCCATGGAGATCCTGGTCCCGGAGGCCTACGTCCTCCCGATCATGGCGGAGCCGAACTACTTCTTCGCCAACTCCGACCGCCTCGTGAACGTCCACGACAACCTTCAGTCCAGCTACCGAGCCACCTACAACATCGGTGAGTGGGACGTCGCCAGCTAGTCAGGCGAACCACCCAGGTCCGGCCCCGGGACACCCTCCCGGGGCCGGACCGGTCCTCGTCCACCCCTGAAGGATCACTCCCATGCTCGTTTACACGATGCGGCGCATCCTGGGCGCGCTCCCCGTCCTGGTCCTCGCATCCATCCTCACCTTCGTGATGATCGACGTCTCCGGTGACCCGCTCGCCGACATCCGGATGGCCCAGCCACCGCCCACAGAGGAAGTACTGCAACAGGCGGAGGAGCGGCTCTACCTCGACCGCTCCATGCCGGAGCGGTACTGGCTGTGGGTGACCGGAATCGGCGGAAACGGCGACATCGGACTGCTCCAGGGGGAGTTCGGCCCCTCCACCCAGGGCCCCCACTACGACATCGGCACCGCCATCGCGGAACGCCTGTGGACCACCCTGCGCCTGGTCGGCGCGTCCATGGTCTTCGCGCTCGGCCTGGCGATCATCACCGGTGTGATCAGCGCGCTGCGCCAGTACTCCAAACTCGACTACACCCTCACGTTCGTCGGCTTCCTCGCCCTGGCCCTGCCGACCTTCTGGTTCGCGGGCATCATGCAGGCGGCCGGGGTCAAGTTCAACCAGCTGGTGGGCGACCAGGTGTTCGCCACCATCGGTGACGGGCGGTTCCGAGCCGAGGGCGCGCCGCTGTGGGACCAGTTCCTCAACGCCTTCGCGCACATGGCGCTGCCCACGATCGTGCTCATGCTGATCAGCTTCGCGTCGTGGAGCCGCTACCAGCGCACCTCGATGCTGGAGGTGATGAACAGCGACTACGTGCGCCTGGCCCGGGCCAAGGGCCTGCGCAACCACACGGTCATCCGGCGTCACGCCCTGCGCACCGCGCTCATCCCGCTGACCACCGTGGTGGCCATCGGCGTCGCGGGCGTCATCGACGGGGCCATCCTCACCGAGGTGGTCTTCCAGTGGCGCGGTCTGGGTGACTTCTTCATCACCGCGGTGGACAACAACGACTCCTTCGCGCTGATGGGATGGCTGCTGCTCAGCGGCACGATCGTCATCCTGGCCAACCTGGTGGCCGACCTGTTGTACGCCGTGCTGGACCCGAGGATTCGCTATGAGTGAGAACGGCATGTCGAAGAGCGCGCGCCGTGACCCGGCGAAGAAGCGGAAGAGGAGCAGCGCCGACCAGACCCAGCTCCAGACCATCCTGATCCGGTTCACCCGACACCGGCCCGCGATGATCAGCCTGGTGCTCCTGGCGGTCATCGCCCTGTTCGCGTTCGTCGGACCCTTCCTCTGGGCCTGGGACCACACGGTCTACAAGGAGATCCCCAGCAACCAGCCGCCGTCCGGGGCGCACCCGCTGGGCACCTCGGCCGCCGGACACGACGTCCTCGGCCAGCTCATGCGCGGCGCCCAGCAGACGCTGAAGGTCGCCTTCACCGTCTCGCTGCTGTCCACCGCGGTCGGCTCCGTGTGGGGCGCCACCGCCGGGTACTACGGCGGCCGGGTGGACGCGTTCATGATGCGCGTCGTGGACATCTTCCTGATCGTCCCGCTGCTCGTGGCCGCCGCGGCGATCGCGGGCAACAGCGGGGCCGGGACCTCGTGGTCCGCGATCGCGCTGATCATCTCGATCTTCTCGTGGGCCACCATCGCCCGCGTGGTGCGCGGTGTGGTCCTGTCCCTGAGGGAGCAGGAGTTCGTGGAGGCGGCCCGCGCGTCGGGGGCCTCGGCGCCGTGGATCATCCTCCGGCACCTGCTGCCCAACGCGGCCGGACCGATCATCGTCGCCGCCACCCTGCTGGTGGCCGTGGCCATCCTCGCGGAGGCGGGCATGTCCTTCCTCGGCCTGGGCATCCAGCTGCCGGACATCTCCCTCGGCCAGATGATCGGCAGCGCGCGCACGGCGGTGTCCACGCGGCCGTGGCTGTTCTATCCGCCGGGTGTGCTGCTGGTGCTGATCTGTCTGACGATCAACTTCATCGGTGACGGCCTCCGGGACGCCCTCGACCCACGACAGACCAGGGTGCGGCGATGACGACTGAGTACGAGAACAAGGGAAACACCGCCGTGGCGGACACCGACGACGTGGTGCTGGAGGTCAGCGACCTCAGCGTCACCTTCCCCTCCGACGACGGCCCGCTGCCCGCGGTCCGGCAGGTCTCCTACAAGGTGCGCCGGGGCGAGGCCCTGGGCATCGTGGGGGAGTCGGGGTCGGGCAAGTCCGTGACGTCCATGGCGATCATGGGCCTGCTGCCCAGGAACGCCCGGGTGGAGGGTTCGGCCCGGCTGCTGGGCCAGGAGATCATCGGGCTCGACGACAAGCAGATCAGCCAGGTCCGGGGGCAGAGGATCGCGATGATCTTCCAGGACCCGCTGACCTCGCTCAACCCCGTCTACACGATCGGGTACCAGATCGCGGAGGCGGTGCTCGCCCATCGGAAGGTGAGCAAGAAGGTCGCCATGGCGCGGGCGCTGGAGCTGCTGGAGATCGTGGGCATCCCGTCCCCCGAACAGCGGCTCAGGCAGTACCCGCACGAGCTGTCCGGCGGCATGCGCCAGCGCGTGGTGATCGCGATCGCGATGGCCAACGACCCGGACGTGATCATCGCCGACGAGCCCACGACGGCGCTCGACGTGACCGTCCAGGCGCAGGTGCTGGACGCCCTCCAGCGCGCTCGCCAGGAGACCGGGGCCGCCCTGGTGCTCATCACCCACGACCTCGGCGTGGTGGCCGGGCAGGTCGACCGGGTGGGCGTGATGTACGCGGGCCGGATCGTGGAGATGGGGTCGGTGGAGGAGGTCTTCTACCGGCCGCGCATGCCCTACGCGCTGGGACTCCTCGGCTCGCTGCCGCGACTGGACGGCGACCGGGGCGACCGGCTCACCCCCATCCTCGGCACCCCGCCCTCGCTGCGGGACCTGCCGGGCGGCTGCGGGTTCGCGCCGCGCTGCCCCATGGCCAGGGAGCGCTGCCACGAGGAGGAGCCCCGGCTGCTGGCCATCGAGAACGGGTCACCGGAGCGTGAGACGGGCGACGGGCTCTCCGGGCACACCGCCGCCTGCCACTTCAGCGAGGACCTGGTGGGCGCGGAGGCGGGCGACCTGTTCCGGGCCACCTCCGTGGACACCGAGGGCGTGGGATCCGTGGCCGAGGTGGAGGCGGCCGAGTCCCAGGTGGCCGAGGCCCGCGAGGGGTACCGGGGGGAGGCGGACGAGGAGGGTTCCCGCGCGGCCTCCGACACGGCCGGACCCGAGGTCCTGCTCACCGCCACCGACCTGGTCAAGCACTTCCCGATCCGTTCCAAGGGGTTGTTGCGGCGCAGGGTCGGCGCGGTGCAGGCGGTCTCCGGGATCTCCCTGGACCTGCGCGAGCGGGAGACCCTCGCGCTGGTGGGCGAGTCCGGCTGCGGCAAGTCCACCACGGCGCGGCTGCTGCTCAACCTGATCAAGCTCACCTCGGGCGAGGTCACCTACCTGGGACAGCCGCTGCACGGCCTGTCCGACCGCAGGATGCGGCCGCTGCGCAAGGACCTCCAGCTGGTGTTCCAGGACCCCTTCGCCTCCCTGGACCCGCGCATGACGGTCGCGGACATCATCGCGGAGCCCATGCGCATCCACGGGTCCGGGCACCGGGACGCCCGGAGGCGGGTGTCGGAACTCCTCGAACTGGTGGGGCTCAACCCCGAGCACGGGTCGCGGTACCCGCACGAGTTCTCCGGGGGCCAGCGGCAGCGCATCGGCGTGGCCCGGGCGCTGTCGCTCAACCCGAGGGTGCTGGTGCTGGACGAGCCGGTCTCGGCTCTGGACGTGTCCATCCAGGCGGGCGTGATCAACCTGTTGGAGGACCTCCAGGACGAGCTGGGGCTGTCCTACCTGTTCGTGTCGCACGACCTGTCGGTGGTCAAGCACATCGCGGACCGCGTGGCCGTGATGTACCTCGGCAAGATGGTGGAGACGGCCACGACGGACCAGCTGTTCAGCTCGCCGGCGCACCCGTACACCCAGGCGCTGATCTCGGCGATCCCGCTGCCGGACCCGGTCAAGGAACGGACCCGGGAGCGGATCACCGTCACCGGTGACATCCCGAGCCCGGCCGACCCGCCCTCGGGCTGCCGGTTCCGGACGCGCTGCCCGAAGTTCGCCAACGAGCTTTCGGACGCCGAGCGCACCAGGTGCGTGGAGGAGCCGCCGGACCTGAGGGACCGGGGCACCGGGCACCGGGACGCGTGCCACTACTCGAAGGCGATCGAGCTCATCTAGGCGCCGCACACGGGGCGGGCCGGGGAATCCCCGGCCCGCCCCGTCCGTGTGTGCCCCGTTTGAGACGCCCCTTTTGCCATCGAACCGCCGGTGGCGTCCTGGCGTGGAGTGAAACGGTCGGTTACGTTCTCCTGGCATGCTCCCGATCGGTCCTTCCGGAGGAGACACATGACCCCCGCACCCCCACGCCGTTGGCTGGTCGCCCTCGCCGCGGCCCCGCTGGTGGCCCTCGCCCCGGTCGCGCCCGCCTGGGCCGACACCGCCGAGCCCGCCCAACGCGCCGCCGACCTGCGCGCCGACCTCGACACGATCCTGGCGAACCCCGTGCTGGAGGGCGCGACCTCCGGTGTGGTCGTCACCGACGCCGAGTCCGGAGAGACGCTCTACTCGCGGGACGCGGACACCCCGCTGCTGCCCGCCTCGAACACGAAGCTCTTCACGGCCGCCGCCGCGCTGGAGGTGTTGGGGGAAGACCACACCTTCGCCACCGAGGCCGTGGTGGAACGCCGCCCGGGCCGAGGGGACGTGCCGGAGCTCTACCTGGTCGGCGGTGGTGACCCGACCCTGAACACCGACGACCTCGACTCCCTCGCCGCCGACGTGGCCGACTCCGGGGTGACCTCCGTCGGCGACGTGTTCGCCGACGACTCGTGGTTCGACGCGCAGCGCCTCGTGGACGACTGGTGGCCCGAGGACGAGCCGTACGCGTACTCGGCGCAGATCTCCGCGCTCACGGTGGCCCACGGCGAGCGCTACGACACCGGTGTCACCGAGGTGACCGTCACGGCCGCCTCCGCGGATGCTCCCGTCCATGTGGACCTGGGCGCCGCCGAGGGATACGTGGAACTCGACAACCGCGCCGTCACCGCCCCGGCGGGGCAGGGCACCGGGATCACGGTCGACCGACCGGTGGGCACCAACACCGTCACCGTCACCGGGTCGCTGTCGGTGAACGCCGGACCGGTGGTGGCGCTGCGCACCGTGGACGAGCCCGCGGGGTTGGCCGGGCACCTGTTCGCCCAGGCCCTGGAGGAGAACGGGGTCGCCGTGAAGGGCGGGGTCGCGCGGGGCGAGGTACCCACCGAATGGCACCGGCCCCGAGTGGTGGGGGAGCACACCTCCATGCCGCTGAGCGAAGTCCTGGTCCCGCTCATGAAGTTCAGCAACAACGGGCACGCGGAGATGCTGACGAAGACCCTCGGCCGCGAGGTCGCGGGCGAGGGTTCGTGGGAGGCGGGTCTCGCCGCCGAGGACACCGCGCTCCAGCAGCTGGGCGTGGACACCTCGGACCTGGTCCTCACCGACGGCTCGGGTTTGTCGCGGGGCAACCTGGTCACCGCCAACACCGTCGTCGACCTGCTCGACAGCGCCCAGGACGCTCCCTGGTACGAGGTGTGGCACCACTCGCTGCCGGTGGCGGGCGACAGCGACCCGTTCGTCGGGGGCACGCTGGCCAACCGGATGCGCGGCACCGCCGCCGAAGGAGTGGCGCAGGCCAAGACCGGCACGATGACCGGGGTGAGCGCCCTGTCGGGCTACGTGCAGGGCCCGGACGGCGGCGAGCTGTACTTCAGCGTCGTCAACAACGGCCACACCGGCGGCGCGCCCCTCGACGTGCAGAACGCCGTGGTGGTCCGGCTGGCCGAGCACCTGGGCAACCAGGCCCGTACGGGCACGGTCACGCAGCGCGCCGAGGTCACCGACGGCGGCGAGATCGAGTGCTCATGGGAGCTGACCTGCTGATCCGCTGACCGAACCGAGGGCCCACGGGAGGCAGGCCCGTGGGCCCCTCGTGTGTCCGGAGCGCAGCGAACCCAGACGAGGTACGCCGCTTCAGGGCGAAGTACGCCGGGCCGGGGGCGAAGTACGCAGGTGCGGGGCGGGTTCAGCTCCGCCCGCTCCTCCGGCCCGGGACGCGTGCGGCCGGACGGACGGGACGGGGCCGCGGGGACCTCGGTTCGGCGGCGCCGGTCGCGGGCGGTGGCGCGGGCGCGGGGGTTGTCCACAGGCTGGGGACCGGGGCTGTCGGTGGGTGCCCGGGGGTGACAGTGTTGAGGTCTCCCCGCCCTCCTCCGGCTGAAGGACGTTGATGGAAACACTGACCGTGACCTCGGTGTTCGGCATGGTCGTCAGTCAGGTCGTGTCGCTGGTCGTCCTGGTCCTGGTCCTGTTGGGCCTGGGCAAGCTCGCGAGTCGGCTCATGGACGTGCCGTTCAACCTGCCGAGGCTGGCCCTGGCGGCGTTGGTCGGGGCACCTCTGGGTTCGGTGGGCGCGATCCTGGCCTACTACGGCAGCTTCGAGGCGCTGAACTCCCTCGAACCGGCCGACATGGAGGACCCCGGGTACATGTCCCTGATGCTCTTCGCCATGGCGGTGGGCGCCATGCTCGCCTTCGTCGGCCTGGAGCTGTTGCTGCCCCGGGGCACCCGCTTCCGGCCGCTGGCCATGGTCCGGGAGGCCAGGAACTGGTTCGGGCGGCTCGGCAGGTACCGGCGCATCCTGTGGATCCTGGCCCGCCACGGTCTGGGCGGCTACGTGCTGGGCGGGAGGAAGGGGATCGAGGACACCTCGGTCCAGCGGCGTCTGGCGCGTTCCCTGGCCCGGTCCATGGAGGAGGCCGGGGTGGTGTTCGTGAAGCTCGGGCAGGTGCTGGCCACCCGGCGGGACCTGCTGCCACCGGCCTTCGTGGAGGAGCTGGGCCGTCTGCACAGCGAGGTGGCCAAGGTGCCCTTCGAGCGGGTGCGCGAGTGCGTGGAGGGCGAGCTGGGGCGCCCCCTGGAGGAGGTCTTCGCCGGGTTCGACCCCGAGCCCCTGGCCGCCGCCTCGATCGCGCAGGCGCACCCGGCGCGGCTCCACGGGGGCGAGGAGGTCGTAGTGAAGGTGCAGCGGCCGGGGATCGTGCCGGTGGTCCGGCGGGACCTGGACATCATCCGCAGGCTGGCCCGCCGCTTCGACGAGCACACCGACTGGGGGCCCGCGATCGGGGTGCTCGAACTGGCCGACGGGTTCGCCGAGGCGCTGTTGGAGGAACTCGACTTCGAGGTGGAGGCCGCCAACATCGCGGCGGTCGCGGACGCCACGGGTGGTACGCCGGTGCGTATCCCGCAGGTGTACGAGGCCTACACCAGCCGTCGGGTCCTGGTGATGGAGCGCCTGCACGGAACCCAGGTGGGTGTCGGTGACCTCTCGGTGGAGGAGGGGGAGCGCCTCGCCAGGGTCCTGCTGGACTGCCTGCTGGAACAGGTGCTGATGAGTGGGATCTTCCACGCCGACCCGCATCCGGGCAACATCCTCGTCCTCGACGAGGGCGGTGTGGGGCTGTTGGACTACGGGTCCGTGGGGCGCCTCGACGCCCGGACCCGGGAGGCCCTCCAGATGATGCTCCTGGCGATCGACCGGGGCGACGCGGTCCTGCTGACCGACACCCTGCTGGACGTGGTGGACGATCCGGGGGAGATCGACGCGGAGCGGCTGCGGAGGTCCCTCGGGCAGTTCATGGCGCGCTACCTGCACGGGGGCGCCACCGCGAGCATGCGGATGTTCACCGAGCTGCTGATGCTGGTCACCCGGTTCGGGCTGGTGCTGCCCGGGGAGCTGGCCGGGGTCTTCCGCGCGCTGGCCACGCTGGAGGGGACGCTGGTCCACCTCGCGCCGGGGTTCGACACCGTGGCGGAGGCCAAGCGGTACGCGGGGGCCAGGATGTCCGAGCAGCTGGGAACGGGGAACCTGCGGGAGATGGCGTCTGCGGAGCTGATCGCCCTGCTGCCCACCCTGCGACGGCTGCCGCGCAGACTGGACCGGATCACCGACCAGCTGCACAAGGGCCGGTTCACGGTGCAGGCGCGGTTGTTCGCCCACCCCGAGGACCGAAGACTCCTGCGCTCGGTGGTGTGGCGCGCGGTGATGACGGTGCTCGCCGTGGTCACCGGGTTCATGTCGGTGGGGCTGTTCAACGTCACCGAGGCACAGGGGGTGTCCTGGCCGGACCTGGCCACGCACACGAAGGCGCTGAACCTGTTGGCGTGGGTGCTGCTGGCCGCCACGGCGATGTTCGTGCTCCGGCTGCTCGTGGACATGGTCCGGGACGGTGACCGGCGGAGACGGTGACCAGCCGCTGTCCTGAGGAGGTGATGTTCGGTCGGTGGTCGGGGAGACGGTGACGAGCCGCTGCCCTGAGGTGGTGACTGGGCGGTGGCCGGGGAGACGGGGGTCAGCCGGTGATGAGGCGGCGCAGCACCCGGTGCACCTCGTCGGCGTCGGGCGGCGGGCTGGTGGTGCAACAGCACAGAAAGTAGCCGTTGGCCGCCGCGGCCACCCCGGCCCTGACCTCGGGATCGGGGAGGTAGGGCACGAGGAAGGCGTCCACCGCGGCCGTCCAGCGGTCGGTCTGCTCCCGCAGGGCGGGACGGCGGGCAGCGAGGAGGAACAGCTCCATCTCGGCGAGGGCGTGCGTGCGGTCGGTGCCGGTGCCCTCCGCGATGAGGACGGCGAAGCCGCGCAGCGCCTCGGCGGGGTCGTCGGGGAGGGTGTCCATGTGCTCGACGTAGGAGTCGTTCACCCTGGTGAGGGCGGCGACCAGGAGGTCGTCCACGCAGGAGTAGTAGTAGGTGACGGTGCTGGGCGGGACCCCCGCCTCGGCCGCCACCCGCCGCTGGCTGACGGCGGCGACACCGTCCCGCGTGATGACGTTCATGGTGGCGTCCAGGAGCAGCCGACGCCGCAGCTCGCCCTTGCGTCGGCGGCCGTCGCTGATGTTCTCCGGGTCCTCCGGCTTGGTACTCACGCCACCATTTTGCCGGTCAGTGCTGTCCTCCCATCTCCAGGGCCATGACCCCGGCGATGACCATCGCGATGCCGCCCACCTGGATCCAGGTCAGGGACTCCCCGAGGAAGACCACCCCGATCACGGCGAGGAGGGCCACCCCCAGCGCGGCCCACACCCCGTACGCGACCCCGAGCGGCATGCCCCGGTTGAGGGTCTGGGAGAGCATGTAGAACGCGCCGACGTAGCCCACGACCACGAAGATCGAGGGCAGGAGCCGAGTGAACCCCTCGGAGAGTTTCAGGGAGGTGGTGGCGAAGACTTCCAGGACGATCGCTCCGGCGAGCCAGAACCAGGGCATGTGTTTCCCCTTGTCACGGGAGGGGTCGGAGTGACCCCGAATAAGTTGGCCGATCGAACAGGTTTCTCGGGAGAAACAACCTGAGCGAGTGAACAAGATTCTATGTCGGGCATGATGGTCAGGGCAAGCGGAGACGCCCTTCCGGACGGCCGCAAACCCCACCCCCCGGTGGTCCGGCCCCGTACCCCCGGGGTGTATTCTCAGCCGTTCCGGGCGCGGCAGGTGGGCCGTTCCGGATAACCGCTCTATACCGATGCGCACGAGTTCAGAACCTTTTCCGTGCCGGAGCGTCTTACTCAGAGCAGTAGGTCGGGTTCGAGTTTCAGCTATGGAGGTCCAGACGTGACGGGGAAGTCCCACCCGGCGGTGACGCGTCGGTTCGGCATCGGTCTGGTGGCGCTCGCTCTCGCAGCGACCGCCTGTACGTCCGGTGACGCCGAGACGCAGAGCAACGCCGATCCCGCCGACGCCGAACCGGCCGAGCTGAGCATCACTCCGGAGGCCGGCGGCGAGGAGATCGCGCCCAACACCCCCATCCGGGTCAACGCGTCGAGCGGAGTCATCACCGACGTCAGGGTCGACCAGGTCGTGGTCGACGAGGCGGCGGCCGAGGGCGAAGGTGACGGTGACGGCGACCTCTACGCCATGACCGGCACCCTCAACGAGGACGAGACGGAGTGGGTCAGCGACTGGAACCTGCGCCCCGGCTCGGAGATCGTGGTGACCGCCACGGCGGCGAACGAGGCCGGTGAGGAGACCGAGTTCACCACCGAGTTCACCACCCAGGAGGCCGCCCCCGGCCAGCGCCTCGAACTCGTCTCCAACTTCCCCAGCTCCGGCGACACCGTCGGTGTCGGCATGCCCGTCGTGATCAACTTCGACCTGCCCGTCACCAACAAGGCGCAGGTCGAGAACTCCATGAACGTGGTGGCCGAGCAGGAGACCGTCGGCGCCTGGAACTGGGTCACCGACCAGATGGCGGTCTTCCGGCCCGAGGAGTACTGGGAGCCGTACCAGAACGTCACCGTGGACCTGAACCTCGCGGGCGTCGAGGCGTCCGAGGGTGTCTTCGGGGTGCGCAACTACCAGATCGACTTCGAGATCGGCCGTGAGCTGATCGCGACCATGCACGTGCCGGACCACGAGATGATCATCGAGATCGACGGCGAAGAGGAACGCGTCATCGAGGTGAGCAACGGGGCGGCCAACCGTCGCTTCGACACCACCACGACCGGCACCCACGTGATGATGGAGCGCTACGAGCAGCTCACCATGGACTCCGCGACCGTGGGCATCCCCGAGGACGCCCCCGGCTCGTACCTGGTGGACGTGCAGTACGCGGTCCGTACCTCCAACAGCGGCGAGTTCGTGCACGAGGCGTCCTACAACAGCGCCATCGGCTCGGCCAACACCTCCAACGGTTGTACCAACCTGCGGATGGACGACGCCCAGTGGTTCTTCAACAACACCCTCATGGGCGACATCCTCGACACGACCGGCACCGACCGCGAGTTCGAGTGGGACAACGGCTGGGGCTACTGGCAGAAGTCCTGGGACGAGTGGCTCGAGGGCAGCGAGACCGCCGAACCGCAGGCGACCACCGACGGGACCCCCGGCTCCGTGCACGGCGAGGACCTGTAGTCCGGATCCGGTCCGGAGGGGCCGGTAGTCACGTCCAGGGGCGTCAGGGTGCGAACGGCACCGTGGCGCCCCTCGCGCCGTCCGGGGGTGCTCAGCGCCCGGCGGCCTCGTGGTGGGTGAGCCGGGCGACGACGGCCTCCACCACCAGCTCGGTGACGGCGGCCATGTCCACCGCCTCCGGGTCCAGCAGCCACTGCACCTGGAGTCCGTCCATGGCGGCGAGTACCGCGGTGGCCGCCGCCCGAGCGGGGGTGTGGCCGTGCGGGCCCGGCGTGCTCGCGGCCTTCCGGTGCTCGGGGCCGATCCGGTCCAGGACCGCCGCCTCCGCCTCCTCGCGCAGCACGGAGTAGCGTTCCCGGAACCACTCCTGGGCGGGGTGTTCGGCGGTGGCGCTCTCGGCGGAGAGCACCGCGTACAGCCGGGTGGTACCCGGGCGTTCGGCGTTACGGCGGGCGGTGGTGACCAGGTGGTCGAGCATGCCGCTGCCCTCGGGCGCCGGGTCGTTGGTGTCGCGTAGCTCCAGGACGGCCGTGAGCAGGTCGGTCTTGGAACCGAAGTGGTGCAGCACCCCGGCGGGGGTCATGTCGAGCATCGCGGCGATGTCCGCCAGCGAGGTGTTGTGGAAGCCCTGCGTGGCGAAGACCTCGGCGGCGGTGCGCAGGATCCGTTCGCGCCGGTTCACCCGCCGACGGGGTACGCCTTCCGGCGCCCGCTCCTCCTCCGAACGCGTCCGCGTGGGGGTCGTCTCGCTCATGCCTGTTCTCCACTTCCTCGTACCGCTCGGGTACTCCGGACCGGACACCGGAGGTGCTCGACCGTTCCCCACGCTATCCACGACCCCCGGCGGTTCCGCCTCTCCCGGGGTCGTTCGGGCTCAGACCGGAAGGCCGCAGAGCGGGTCGGCGCAGGTGATCAGCTGACGTCCCATGAGCAGTTCGGGCCGTGCTCCGTCCACGGACAGGATGCGCACGGGCGCGTACCCCGAGGGGTTCGCGGCGCTCATGTGGATCGGGAGGTCCCGAGGGGCGAGGGGTCCGGCGCAGGCTGACGTACGCGCCGAGCAGCTGGCCGGGGACCAGGGGGAGGGCGGTGGTCGCCAACAGGACGAACGGGTGACGGGCGTAGTGGGCCAGGGGGAACCACAGGACGGAGCCGAGGGTGCGCGGGAGCCGGGGATGCGACACGAGGTCTCAGGGGGGAGGGGATCGGGGCGGGGACAGACTACCGGTGGCCGCTGATCTCGCTGAGCCGTTCCGTGCCCCGCCCCGCCCCGTCGTGTCGGCGGCCGGTCGGTGCCGGCACCCGGTTCACGTCGCACTGGAGACGCGGCGACGGAAGAGCGTGTAGTCGGCGCCGCCCTCGAAGGTGGTGCTGCTCAGCCGCTCGAAGCGGGCGGGATCGAAGGCGGCCCCCTCGAAGAGGGGGCGGCCGTGACCGGCGACGACGGGGTAGCGCTTGATCATGAGTTCGTCGATCTCCGGGAGCAGGTATCCGGCCATGATCGGGCCGCCGACGATGACGATCCCCAGGGGACCCTCCTCCTTCTTGAGTTCGCGGACGGTCTCCAACGGGTCCGTGGCCACGACGGTGACGTTGGGGTCGATGTCGGTGGGCAGGCTGCGGGAGAAGACGATCTGGCGCATGTGGTCGTAGGGGCTCGTCACGCCCTCGTCCAGGGCGACCTGGTAGGAGCCGCGGCCCTGGAGCATGGTGTCGAAGTGCTTGTTGGGAACGTCCAGCCCCAGCGCGGCGCGCGCCACGGTGGGAAGGAGTTCGGGGTACTCGTCGACGTGGAACCGGCCGTTGTCTCCGAGCTCGCCGCCCGGGTCGGGGGCCTCGTAGAAGTCGTACGAGTTGTCGGGGCCGCAGGCGTAGCCGTCGATCGATACCGCGACGAAGTAGGTGAGGGTTCGCATGTGTCTCCTGGGAAGGGGTACTCCTGCGGCCGATTGACCACTAAGCTTGAAGTACTTCGATTAAAGTACTTCACACATAGTGGTTTGCCAAGCGGTCGCACGAGATTTCCGCACACGAAGGGAAGAACGCATGGTCAGGAACCCTGAACGGCGTGCCGCGCTGCTCGACGCCGCCATCGACGCGCTCGCTGAGGAGGGCGCGCGGGGGCTCACCTACCGCGCCGTGGACACCCGCGCGGGTGTGCCCGTCGGCACGGCCTCCAACTACTTCACCAGCCGTGAGGACCTGCTCGCCCAGACCAGCGTCCGCACCTACGAGCGGTTCATGCCCGAACAGGAGGAGTGGGCCAACGTGCTGGAGGGCCCCCGGACCCGGGCCAAGGTCGCGGAGGTCATGCGCGCCACGGTCACGCGTATGGCCGCGGACCCCAACGTGTACCTGGCCACGCTCGAACTCCAGCTGGAGGCCACCCGCCGCCCGGAGTTGCGCGCCGACCTCACCGCCCGGGTCCGCGCCGACCTGGACGCCAACATCGCCTTCCACGAGCAGAGCGGCATGCCCGGCGGCCGGAGGACGGTGGTGGTCCTGTACCTGGCGCTGAACTGGCTGGTCACCGAGCACCTGACACTGCCCGGAGTGCTGGCGGCCGAGGGAAGCCTGGAGGGGCTGGTGGATCTGGTCGTGGACCAGCTCACCCTGGAGGGCTGAGGCCCGCAGCCCGACGGACGCGGGGCCGCCACGCCCCGCGCCGGAGGCGGATCACCAGGCGCGGACGCCGATCGGGGCGGGCAGGCGCTCGGGCAGCCAGGTCCACGTGCCGTCGTTCTCGGTGAACCGGCGCTGGACGCGGCTCACCTCCCCGATCGGGTTGCTGAACACCTGCCGCCAGTCGCCGGCCGCGCGCTCCTCCAGGTAGAGGCTGCTCGCGTCGGTGCGTAGGCGCACCGCCTGGAGGGTGCGGGAGGAACCGTCGTTCAGCTGGATGCGGTAGTAGGCCATGGGAGTCCCCTGAGTGTCGTCCTGAAGGTGAGGACGGTGGAGTCCGGAACGCGCGCTCGAAGCTGGAGGATCTGTCTCCCGGGAACGGCGGGACCCCGGGGTGGTCCGCGAGGTCGAGCCGAGGGTGTCGGCGCGGGGCCAAGGGCGGGAAACAGGCGCGGGTGCCGGGGCACCGTGCTGTCCGCGTGTTCGGACTCTACTCCCGCCGGTGCGACCACACAGCGTGAACAGGGGAATCCGAAGTGAAATCGGGGAGAACGGTCTCCCTCGTTCAGCCGGTCTCCTCGGAGAGCCTGGCCCTGGCCTCCATGAGGGCGAAACCCAACAGGTTGCGACCGCGCCAGAAGCGGGGGCGCTCGGCGTTCTCGTGGGAGCGGCCCAGGCCGATGCCCCAGATCCGGTCGCGGGGGCTGGCCTCGACCAGCACGCGCCGCCCGGTGCCGAGCAGGAACGCGCGCAGGTCCTCGTGCTGGCCGAACTTGGCGACACTCCCCTGGACGACGATCTCGAAGCGCTCCCGTTCCCAGACCTCCTGGTCGAAGCCGCGGACCTGGCGGCCGATCACCTTGGCGTCGCGCGGGTGTCCGGCCGCCACGATCCGGTCGGCGGCCTCGGGGTCCCCGAAGAGCCGCGCCTTCCCGGCCATCATGTAGTGCTCGGCGGTGCGGTAGGTGGTTCCGTCCACGGTGAAGTCGGCGGGCCACCACTGGGAGAGACAGCTCGACGACACCCCGCTGGGCGGCGGCTGGTGCCCCCAGAAGTGCAGGTACCTGACGCGGCCCTCGACCCGGAGCAGGTCCGCCACGGACCTCGCGTCGGCGGGGTGGTGCTCTTCGTCCATGGCGGCAGTCTGCCAGCATCCGCCGACGTTCCGGCGGGTGCCGATCAGTCGAACTGGAACGACCGCTTGGCCAGCCCGTGCCAGAAGCCGTCCACCGTGGACGTGGCGGTCCGGTGGTCCTCCAGTCCCGCGCCGAGCGCGACGAACAGGGGTGCGAAGTGGTCGCTGCGCGGGTGGGCGAGGGCCGCGGCCGGGGCCTTGTGCCGGAAGTCCAGGAGCGCGTCGACGTCGTGGTCCAGGACGGCCCGGTGGGTCCAGTCGTCGAACTCGACCGACCAGGAGGGCGCGTCCCCGTGGGTCCGCCGGGACATCTCCCGGAGGTTGTGGGTGGTGAAACCGCTGCCCATGATCAGTACGCCCTCGTCGCGCAGGGGCGCGAGGCGGCGCCCGAGTTCGAGGAGGCGTGCCGGGTCGAGCGTGGGCATGGAAACCTGGAGGACCGGGATGTCGGCTTCCGGGTACATCTCCTTCAGCGGTACGTAGGCGCCGTGGTCGAGGCCGCGGGTGGGGTCCTGGTGGAGGGTCTCACCTGGACCAGTGGTGAGTTCGCGGACGCGCTCCGCGAGTGCCGGAGCACCCGGGGCGGCGTAGGTCACGTCGTAGTAGCGTTGCGGGAAACCCCAGAAGTCGTAGGTCAGAGGGGTGTCGTCCGTGGTCGCGCCGATGGTGAGCGGTGCGTCCTCCCAGTGCGCGGAGACGACGAGGATCGCCTTCGGGCGGACGAGGTCACCAGACCAGTCGGCCAGCTGGCGGGTCCACTCGGTGTCGTCGGCCAGGGGTGGTGCGCCGTGGCTCAGGTACAGCGTGGGCATGCGTGTCGCCATGGCGGCGCCTCCGGGTTCGGGGTGATGGTCCGTGTCCGGTAGAAACACAATTGAACGCTCAAGTATTTCAGGGGGCACAGGACCGATGGCCGAGACGCGCTGGCTCGACGACGGCGAGCAGAACACGTGGCGTGCCTTCCTGATGGCCGTCAACCTGCTCGACGGCGCACTGGACCGCCAGCTCAGGCACGACGCCGGGCTGCCGCACGCGTACTACCAGATCCTGGCCATGCTGTCGGAGGCGCCGGGGCGTGAGCTGACGATGACGCGGCTGGCCCGCCTGCTGCGCTCGTCGCCGAGTCGGCTCTCGCACGCCGCCGCGCGGCTGGAGGGCGACGGGATGATCCACCGCCACAAGCGGCCGGAGGACCGGCGCACCGTGATCGTGGAGATCACGCCCGTCGGGATGAAGGCGCTGGAGGACGCGGCTCCGGGGCACGTGCACGAGGTGCGGCGGGTCCTGTTCGACACGCTCAGCCCCGAGCAGGTGGGGCAGCTGCGGGAGATCTCCGAGTCCATGCTGTCCGTGCTCGACCCCCAGGGCGAGGAGCCCCGGTACCCCGACCCTGACGGGATCGGCACCCGGGACTGAGTGGAGTTCTGTTCCCTGTCCTGACCTGGGTGGATGGTGGTTCCGTCGAACCCGTTCCCCGGGACGCTATGTGTTCGGCCGGATACGTACTACCATGCTGCTTCCCGGGAAAAGGTTGTGACCTCAAGTGTTGCAGTCTGTGCAACGAGGTGGCCGCCCACTCCGGGATACCCGCTCACAGAACAGGAACACCATGAACGAATCGATCAGAAGCAGGGCCGGCGATCTCGTCGCCCTGCTCGCCAGGGCCGTGATCGGGGGGCTGTTCATCCTCCACGGGCTCCAGAAGGCCGTTGACCTGGGAGGCGCCACCCAGGGCTTCGCGGCCATGGGCGTCCCCTTCCCGACCCTGTCCGTCCTCGTCGCCGTGATCGTCGAGGTGGGTGCCGGTGTGGCACTCGTCGTCGGCTTCGCGCTGCCGCTCGCGGGCCTGTCCCTCGCCCTCATGATGGTGGGCGCGTACGTCTTCGCCCACGTCGGTACTCCGCTGGTCGGCGGATACGAGCTGGTGCTCGTGCTCGGCGTCGCCGCCCTGGCTCTCGGGTTCTCGGGAGGTCGCCACGCGGTGGACCGACTCCTGCCCTGGGGCCGCGTCCGCCAGGCGCGCGGAACCGAGGAGTCCGTGTCGGCATGAAGCGCACGGACTGATTCGGCGTCCGTCCTGACCAGGGGCCCGTGATCTCACCCCCTGTCCGGACTCGCACCGCTGACGCGGCCGTCCACACCGGTGCTGGGCGGCCGTTCGTGCTGTCCGGGGTCCCCGCGCGGGAGACCCCCGACCCGGCACGTCAGTGGTAGGAGATCGACACGAGCCCCGCCGCCGCGAAGTTCCCCGCCGCGAGCTCGTCGCGCTGGATGATCCAGAACACGCACGCGGTGAAGCCCGGGTCGTCGGGCATGTCCAACTGGGCCTGGGCCAGCAGTACCCAGCCCCCCTTCTCGTCCTCGGGGGAGGAGCCCATGATGGGCGGGTCCTGCGGCGAGTAGGCGTATCCGCCCAGGTACAGGCTGACTTCCCATTGACGGGATCTCTGGTCGAGGTACTCCAGATCGTGCTCGAAGTAGAGGTCGCTGATCTCCGGGTGGAGAAGGACGGCGTCGTCGGCGCTCGACGGGAGGCTCGGGAAGGTCCGGGCGTAGAGGGGGTGCTGGTCGAGGGCGGGGAAGTACTCCTGGTCGTCGGGGACCGGCCGCTCGGTGGTGGGCGTACCCGCCGGAACGTGGATCACGGAGCGGGAGTTCTCCATCAGCGCTAACCCGTCGGGGTCGGTCCGGGCGGCGAAGAACAGCAGGTGGCCGTCGCGTGGCAGGGGGAGGTTGCAGGCGTCCGGGGGCAGGGCGGCGCAGTCGACGCTCGCGACGAAGTCCAGGCCGCTGTTCCACTCGACGCCCTCGGGGAGTGAGGGGAGGCCGCCGTACCGCCCGACCAGGATGCCGCCGTCCTCGTCCGTCCCGGTGAGCTCGGCCTGGGGGAGGGCGAGACTGAGGGCCAGTTCGATGGCGTGTTCGGGGACACCCTTGGCGCGGGCCGCTTCGCGGTAGGTCTGAGTGCTGTGCATACCGGACATGCTGTCGCAGCGGAGCGACAGTTTCGGAACCGCTGAGGAAGGCGCTGGTCCCGCCGGTCGCTGCCCGTGGAAGGCTGGGGAACCCCCGTTGCGGAGGCGCGTTCCGGTCGACCGCGACCGAACCGTTCCGCCGTCGAATCTTTTCCACAGGCTGTGGAAACCCGATCCTTCGTGGGCCCGGCGCAGGTGATCCGGGAGGCCATCCCGCACATCCCTCGGAGGGTGATCCTGCGGGGCTGAGCGCGTGCCGGTGGGGCGGCTGCCGCCCGTCCCCGGAGGGCGCCCGAACGGGGCTGGACGCGTGCCGGTGGGGCGAGTGCCCCGGTCTCTGCCTACTATGGCTAGCCATGCGTATTCTCGTGGTCGAGGACGATGACCGGGTGGCGCGCGGGCTGGTCACCGCGCTCCGGGCAGCCTCCTTCGACGTACAGCGGGTGGCCACGGCCGAACGGGCCCTCTCGGCGCCCTCGGCGGACGTGGTCCTGCTCGACCTCGGCCTGCCCGACGCCGACGGGATCGACCTCCTGCGCAAGCTCCGCGAACGCCCGCAGACCGCGATCATCGCCGTCACGGCCCGGGGCGAGGAACGCGACCGGGTCCGGGGCCTGCGGGCGGGCGCCGACGACTACGTGGTCAAGCCCTTCGGCGTCGCCGAACTCCTGGCGCGCATCGACGCCGTGCTGCGCCGCACCCGGACGGCGCGGGCCGAACCCGAGCAGGCCGACCCCCCGCTGCGGGTCGGGAAGCTGACCCTGGACGTCCACTCCCGGGAGGCCCTCATGGGAGCCGAACCCCTGCCGCTGACCCGCAAGGAGTTCGACCTCCTGCGTCTGCTGGTGGAACGCTCCCCGCGCGTGGTCGCCCGGGACCAGATCCTCGACCAGGTCTGGGGCGCCGCCTGGGAGGCCTCCTCCCGCACCCTCGACACCCACATCGCGTCCCTGCGCGCCAAGATCGGTCCCACCCCGCGCATCCGCACGGTGCGCGGGGTCGGCTACCTGCTCGACGAGGTCTGACCGGTGCTCCGCCGTCTCCTGACCATCCTGCTTCCGGTGGCCTTCGTGCTGGTCGGCGCGGTCCTGGTGCCCATGGCGACGGTCATCGCCCAACAGCAGACCCAGGCCGTGTACGTCGACCGCCTGGGCGACGCGGGCCGGTTCGCCTCGCTGGCGGGGACGGCCCTCCAGGCCGAGCGGAGCAACGCCCTCACCCAGGAGATGTCCCGGTACGAACAGCTCTACGGCATCCCCGTGGTGCTGGTCGCCCCGGACGGGGAGGTGATCGCGGGCTCCGGCGGGACCGACCGGATGCGCGCACTGGTCGCGGACGTGGGCATGGGTTCGGTGATCACGGTGGCGCTGGCGGGCGAACGCCCCGAGCCCCCGACCACGGTGTGGCCCTGGCGGTCGGACCCCCTGGTCATCGCCGAACCCATCGGCCGTGACAGCGAGGTCGCCGGGGCGGTGGTGCTGGTCTCGCCCACCGACGTCCTGAGCGAGGACATCCTCACCACGTGGGGGTGGATGGCCCTGTTCAGCATCGTGCCGCTGGGGCTGCTGGTGGCGGCCTCGCTGCCGCTGTCCCGCTGGGTCCTCCAGCCCATTCACCGGTTGGACGCCGCGACCACGGCGGTGACCTCGGGTGACCTGGACGTCCACGTGGACGCGGAACGCGGCCCGCCGGAGCTGCGCCGCCTCACCGACTCCTTCAACACCATGGTGGGAGTGGTGCGCCGCGCGCTGGAACGCCAGCGCTCGTTCGTCTCCGAAGCCTCCCACCAGCTCCGCAACCCCCTGGCCAGTCTGCGGCTCTCGGTGGAGAACCTGTCCCCCTACCTGAAGGGCGCCGAGGCCAGAGAGGCGCACGCGATCGCGATCGACGAGGCCACCGTCATGCACCGCATGCTGAACTCGCTTCTGGCCGCCACCCGACTGGAGAGCGTGACCGGTACCGAGGTGGTGGAGGTCACCGGGGTGGTGGACACGCGGGTGGCGCGCTGGAAGGCCCTGGGGGAGTCCCGTGGGATGGAGGTGACCACGGACCTGCCCGACCACCTGTGGGCGCACGCCCCCGCGGGCGGTCTGGGCAGCATTCTGGACGAGTTGGTCAGCAACGCGCTGCGGCTGTCCGGCGGGACCCGGATCGAGGTGCGCGCCGAGGACGGTGAGCAGGTGCGGATCGGGGTGCTGGACAACGGTGTGGGCCTGCCGAAGGAGGAGCGCGAGGCCGCCCTGGACCGCTTCTGGCGTTCCCCGAGGCACCAGAACACCGAGGGCACCGGGCTGGGGCTGCCGATCGTCGCGGACCTGGTCCGTGAGTCCGGTGGGCGCCTCAACCTGGGTGACGGCCTCGCTGACCAGGGGCGGCGCGGGTTCGGTGTGGTGATCACCCTGCCCCCGGCCGCTCCTCCCGAGGACGGGTGACGGGTCAGTCGGTCCGCGACACCGGCGGGCTCACCTGGACCTCCGCCCCCTCGGACGCGGGTTTGTAGTCCCGGTACCACCGTTCGGCGCCGGGGTGCAGGGGCACGACCCCGGTGGAGATCCCGGTCCGCACGTTGATCTGCGCCGCCTCGGGACGCTGCTCCGCCAGCCGGGACGCTCCGGTGTACACGGTGTCCGTCACCACGTACACGAGGTCCTCGGGCAGGTCCCGGCGGCACAGGAGCAGGTTCGGGATGGACATCGTGGGGCAGGCCGGCACCCCGGTGTACGTGGTGGCGGGGATGGTCGCCGGGAAGTAGGCCTCCGGGTACACGTTGACCATGAGGTCGGCGATGTCGGCGAGGTCGACCATGCGCAGCGGGACGCGTTCCGCGAGGTCCGCGATGGCCGGGGTGGGCAGCCCGGTCAGGGAGAACATGGCGTCGATCTCGCCCGACTCCAGGGCCTCGGCCGAGGTCGCCTGGTCGAGCCGCAGCGTCTCCGGTTCCACCCCGACCTCGCCGAGGATCTGTTCGGCGGTGAACTCGGTCCCGGAGTCCGAGGCGCCGATGGAGACCCGCAGTCCGTCGAGGTCGGCCAGCCTGCGCACGGGGGAGTCCGCGGTGACCACCAGGTGCACGAAGCTGTCGTAGAGCCGCCCCACCGCGCTGACCAGGCCCTGGCTCTCGATCTCGGTGGCCAGGACGGAGTCGAGGTTCGCCAGGCCCAGATGGGCCCCGCCGTCCTCCAGCAGGTACAGGTTGTCGTGCGAGGCACGGGTCTCCACGGGGATCACCTTGTTGTGCGCCAGGCGTTCGTCGAGGAGGAGCGCGAGCTCCCCGCCGATCTCCCGGTACACGGCACCGGGAGGGCCGGTGGCGACGATGAGCCGGGGCGGGTCCGCGTCGGGCGCACGTGTGCAACCGGTCACCGCCGCCACGGTGGCGACACCCGCCAGGCTCAGGAGCACGGTGCGACGGTCAGTTTCCCTCGGATGCATACACGCAGCTTAGGCGGGTGGGACGCCGATCGCGCGCGTGTACTTTGTGTGACTTTGTGCCCCAGGACACACACCCAGAGTGGCCCAATGTCAGAGGAATCCCAACTCTTGTGCAGTTACGTTGCACACACTCCCGGGTCGTCACAATCATCTCCTCATCAAGAGGTAGTAACCCCCGAGAAACCGGTCGGCAACACGGCGGTCGACCGGAGGGGAGTCGCGGACACCGACGACCAGCGAGCAGGAGGCCACACATGGCGATGGACACCGCCGACAGGAAACCGGACGAAACCCCGGCGAAGACCACGAAGGGCACACCCGGGGAACGCACCACGCGGAGCCGGGTGATCGGTTTCATCGCGGGTCCCCTCGCCGGTCTGCTGGCGTTCTTCCTGCTGCCGGAGATGGCGCTGCCGCTCGGGGACGGCGACACCGAGACCGTCATGTCGGTGAACGGTGGCGTCGTCGCCGCGGTCACCGTCTGGATCGCCATCTGGTGGGCGACCGAGCCCATCCCGATCCCGGCGACCTCCCTGCTGCCGCTGATCCTCTTCCCGCTGCTCATCGACGGCGTCGGTGTCGGTGACGTCTCCTCGTCCTACGGGTCCGACGTCATCTTCCTCTTCATGGGCGGCTTCATGCTGGCCCTGGCCATGCAGAAGTGGGACCTGCACCGCAGGATCGCGCTGCTGATCGTCTCGAAGGTCGGCTCCAACACGGTCGGCCTCATCGGCGGGTTCATCGCCGCGACCTTCGTCATCGGCATGTGGGTGTCCAACACCGCCGTCGCCGTCATGATGCTCCCGGTCGGCCTCTCGGTGATCGGCCTGGTCACCCAGCTGCGCAACGGCAAGACCGACGCCAACTTCGCCACCGCCCTCATGCTGGCGATCGCCTACTCCGCGTCCATCGGCTCCGTCTCGACGCTGATCAGCACCCCGCCGAACGTCCTCATGGTCGGCTACCTCGCGGAGAACCACGACATCCACATCGGCTTCGGCCAGTGGATGATGGCCGGTGTCCCGCTCGCCATCATCTTCCTGCTGATCGCCTGGTTCCTGCTGGCCAAGGTCATCTACCCGCCGGAGGTCAAGCGTCTGGAGGGTGCCCAGGAGCTCATCCGGGGCGAGCTCGCCAAGATGGGTCCGATGAAGCGCGCCGAGAAGCTGGTGCTCGCGGTCTTCGCCTTCGCCGCCTTCTCCTGGATCTTCGCGCCGATGCTGGCGAAGAACGACACCGTCGCCTCGGTCATCCCGTGGATCGGCAGCGTCTCCGACGCCATGGTCGCGATGGTCGTCGCGGTCCTGCTCTTCATCATCCCGGCGGACCGTGACAACCGCCTGCTCGACTGGGACTCCGCGCTCAAGCTGCCCTGGGGCATCCTGCTGCTGTTCGGCGGCGGTATCGCGATCTCCGCGCAGTTCACCTCCAGCGGCCTGAGCGCGTGGATCGGTACCCGTGTGGCCATCCTCGAGGGCGTGCCGATGTGGGCGCTCATCCTGGCGGTCGTCGTCCTCGTGCTCGTCCTCACCGAGCTCACCAGCAACACGGCCACCGCCGCGACGTTCCTCCCGATCATGGGCGGTGTCGCGGTCGGCATGGACGTCGACGTCCTGGCGCTGGTCATCCCGGCGGTCCTCGCGGCCTCCATGTCCTTCATGCTGCCGGTGGCCACGCCGCCCAACGCGATCGCCTTCGGCTCCGGCTACGTCAAGATCACCGAGATGCTCCGTGCGGGCCTGTGGTTCAACATGACCGCGCTCGTGCTGATCATGTTCTCCATGTACGCCCTGTTCAGCTGGGCCCTCGGAGTGCAGGTGTTCTAGTGCCACCCGCGGGCCGCCCGAAGCAGAGAGCGGGCGGCCCCTTCCCCGGGACGGTGCCTCCGCCTCTTCCCGGAGCCGTCCCGGAACACCCGGGAGCGCCCCTTCCGACCCCGTCACCGTTCACCGGGGTCCGGGAGGGGCGCTCCTCTTCGTCGGTCAGATCCCCCGGTCCCTGCCCGCCCCGAGCGCGACCCCCGTCTGGACCAGTGCCAGGCCGCCCACCAGGACCAGGACCAGGTCCGTGGCGCCGGTGAGCTGGATGAGGACACCCGCCGCGATCGGTCCGCAGGCGGCGAGCAGGTAGCCCATGGACTGCGCCATGCCGGACAGCCGGGTGGTCTCCGCCTGGGTGCGGCCGCGCAGGGCGATCAGGGACAGCGCCACCACGATGGAGCTCCCCGTCCCCGCGCCCGCCAGCATGATCCACAGCGGCCCCCAGGCCGGGACCCACAGCAGACCGGCCATGGCCACCACGATGAGCAGGCTCACCGCCAGGCAGGCGGGACGCTGCTCCGCGCGCCGACCCATCAGGGCGGTGATCGCCAGACCGGCCACCACACCGGTGATCTGGAACGCGAACAGGTGCCATCCCGCGGTCTGCGCGCTCACCCCGCGCGCGGCCTCCACGCTCGGCAGCCAGTTGATCAGGGTGAAGTAGGACGTGGACTGGAGCCCCATGAACGCGGTGACCAGCCACGCGGTGGACGAACGCCAGACCGAGCCGACGGGCTCGTCGGCTCCGGCCGAGGCCGCGACGGGCGCGGGTGAGGGGACCCAGCGGACCCGTGCCGCCCAGACCAGCAGGGCGAGCACCACCGGGACCGCCCACAGGGCCAGCGAGGCCCGCCACCCGCCCGCGAGCGCCGCGAGGGGCACGGACAGCCCGGCGCCCAGGGCGGCGAACCCGGTCATCACCGAGGAGGACACCCCGGTGAACAGGGCGATCCGCCTCGGGTGGTCGCGCCGCAGGATCACCGGGACGAGCACGTTCCCGAACGCCACGGCGGCACCGATCATCGCCGTGCCCAGCCACAGGGTGGCCGGGGCCGGGAGCGAGCGGACCACGATCCCGGCGGCCAGGAGGGCCAGCGCGGCCAGGACGACGCGGTCCACGCCCCACCGGGCGGTGGGGCCGTGGACGATCGAGGAGAAGAGGGCGAAGCCGAGCAGGGGAAGCGCGGTGAGCATCCCCAGGGCGCCGTCGGAGAGCCCGGTGGTGGTGCCGACGGCCGCCAGGACCGGACCGACCGAGGTCAGGGCCGGGCGCAGGCACGAGGCGATCACCAGGACCGAGCCCATGGCCAGGGCGGCGCGCGCCCAAGAGCGGGTGCGGGCCCGGGTGGCGGGGGCGGTCACGAGGCCCCGCCCGGCCGGGTCTCGTTTTCCACGACGGCGCTGATGAACCCCAGTTCGTCCGCGAGCTCCGCGGCGATGGCGCGGGCGTGCTCGGGGGAGCCGTCCTCGACCGCCGCGAGCAGGCCCTCGTGCAGGTCGTTGAGGCCCTGCACCTCGGGCAGGGAGGTGGTGCGCCGGATGGACTCCACCACGTTCTCCCGGAGCGCGTCGTAGAGCCGGGTGAGGAGCGGGTTGTCGGCGGCCTCCACGACGGCCCGGTGGAAGCGCGAGTCGGCGGCCACGTAGGCGTCGACGTCGTCGGCGCGCTCGGCCTCGGCACGGGCGGCGACCGCCTCGCGCATGGCGTCCAGGTGGGCGTCGGTGCGGTGGCGGGCGGCGCGTTCGGCGGCGGCGATCTCCAGTACGGCGCGGACGTCCAGGACGTGTTCGAGGTCGGTGCCGCCGCCCTGGGCGAGCAGGCCGGTGAGCTCGTCGCTGGCCCGGACGTAGGTGCCGTCACCCACGCGGGGCTCCAGCAGACCGGCGGCGGTGAGGGCGCGCAGGGCCTCGCGGACGGTGCCCCGGCTGACCCCGAGCTCCTCAGCGAGGTGCTTCTCGCCGGGGATACGGCTGTGGACGGCCCACTCCCCGGCCGCGATACGTTCCCTGAACTGCCTGCTGACCTGCACGACCAGGGGTTCGGCCCGGGTGGGCTGGGTCATGGGCGTCACGGCGGCCTCCTGGTTGTCCGACATTTGCACGGGGAGTCTAGGGACCCGGGGTCCGCGCCCACAAGGGCGCCCCGGGGCCTTCGCCCGGGATCAGGGGTGTGCGACAATCGCCCCGGCCGCACACCACTCTCCACCTTGGAGGTCTGTGTGCTGCCCGCACTCGGAACCGACGTCACGACGCCCGCCCGCAGGGCCCCGACCGAGTGCCCGGACCGCCCGCCGCACCGAGGGCTCTGACCCCGGCCCGGCGCGTCCGTCCCCCCCTCGCCGCTCGACGGCCCCCTCCGCACCCGAGCCCTCCGGGGCGGTCGCGGTCGCGCCCGGCGCCGTGTTCGTCCGATGATCCGAAGGAGTGTCCACCACCGTGACCAGTACCGAGCCCGAGGACCGGACCGACCCCCGCTGGGGCGTGTGGTGGGGTCCGCTCCTGGCCGCCGCCGCCACCCTCATCTGGTCCGGGAACTTCGTCATCGCCCGGGCCGTCTCCGGGGAGATACCGCCCGTCCAGACCGCCTTCTGGAGGTGGGCGATCGCCCTGGTCGTCCTCCTGCCGTTCGCGGCCAGGGGGCTGTGGGAGCACCGGCGGACCATCCGGGAGCGCGCTCCCTATATCGCGCTGGTCAGCCTGCTCGGCGTCACGCTCTTCAACACCCTGATCTACGTCGCGGGCCACACCACGTCGGCCACCAACCTCGCGCTCATCGCGGCGGCCTCCCCGGTGGCGATCGCGGTCTTCGCGGCGCTCGGCGGGGAACGCCCGTCCCCGCTGCGGATCACCGGCATGGCCGTCGCCCTGGCGGCCGTGGTCGGCCTGATCACCAAGGGCGACGTCGGGGTGCTCCTCACCCTGGACCTCGCCACCGGCGACCTCTGGATGCTCGCGGCCATGTTCACCTTCGCCGGGTACTCCGCGCTGCTCAGACGCAAACCCCAGGGGCTGCCCGCCGTGGTCTTCCTCGCCGCCACGGTCCTCTTCGGCCTGGTCATGCTGCTCCCCGCGCAGATCGTCTCCGTGACGACGCAGGGCGGGTTCACCCCCGCACCGGGGAACCTCGCGGCCCTGCTCTACATCGGGGCCGCCTCCTCCGCGCTGGCGTTCTTCCTCTGGAACAGGTCCGTGGAGATGATCGGCGCCACCCGCGCCGGGGTCCTCTACTACCTCCAGCCGGTCTGCGTGGCGGCCCTGGCCTACCTGACCATCGGGGAGCCCGTCACGGGAGCCCAGGCGGTCTGCGCGGTGCTCATCGTGGCCGGGGTGGCGCTGTCGTCCGCGCGCAGGTGACACGACGAAGCCCCGCCACGGACGTGACGGGGCTTCGTGAGGTCGGAACCTAGTCCTGCGGGGCGCGACGCGGACGGCGCGGGCGGGAGGACCCACCCGAGCGCGGACCACCGTAGCCGCCGCCACCGCGGGGGCCGCCCTGGCCGCCGCGCGGACCGCGCTGACGGTTCTCCCGACGCGGCTCGGCGGGCAGGCTCACGGGGACGCCGGACGGGGTGCGGGCGCCGGTCACGCGGGCCAGCTCCGGGTCCTCGGCGTGCACCTGGGCGATCTGCGGCTCGATCCGCGCGCGGTACATCAGGCGGCTCATGTCGCGGCGCTGGTTGGGCGTCACGAGCGTGACCACGTTGCCGGACTCGCCCGCGCGGGCGGTACGGCCGCCACGGTGCAGGTAGTCCTTGTGGTCGGTGGGCGGGTCGATGTTCACGACCAGGTCCAGGCCGTCCACGTGGATGCCGCGCGCGGCGACGTTCGTGGCGATCAGCGCGGTGACCGTGCCCTCCTTGAACTGCTTGAGGGTGCGGGTGCGCTGCGGCTGCGAACGGCCGCCGTGCAGCGGTGCCGCCCGGACGCCGCTGGCCAGCAGGTGCTGCGCCATCCGGTCCACGGCGTGCTTGGTGTCCAGGAACATGATGACCTGGCCCTCGCGAGCCGCGATGTGCGTGGCGGTGGCCTGCTTGTCCGCGTGGGACACGTGCAGGACGTGGTGCTCCATGGTCGAGACCGCGCCCTCGGACGGGTCGACCGAGTGCACCACCGGGTCGTTGAGGAAGCGGCGGACCAGCTGGTCCACGTTCCGGTCCAGGGTGGCCGAGAACAGCATGCGCTGGCCGTCGGCCGGGACCTGCTCCAGGATCGCGGTGACCTGCGGCATGAAGCCCATGTCGGTCATCTGGTCGGCCTCGTCGAGCACCACGGCCTCGACCTGGTCCAGGACGCAGTCGCCGCGCTCCATGAGGTCGCGCAGACGGCCGGGGGTGGCCACGACCAGCTCGACACCCTGGCGCAGGGAGCGGGCCTGGCGGTGGATGGGCATGCCGCCCACCACGGTCGCCATGCGCACCCGCACCGAACGGGCGTAGGGCGTGAGGGAGTCGGTGACCTGCTGGGCGAGCTCGCGGGTCGGCGCCAGCACCACGGCGAGCGGGTGCCGCTCCTCGGCCTTGCGGCCGTCCAGCCGGGCCAGCAGCGCCAGACCGAAGGCGAGGGTCTTGCCCGAGCCGGTCTGGCTGCGGCCCAGGACGTCCCGACGGGCCAGCGAGTTCGGCAGCGTGGCCGCCTGGATCGTGGAGGGCGTGGTCAGCCCCTGGCGGGCCAGCGTCTCCTTGAGCGGAGCGGGCATGTCCAGGGCCTGGAAGTCGTCCACCGGGTCGAGCCCGGGGTTGACGGTGGTCGGCAGCGCGAACTCGCCGCCGGAGAAGCGGGAGCCGCCGCCGGAGCGGCCGCCCTGGCCGCCGCCGCCACGACGCGGACCGTCGAAGGAACGGCGGGGGCGGGGGCGGCCGTAGGAGCCGGAGCCGCCACGGGAGCCGTTGGAGGTGCGGTCGCGACGTGCGTTGGTACGGGGATGGTTCACAGATGACCTTTCGCCGACGACAGAGGCCGGGTCGGAAGTCCACAGCACTGCTTCGGTGAGTGACACCGAAGATGCGTGGGGGAAAATACTTCGATATCCACGGCCGCCCACACGTAGCGCTGGGGGTCGTGGCGGACGAACCGGTGCCTGTCGGAGAACGACTGCCAGATGACCGGCTCTGGGAAATCAGGAGAAACGACGGGGACGCGCTCCCGTGGGGGCGGACCGCCTCCGTTCTCCCGTCACTGTGGTGATCACCCGAGAACACGGGCACCACGATTGCAACCTCACGAACCTAGCACACGGCCCCCGAGCTCACGGGTACCGCGTCCTGTGGCACTGCGCACCCGTACGAAGGAGGGCCCCGCGGGGCGCGCACGCGGACCGCGGGGCCCCGGCCGGTGCCTACGCGTCCTTCTCCGTGGCGGCCAGGTCGTCGAACCTCGTGTTCTCGGTGGGCTTCACCCCGGTCAGGTAGCCGGCCCTGGCGATGGCGTTGCCGCCGACCGCCGCCGTGGCCAGCTGGATCAGCAGGGCCAGGCCGATCTTGACCGCGTTCTCCACGGACGGGTAGTGCAGGAGCAGACCGAGCAGCACCAGTGCCGTCCCGAGTCCGCCCGCGACCCCCACACCGCTGAGCCGGGCGTAGAAGTCCTGGAGACGGAGGAGACCGACCGCCCCGACCAGGAACACCAGGCCGCCGACGATCATGCAGACCACCCCGGCGACGTCCAGCGCGTTCATCGCTTACCTCCGGTGATCAGACGGGCCAGGGACAGGGCGGCCAGGAAGCCGGTCAGCGCGCACACCAGGACGATGTCCACGACCAGCTCGGTGTCCAGCCGGAAGCCGAGCATGGCGACCAGCCCCACGAAGCCGAAGAAGACGATGTCCGAGGCGGCGCCCCGGTCGGCGGCAGAGGGGCCGGTCAGGATGCGGTAGGCGGCGATGGCCATGGCCAGCACGATCGCGGCCAGGCCGATGTCGATGAGCTGCATCAGTTCCGTTCTCCCTCGGCCGGGACGCTCTCCGGCGGGCCCGCCGGGCGGGTGGCCGCCAGGACGCGGTCCTCCATCGCGTGGATCTCCTGCTGGAAGGACGCGCGGTCCGTCACGTACAGCCCGTGCACCCACAGCGTCGCGGGATCGCGGCGCACGGCCACCGTGACCGTCCCCGGCGTCAGGGAGATCAGGTTGGCCAGCAGGGTGAACTCGAAGTCGGTCCGGCAGCGGACCGGGACCTCCACGAACGCCGGGGTCGCCGAGCTGCCCGGGGTGACGATGTCCCACATCACCTGGAGGGAGGTCTTCACGATCTCGGCGCCCGCGTAGAAGGGGAACCAGAGCACACGTGGTGCCCACATCGGGTGGATCATCGTCCCAGCACCGCCTCGACGTATCCGGAAGTGTCCAAGAGCCCGTTCGCGGCCTGCGCGCTCAGGTCGAGCAGGACCTGCGCGCCCAGACCGATGCCCAGGGTCGTGGCTGTCAGGACCAGGCCCGGCACGATCAGCGCCGTCCGGATCCTCGGGGTGGCGCGGGTCGCGGTGGCGACCGCGCCGTCGGAACCGGCGACGACGGGGGACCCGTCCTCGTCCGGGGCCGGGCCCCAGAACACGCCGCCCCAGATCTTCAGCATCGACATGAGGGTGATCAGGCTGACCGCGATCATCACCGCCATGGCGGTCCACTGACCGTCGTCCACGGCCGCGACGACCAGGGTGAGCTTGGCGACGAACCCGGAGAACGGCGGCAGACCGGCCAGGGAGAGGGCCGCGCCCATGAACACCAGGGCCAGCAGCGGCTCCCGCCTGGCGATACCGCCGAGGCGGTCCAGCGCGCCGGTCCCGTAGGTGTGCTCGATCGCGCCCGTCGAGAGGAAGAGCGACGCCTTCACGATCATGTGGTGGATCAGGTAGAAGATGCCCGCCATGAGCCCGATCTCGGTGAACAGGGCGACCCCGAGCAGGATGTACCCGATCTGGCTGATCATGTGGAACACCAGGATCGAGCGGGTGGTGCCCTCGCCGACCGCGCCCATCACGCCGATGAGCATGGTGAGGGTGAAGACCACGACACCGATCCACAGGAACCTCGCGTCCCCGTCGAAGACCAGCGCGTACAGGCGGTAGATCGCGTAGATCGCCACCTTGGTGTGGAGGCCGGAGAACAGGGCGGTGATCGCCGGGGAGGCGGCCGGGTAGGTCCGGGCCAGCCACCCGTGCACCGGGACGACGGCGGCCTTGATCGACAGCGCGAGGATGACCACGCCCATGCCGACCGCGACCATCGGGTCGTCCTTCGCGGCCCCCGCCAGCTCGCCCATGTGCACGGTTCCGGCGGTGGCGTAGACCAGCGCCACGCCCGCGAGGAAGATCGTGGACGTGAGCAGGTTGACCGTGACGTAGATACGCCCGGCCCGCAGCCTGCCCATGGCACCGAGCATCGCCAGCAGGCCGTACGACGGCAGCAGCATGACCTCGATGAACACGAACATGTTGAAGATGTCGCCGGTGAGGAGCGCACCGGACACACCGGCCGTCAGCACCAGGACCAGCGGGGAGAAGAACGACCGGCGGTCGTCCTCGGTGGCGATCGCGAACACCGAGCACACCAGCGCCAGGAGCGAGGTGGTCCACAGCATGAGCGCGCTGAGGACGTCGACGACGAACGGGATGGCGACCCCGTCCTGCCACAGGCCCACGTTGTGGGCGAACACCGCGCCGTCCCGGGTGAGCCAGACCAGCCCGGAGGCGCCGAGCAGTGACAGCGAGGTGGGCAGGAGCAGCAGGATCCGGCGCAGCCACAGGGGCCGGCTCAGGACGATCAGCAGTCCGGCGCCGACCAGCGGGACCGCGACGAAGAGAGGCAGCAGCGCCGCGTTCATGAGGCGTCCTCGGTGTCGTCGTCGCTGCCCGAGGCGGCGAGGGTGAGCATGTAGATCGCGATGGAGAAGGCGATCACGATCGCGGTGAGCACGAACGCCTGCGGCAGCGGGTCCGCCGCCGTGGGCGCGGTGCCGAACTGGAGCAGCGGCAGGTCCCGGCGGAACACGCCCCCCGCCGACATGATCAGCAGGTTCACGGCGTGGCCGACCAGGATGAGGCCCAGGACGATACGCACCATGCCGCGCTGGAGCATCAGGTAGACGCCTCCGGCGACCATGACGCCGATGGTGATGGCGAGGGTCATCGCTTGCCTCCCGTGGTGGAGTCGGCCGGGTCGTGTGCGTCGGTGTCCGGCGGCACCGTCGTGTCGGTCCCGGGCGGGACCGCGCCGTCGGAGCCCGGCCCGCCGCGTTCGAGCCCCAGCTCGTTGAGCGCGGTGAGCAGGACGCCCACGACCGCCAGGTAGACGCCGACGTCGAAGACGAACGCGGTCGTGAAGTGGAAGTAGTCACCCCAGGCCAGCGGGATCTCCGCGTGGAGCGGCTTGAGGAACGAGCCCTCCAGGTAGCCGAGGAACCCGGAGAACGCGGCCACCAGCACACCGGTGCCGATGATCGCCGGGTAGGCCAGGCGGATGCGCGCGGCCCGGTCACTGGCGGCCGAGAGGTAGGTCAGCGCGAAGCCCGCCCCGCCCACCAGACCCGCGATGAACCCGCCGCCGGGCTCGTTGTGGCCACGGAACAGCAGGTACAGCGACCAGATGACCAGCAGCGGCATCAGGAAGCGGCCGACCGTGCGCATCAGCACCGTGTTGTCGGTGGGGTCGTGCGCGGCGTTGGCCGGGCCCACGACCACCTGGCGCGAGGAGTGCACCGGGAGCAGGTCGCTGGACCGGATCACCGCGATGATGATCAGCCCCGCCACACCGAGGACGGTGAGCTCCCCGAGGGTGTCCAGCGCTCGGTAGTCGACCAGGATCGTGTTGACCACGTTGGTGCCGCCGGTGTCCTCCGGGGCGTGGGCCAGGAGGTACTCCGCCACGGGCGACAGCTCGCGCCGACCCGTGAGGGCGTAGGCGCCCAGACCGGCGGCCAGACCGGCACCGATCGCGATAGCGGCGGTCAGGACGGTGCGGCGGCGCCGGACGGCGTGGAAGCGGCGCGGCAGGCGGCGCAGCACCAGCACCGCGACGACCACGGTCAGGATCTCCACCAGCAGCTGGGTGAGGGCCACGTCGAAGGCGCCCAGGAAGAACAGCCACAGGGCGACGGTGAACCCGGCCACGCCGACCAGGGCCAGTCCCGCCATCCGGGAGCGGGTGACCACGGCGGCGCCGACGGCGACGACCATCAGCCCCACGAGGAGCCAGTCCAGGCCCAGCGAGGTCTCCCCGGCCGGAGAGGGCAGGTCCAGCCGGAACACCACGGTGACCAGGGCCAGCGCGATGATCAGCACCATCGGCACACCCAGGTGGAAGGCGGGGGAGTCGGTGCGCGTGAGGTCGCCGGTGCGCCTGCCCGCCCGGATGATCCCGTCGTACAGGGCCTCGAAGACCCGCACCCCGGTCACCGGGACGAGGTCGCGCCCGGCGAGGGCCTCACCGGAACGGCTCCGCCAGGACAGCAGGGCGCCCAGGCCGATCGCCAGCGCGGACATGCCGAGCGCCGCGTTGAACCCGTGCCACAGCAGCAGGTGCGCGTCGGCCGCCTGGTGGGTGGCGTTCAGGGCCACCTCGTTGACCAGCGGATCCAGGGCCGGGACGGTCAGACCGAGCAGTACCCCGCCGAGGGAGGCGAGGATCGCCGGGAACCAGAAACTGGAGCGCGCCTCGGTCGCGGTGCGCTCCCGGGCGTCGCCCCTCGGCTCGCCCCCGAACGCCCCGTACACGAACCGGAACGAGTACGCGAAGGTGAACGCGGCCGCCGCGACGGCGACGGCGCCGGCCACCGGGCCGAACCACGCCGGGCCGGGCGCGTGCAGCAGCGACTCGAAGAGGTTCTCCTTGCTGATGAAACCGAGCAGCGGCGGGATGCCCGCCATGGAGAGCGCGGACAGCGCGGCGACGGTCGCGGTGACCGGCATCCGCCGACGCAGACCGCCCAGCTGGCGCAGGTCACGGGTGCCGGTCTGGTGGTCGACCAGGCCGACCACCATGAACAGCGCCGACTTGAACAGGGCGTGCGCCACGGTGTGGACCGCGGCCGCGACCAGGGCGGCGGGGGTGCCCACACCGATCACCGCCACCAGGAAGCCGAGCTGGCTGACGGTGGAGAAGGCGGCGAGCCTCTTGAGGTCGTGCTGCTGGAGGGCGAAGACCGCGCCGATCACCGCGGTGGTCAGACCAAGCGTGATCAGCAGGGTGTTCCACACCATCAGGTCACCGAACGCGGGCGTGAAGCGCATGGCCAGGTAGATCCCGGCCTTCACCATCGCCGCCGCGTGCAGGTAGGCGCTGACGGGGGTGCTCGCCGCCATGGCGTCCGGCAGCCAGTAGTGGAACGGGAACTGCGCCGACTTCGTGAACACGGCGACGGCGACCAGGACGGCCACCAGCGACGCGAACCCGGTGTCCTGGGTCCAGGACGTGTCCGCCAGGATCGCGCTCAGCTGGGTGGTGCCGGTGCGCACGATGAGCAGCACCACGGCCGCGAGCAGCGCGAGGCCGCCCATGGCGGTGAGCAGGAACGTCCGGATCGCCGGTCGGCTGGCCGAGACCCCGGACAGGCCGATCAGGTAGAAGGACGCGATGGTGGTGAGCTCCCAGAACACGAAGAGCAGCACCACGTCGTCGGCCAGGACCAGACCCGTCATCGCCAGGGCGAAGAGGGACATCAGGAAGTAGAAGCCGAGGCGGCGGCCGGGCGGGAAGTACCGGGTCGAGTACGCCATGATCAGCGCGCCGATGCCGGTCACCAGCATGGTGAACAGCCAGCCGAGTCCGTCCATGCGCAGATGGAGGGAGACGCCGATCTGGGGCATCCAGGGTCGGGAGAACTCCAGCGGGACCCCGGCGCCCAGCACCTGCGGGGCCTGCGCGGCCACCAGCACGGCGAGGCCGAGGAACACGGCGGCGACGGGCCAGCCCGCGTTACGTCCCAGCAGTCTGTCCAGTAAGGGTGTGCTCGCCACGGTCAGTGCGAGCACGATCATCAGAAGCAGCAGCACCAGCCACTGTCCTTTCACGGCGTTGTGCCGCGCGACGGAGGCATGGCGGGCCCGGGGGCGGCCGGTGCGGTGCGCGCGGCGACACGGATGGGGAGCGGATGCGGGACGCGTCGGAGGGACGCGGTCAGCCGGGTCCCGGGGGGCAGGAACTGAGTTCGCCGTGCGCGTTGGTGCCCCACGAGGTGGTGTAGCCGTTGGTGCCGTGGGGGCGGGGGTTCCCGACCGGGAGCTTGTGGCGCTCACCGAACCGGCTTCTGCGCAGCGCGCGCGAGGGGCTGGTGCTGGTCGTGGTCATCGCGGCGTGCTCCGGACATGGGTCGTAGGGACGCCGACCAGTCTTCCCGGCACACCATTGGCGCGTGTGGCGCCGCGCCCATGTTCGTTGATGGTGACGCGTATGTCCAGTTTCGGCCATGTTTCACCGGGGACAGGTGGTACCAACGAGCCCAGAGCGCTCCGATCAATATAGCCCCTGAACAGGTAGTATGCCCAGGTTCGCTGATGCGGTCGCGAGAACCCGCCCACGGTTGGCCGGAGCGGGGGAACGCGCGTAGAGTGACCGGTCAGGTGTGCCGGGAAGACTGGTCGGCGAAGCGTTCACCCCTACCCGAAACCAGGTGCGCCCATGCCGGAGACCACTCCTCACGGAGCTCGTGTCTACCGTTCCGAACTCGCGGAGCGCACCATCCGAGGATGGTGCGGAGAGCGGCTCGACGAGTACCCCGACCTCGTCTTCCTGCCGGAGATCACCACGTCGATCGGCCCCACGCGCGCCTTCCGGATGCCCGGTGGCCCGGGGACCCCCGTGGTGGTGCTCAGCGGCACCAACTTCAACAGCGCGCTCAGCGCCTCGCCCGCCTCCGACATGACGGAGGAACGGGACGTCTACCTCGTGGACCTGCCGGGACAGCCCGGGCTCAGCTGTGGTGTGCGCCCCCGGGGACACCGTGCCGAGGCGTACGGCGGATGGTTCGACGAGGTGCTGCCCGAGCTGGTGGACCGCCCGGCGGTGGTGCTCGGTCACTCCCTGGGCGCGGCGGTGGCCCTGGCCTCCAAGCCCCGTGACCTGGTCAGGGGGATGGTGCTGGTGAACCCGGCGGGACTGACCGGCGCCGCGACCCCGCCCGAGCTGATGCGGGTGACCCTGCCCTGGATGATCGGCCCGCGCGACGACAAGAGCACGAGGCTGCTCAACTTCATGAGCGGTCCCGACTTCCGCCACCCCGTCCACCCGTTCGCGGCGTGGATGACGATGGTCGGCAGGTGCTGCCGGACCAGCCTGGCCCCGGGGCCGCTCCCCACCGAGTCCCTGCTCGCCTGGCAGAAGCGGAACGTCATCGTGGCAACCGGCTCGGACGACGCCTTCTTCTCCCCGGCCCGCCTGCACGGCCCGGCCCGACGGTTCCTGGACACCGACCTGCACGTGCTGGAGGGGGCCGGGCACCTGGCCCCCTACGAGTTCCCCGAGCAGGTCCGCGCGCTGGTCCGCCGAGCCGCCTGACCAGCTGTTCCGCCCGTCCAGGGTGGAACCGGTCCGGTTCGGGGAAGACCCAACGCATGGGTTCGAACGACGTGGTCGGGCTGGACCGGATCCGCCGGGACATGGTGCCGCTGGTGGGAGGCAAGGCAGCCAACCTCGGTGAGATGGCCGCGGCCGGGGAGCGGGTCCCCGCCGGATTCTGCGTGACCACCGCCGCGTACGCGTCCGGCACCGTGCCCGCCGAGCGGGTCGTCCGGGCCTATGAGGCGATGGGCGGAGGCAGGGTCGCGGTGCGCTCCAGCGCGACCGCCGAGGACCTGCCCGACGCCAGCTTCGCCGGACAGCAGGACACCTACCTCGACGTCGAGGGCGCGGACGCCGTCGTCGACGCGGTCCGTCGCTGCTGGGACTCCCTCGACAACGCACGTGCCGTCGCCTACCGCCGGGCCAACGGGATCGCCCGGGCCGACGTGGGCATGGCGGTGGTGGTGCAGCGCATGGTGGACTCCGCCACCGCCGGGGTCATGTTCACGGCCGACCCGCTCACCGGAACGCGGACCCGCACCGTGGTGGACGCGGTGCGCGGACCGGGCACGGCGGTCGTGGACGGCTCGGTCGAACCCGACCACTACACGGTTGACGACGGGCACGACCCGGAAGAGGTCGGGGGCTGTCTCAACCGGGCCCAGGTCGTCGCGCTGGCCGCGGCCGGGCGGCGCCTCCGGACGCTCTTCGGCTCCCCGCAGGACGTCGAGTGGGCCCACGACCGCGACGGCACCCTGTGGCTGCTCCAGTCCCGCCCCGTCACCACGCTCTTCCCCCTCCCCCCGCAGGACCTGCCCGACCTGCCCCGCTTCTACATGGAGACCGGGCACATGCAGGGCATGCTGCGCCCCTTCACCCCGCTCGGGCTGTCCCTGCTCCAGCAGGTGTGGACCCGCTGGTGGTCGGGGGCGGAAGACGCCACCGACCCCGACCCCCTCATGATCGGTGTCGGCGGTCGGCTGTACACGGACCTGTCCCCCTTCCTGCGGAGCGCCGTGCTCCGGGGGAGGGTGGCCCGGAGCATGGACGTCTACGGGCCCCGGGTGCGCGCGGCGGTGGAGCACGCGCTCGACGACCCGCGGTTCGCCGCCCGCCCCGGACTGCCGTTCTCCGCGTCCGCGGTGCTCAGGATCGTCGGCGGCGTCCTGCCCTCCGCCGCGCTCGGCGTCGGGTACGCGCTGGCCCGGCCCCGAGCGGCCCGGGCCAGCGCCCACCGGGCCGTGGCCCGCCTGCGTACCGTGCGCGGTCCCGGCGCCGGGGCCAGCGCGGCACGACGGCTGGACTGGGTCCACGGACCGGCCTTCGACGCGATGCTCGGCCGGGACCTGACGGCGGTGATCGGCCCGGTCTTCGCCGGGATCGTGACCGGCACCGTCCCGGCGGCCCTGCTCGGCGGCGTCGCCACCAAGGAGGAGACCGACACGGTCCTGGGCGGTCTGCCGCACAACGTCACCACCGAGATGGACCTGGCCCTGTGGCGGGTCGCCGAGCGCGCCCGGACCCACGGGGACCTGTTCACCCGCACGCCTCCGGAGGAGCTCTCCGCCCGGTACCTGCGCGGGGAGCTCCCCGACATCGGGCTGGACGCCTTCCTGGACTCCTACGGTCACCGGACCGCCGCCGAGGTGGACATCGGTGTCCCCCGCTGGCGCGAGGACCCCGCCCCCGTGTTCGGGACGGTCGCCAACTACCTCCGGCTGGAAGACCCCGAACAGGCACCGGACCGCAGGTTCGAGCGGGCCCGGGCCGCCGCCGAGGCCACGCTCGCGGAGCTCGGACCCCGGGCCGTGCGGAGCCGCCCGGTGCGCGGGGCGATCGCCGTCTTCCTCATGCGCCGCTCCCGTGAACTCGCGGGCATGCGGGAGTACGCCAAGTTCGCCTGGCTGGTGCCGTTCGCGGAGATGCGCCGCCAACTGCTCCTGGTCGGGGCGGACCTGGCGGACGAGGGACGGCTGACCGGGGCCGACGACGTCTTCTTCCTGCGTGTGGACGAGGTCCGCGCGGCCGTGGAGGGCACCGACCAGCGGGACCTGGTGGCCGAGCGCCGCCGCGTCCACCGACGGGAGCTGCGCAGGCGCACCGTTCCGGGGACGCTCCTGACCGACGGCACGGACGTGGAGGCCACCCTCCCGGCTCCGCCCGCCGCGTGGGGCGGACTGCCGGGGATCGCGGCCGCGCCGGGGCGGGCCGAGGGGCGGGCCCGCGTGGTCCTCGACCCGGCCGGCGCCCGGATCGAACCCGGTGAGATCCTCGTGGCCCCCACCACCGACCCGGGCTGGACCCCGCTGTTCATGACCGCCGCCGGGCTGGTCTCCGAGACCGGTTCACCGATCGCGCACGGTCCCACGGTCGCCCGTGAGTACGGGATACCGGCGGTGATCTGCGTGCGCGACGCCACCACCGTGATCCGTACCGGGGACCTGCTGCGGGTCGACGGCGCCACGGGGACGGTCGTCGTGGTCGACGGGAGGGCCGACGGCACGGGCTGAGGGGTCCGTCCGCGTTCGGTACCGGAACATGACGCGGAGTTGGCGCGGCACCGAGGGTCCGTTGGGCGTCCGCTTCCCACCATGGAGGTCGGGCCAGTCGGCCCGACCGCACGGGTGTGCTCCGACGGAGGGACGGCCATGACAGAGCCCGGGTACGAGGACGGGACGGACTTCGGGGACGCCGACCGGGGGTTCGTCGGCGCGCTCGTCCCCGGAGTGGTCCGCGACGACCGGGGCCGGGTGGTGTGGGACGGCGACGCCTTCGGGTTCCTGGAGGGCGAACGCCCCGACTCCGTCCACCCGAGCCTGTGGCGCCAGGCCCGGCTGTGCGCCCGTCAGGGCCTGTACGAGGTCGCCGCGGGGATCTACCAGGTCCGGGGCCTGGACCTGTCGAACATGACGCTGATCGAGGGCGAGCGCGGCGTGGTCGTCGTCGACCCGCTCGTCTCGGCGGAGACCGCCGCGGCCGCCCTGGCCCTCTACCGGGAACACCGGGGCGAGCGGCCCGTGACGGGGCTGCTCTACACGCACTCGCACATCGACCACTTCGGCGGCGCGCTCGGGGTGATCGACCCGGCGCGGGACGACGTGCCCATCCTGGCGCCGGAGGGCTTCCTGGAGCACTCCGTGGTGGAGAACGTGTACGCGGGCCCGGCCATGCTGCGGCGCGGCATGTACTACTCGGGGGCCAACCTGGGGGTCGGGCCCGACGGGGCCGTCGGCATGGGGCTGGGGGCGGCGGTGTCCACGGGGACGCCCAGCCTGGTGCCGCCCACCGTGGACGTCACCCGCACCGGCCAGGAGGAGACGGTGGACGGGGTTCGCTTCGTCTTCCAACTGACGCCCGGGACCGAGGCGCCCTCGGAGATGAACTTCCTGCTGCCCGCTCACCGGGCCCTGTGCATGGCGGAGAACGCCACCCACACCATGCACAACGTCCTCACCCTGCGCGGCGCGGTGGTGCGTGACGCCCGGGTGTGGTCCCGCTACCTCAACGAGGCCGTCCAGCTGTACGCCGACCGCGCGGACGTGCTGTTCGCCTCCCACCACTGGCCGACCTGGGGCCGCGAACGGATCGTGGGGTACCTGTCCGAGCAGCGCGACCTGTACGCGTACATGCACGACCAGACCCTGCGCCTGCTCAACCGGGGACTCACCGGTCCCGAGATCGCGGAGGAGCTGCGTCTGCCGGAGGGGCTGGAGCGGGCCTGGAGCACCCGTGGCTACTACGGTTCGCTCTCCCACAACGTGAAGGCGATCTACCAGCGCTACCTGGGCTGGTACGACGGCAACCCCGCCTCCCTCTGGGAGCACCCGCCGGTGGAGAGCGCCCGGCGGTACGTGGACACCATCGGCGGGACGGACACCGTGGTGGCCAGGGCGCGCGCGTACGCGGACGACGGTGACCCGCGCTTCGCCGCCCAGCTGTTGCGGCACGCGGTGTTCGCGGATCCCGCGCACGCCGGGGCGCGGGAGCTCCTCGCCTCCGTGTTCCAGCGGCTCGGGGAGGGTGCCGAGAACGCCACCTGGCGCAACTGCTACCTGACCGGGGCGAGCGAACTGCGCGGGGGCGTGGCGCACACGGGGCTCGCCGCTTCCGGCATGGCCGCCATGCTCACCGTCACCCAGCTCTTCGACACCGTCTCCATCCGGGTGGACGGCCTCCGGGCCGCCGCGTTGTCGGTGGTCATCGACTGGAACATCACCGACCTGGGGGAGACCTACCGGACCGAGGTGTCCAACGGTGTCTTCGTCCACTGGCCCACCGCGGGGGAGGGTGACGGGACCACGGACCTGACCCTGCGCCTGACCAAGGCCCAACTCCTGGGCCTGCTCGCGTACGGGGACACGGACGGGATCGACCATGACGGGGACCTCGACGCGGTCCGGCGGGTCATGGAGGTGCTGGAGCGGCCCGACCCCGACTTCGCGATCGTCACGCCCTGACCTCCTCAGCCCCGGTGCGGGTTGGTCGCCTTCCCGTCGAGCCAGAGCACGGCCGAGGCGTCCCGGTGGCTGCCGGAGGTGCCCACGTGCCTGGCGTCGATGGTCGGGCCCTTCCTGATCACGTGCACCAGGGCCATCGCGTGGCCCCGGCCCAGGCCGTAGTCCTCGGCCAGCCACGCGATGATGGTGCCCGCCTTCACCGAGGGGTCGTCGTAACCCTTCTCCCTCGCGAGGTCGACGAGGGCGCGGGGCACCAGCCCGGTCCGGTCCTCGATGGTGTCCAGGTAGGCCTGGAAGGACATGGGATCTCCTCTGTGGGGGAAGTCGGGACCCCATGCTCGCTCCCGGGTACGACATTCCGGCGGGAGGGCGGCGCCGGGTACGGCCGCCCTCCCCGGACGGTCAGACTCCGGAGTCCGCCCCGCGGGTCGGCTGGCGGTCCTCCACGTCGGAGATCCGGTGGGCGAAGGACACCGCGACGATCGAGACGACGGCAGTGAGGCTGAGGTACACGGCGATCGGCACCCACGAGTCGTCGAACCGGGACAGCAGCCAGGTCGCGATCAGCGGCGCGGTGCCGCCCGCGAGCGCCGCACCGATCTGGTAGCCGAGGGTCACCCCCGTGTAGCGCACGCGCGTGGAGAAGATCTCCGAGCTCAGGGTGCCGATGGTGGCGGTCACGGGCGCCCACAGGACACCCAGGCCGATCACGGTGGCCAGGATCAGCATGAGATTGCTGCCGGTCCCCAGCATCAGGAAGTACGGGGCGGTGAACAGTCCCAGGGCGGCGGCGCCGACCAGGTAGACGCGTTGGCGGCCGAAGGTGTCGGAGAGCCGCCCGGCGAGCGGGATGCACACGGTCGCCACGACCGCGCCGATGGTCACCGCGTTGAGGGCGGTCGTGTTGTCGAAGCTCAGGGTCCCGGTCGCGTAGCTGACCACGAAGGTGCCGAAGACGTAGAACGGCGCGGTCTCCACGATCTTCGCGCCCACCGCGACGAGCACCGCGCGCCAGTGGTGGCGGAAGGTCTCCGCGACGGGCAGTTTGGCGACGTTCCCCTCCTCCTTGGCCTGGCGGAAGGTGGGGGTCTCGTCGATCCCGGAGCGGATCCACAGACCCAGCAGCACCAGCAGGACGCTGGCCACGAACGGGACCCGCCAGCCCCACGTCTCGAACTGGTCGTCGGGCATGAGCGACATGAGGGTCAGCGCCAGACTGGCCAGCAGCATCCCGGAGGTGATGCCCATCTGGGGAACGGAACCGAAGAAGCCGCGCCGGTTCTTCGGCGCGTACTCGTAGGCGAGCAGCAGCGCGCCGCCCCACTCCCCGCCGATGCCCAGGCCCTGCACGATCCGCAGGAACACCAGGAGGACCGGCGCGAGGATCCCGATGCTGTCGTAGGTGGGCAGCAGCCCGATGAGCATCGTCGCGCCGCCCATGAGCGACAGCGTGATGATCAGCGTCTTCTTCCGGCCGATCCGGTCACCGATGTGCGAGAACAGGACGCCGCCGAGCGGTCGGATGAAGAACGTCAGCGAGAAGGTCAGGTACGACAGCATCAACGAGACGAGCGGGTCGTCCGAGGGGAAGAAGAGCTTGTTGAAGACCAGTGCGGCGGCCGTGCCGTAGAGGAAGAAGTCGAACCACTCGATCGTGCTTCCGGTCAGGCTGGCCACCAGGACCTTGGCCCTGGGCGGGCGGGCCTGCGCGTCGGACGCGCTCGTGCTCTCGGGACTCATGGACGGGGCTCCAGACGGGGACGGTTTCCACGGGCGGACGGCGGGGCCCGTGAGTACGGCCTGGAGCCTAGGAGCGGGTGGCGCCGGTCACCGTTGTCCGAACCGACGACAAGCCGGGCGGAGCGGTGTCGGCCGCGACAACCCGGGCCCGCACGGGGATCGCCGCAGGTCGGCCGTGATCTCGGGGAGACCCGGGAGCGGCCGGACCGCGACCCGCCGCCCGCTCACACCCGCAGGCTGACCGACGCCAGGAGCCGCTGGTCGGCGTCGTCCAGGTTGAGCCCGGTGAGCGCGCAGATCCGTCGGATGCGGTGGCGGAGGGTGTTGGGGTGGACGTGCAGACCGGTCGCCGCGCTGGTCACGTCACCGAAGGCGTCCAGGTAGGCCGACAGCGACCTGCGCTGGTCGTCGTCGAGGGAGTCCAGCCGTTCGTCGCGCAGGTGGGGGCGCTCCGCGAGGTACTCGACCACCTCCCGGAGCACCACCGAGGAGCGCGTCTCCTCGTAGTCGGCGACCAGCCGGTCCGGGTCGTCGGCGATGACCTCCAGGACGCGGCTCGCGTGCTTCTTCAGCGCGGGCACCCCGCGCATCCGGGGCGCCACCCCCGCCACGGAACCCTGCACCGGGGTGCCGAGGTGCTGACGCAGCATCGCCACCAGCTCCCGCACCCACGTGAGCGGCGCCTGCCCCGAGGGCGTGGGCAGCAGGACGTAGAGCAGGCCGCAGGCCGGGATGACCAGCGCGTTCCTGCGGTAGGCGGCCGCGTAGACCGAGACCACCTCGGCGGCCTGGTGCAGCCGCCACGGCTGGTCCACCTCCTCCTCCCGCAGGGCCAGGGCGATCACCGACACGGGCGTGGCCGGGTCGACGCCCAGGTGCCGGGCGAGCGCGTCGGTGTCGAAGGCGCCGGTCAGCAGCCCCACGGACAGTTCCACGGTGTCGTGGCCGGTGGCGCGGGCCCCGCTGTTCGCGCGGGAGACGTGGACGGCGGCCAGGCGTGCCGCGCCCCGGAGCACCTGGTCGCTGGTGGGGGAGAGGGGACGGTCGACCTGCTGGACCCAGATGCTGCCGAGCGGCCGTTCCCCGGCCCGGATGCCCACCACCCTCCTGCGGGAGGCGCCGAGGTCGGGGCGTTCCGCGACCTCGACGACCTCACCGGCGCGAATGCGCTCGTCCACGCCCCACGCGCGCAGGTGCGCGACGAAGGACGCGGGGCAGTCGCGGCCGAGGATGGTCTGCTGACGCAGCTCGTCGGCGCCCTCGTGGGAGGCGGAGTAGGCCAGCACCCGGTTCGCGCCGTCCTCGATGCTCACGATCCCGCCGGTCAGCGTCGCGACGGTCTGGGCGAGGGAGAACAGGTCCCGGTGCCGGTCCTCGGGGTCGAAGGAGTCCAGCGCGGTACGGGCGAGGGCGGCGAACTCGGCGGCGTCCAGGGCGGGGTCGACGGAGAGCACGGCGAGGTCGAGGTCGCGCAGCCCGTCGTCGGGCGACCCGGGCACGGCGACGGCGCTCGCCCCGCCCCGCACGGCCCGGCGGGCGAGGGCGAGGGCCTCGGTGCCACCGGCGGGAGCGACGACCAGGGAACCCGGGGGCACCGGATCGTCGGGGTGGGCCACCACGACGGAGCGCACCAGGGCGTCCAGCCCCCGGGGCGCCGAGACCAGCCCGTGGACCGGGCCCTCCAACGCCTCCATCAGGGACTTCACGGTCGGTCCTGGTCTGCTCACGATCATCACCTGTCGGGTCCGGGTGGGTTTCGGACCATTGTGCGCCTCCGTCGGAGCCGCACCGACCAGCACCCCGCTCGGACCGGGGCCCGGCCCGTCTACGTGTGCAGCAGCTGGAGGACGGTGTGGTCCCCGATGGCGCCCAGGAGCGGGTGCTCCGGGGCGCTGGCGCACAGCAGGGTGGCGTACAGGAGCGCCCACGCGCGCGCCCGGTCCCAGGTGTGGGGGTCGATCCCCCGGCGGCGGTCCAGGGCGGCGCGCAGCCGGGCGCGGTCCTCGGGGCCGAAGGCCAGCCAGGCGGCGGCGAGGTCGGAGGCGGGGTCACCGGAGGTGAGGTCGCCGAAGTCCAGGACCGCGACGAGGTCGAGGCGGCCCCGTTCACGCGTGTGCGCGGCCGATCCGACCAGGAGGTTGGCGGGGTGCGGATCGCCGTGCAGCCAGAGCGCCGGACCGGACCACCCGGGGGTCGGGAGCAGCTCCTCCCACAGGGCGAGCAGGTCCGGGGCGCGGGGGTCGGGGCTGGCGGCCAGGCGTTCGCGAACCCGAGTGTCGCGGTCGCGCAGGGGCACCCCCCGGACCGGGTTGCGGGGCGCGTCGTCCGGGGCGGGCACGTGCAGCCGGGAGAGGAACAGCGCGAGGGGTTCGACCAGTTCGGAGCGCTCCTCCACCGGGACCTCGGCGGCGGTGCGGCCCTCGAACCACGGGACGACCGACCAGTGCCAGGGGTAGCCGTGCCCGGGGCGGCCCACCCGCACGGGCACCGGGACGGGGACGCCCACCCGTTGGGCGATCCCGGGCAGCCACCGCTGCTCGTTCACGACCAGCGCGGCCGCGGCCTCCCTCCGCGGCATGCGCACGCACAGGTGCTCCCCCAGGGTGAGGAGGGTGTTGTCCCAGCCGTGGGAGACGGGCGCGATCGGGAGTTCCGCGAGGTCGGGGTGCTGCTCCCGCAGGAGCTGGCGGACGAGGTCGGGGGTGACGGTCACTTCGGCCGGAGGGGTGCTCACCACCCCAGTATCCCGGGATCAGTAGTAGACGGCGAGCGGTCCGTTGGGGCCGTCGACGACGGTCACCGGGGTGTCGAAGACCCGGGTGAGGACGTCGTCGGTCATGATCTCCGCCGGGGTGCCGAACTCCACGACCGCGCCGTCCTTGACGGCGCAGATGTGGTCCGCGTAGTGCCCGGCGAAGTTGATGTCGTGCAGCACGATCACGATCGTGCGGTCGAGCTCGGCCGCCGCCCGGCGCAGGTGCTTCATCATCTGCACCGAGTGGCGCATGTCGAGGTTGTTCAGCGGCTCGTCGAGCAGCACGTACTCGGTTTCCTGGCACAGCACCATCGCCACGTACGCGCGCTGGCGCTGGCCGCCCGAGAGCTGGTCGAGGTAGCGGTCCTCCAGCTCGGTGAGGTCCAGGAAGTCGATCGCGCGGCTGACCACCTCCTCGTCGGCCACGGTCAGCCGCCCCTTGGAGTGGGGGAAGCGGCCGAACGCGACGAGCTGGCGCACCGTCAGCCGGGTGATGAAGTGGTTCTCCTGGCGCAGCACGGAGACGATCTTGGCCAGGTCCTTGGAGGGCGTCCTCGTCACGTCGTACCCGGCGACCTCGATGGTGCCCGCGTCGAGGCCGAGCAGCCGCCCCACCATGGTGAGCAGGGTGGACTTCCCGGCGCCGTTCGGCCCCACCAGGGCGGTCACGCCGCCCCGGGGGATCTCCAGGTCCACGGGGCCGATCGTCACCTCGCCCCCGTACTCCTTGCGCACGCCTTCGAGGGTGATCACAGCCGGCCCTTTCTGAGGATGACGAACAGGAACACCAGGCCGCCGACGAACTCGATGATGATCGAGACCACCCCGTTGGCGTAGAAGACGTTCCGCATGACGAAGTAGGCGCCGCTGAGGACCACGAAGCAGGTCAGCGCGGCGACCGGGAACACGTACCGGTGGTCGTACGTGTCGGCGAACTGGTAGGCCAGGGTCGCGACGAGGAAGCCGAGGAAGGTCATCGGGCCCACGAGCGCGGTGGAGACCGCCATGAGCACCGACACCAGGAAGAGCACCCGCATGGTCTCGCGCCGGTGGTTCAGGCCGAGCCCGGTGCAGGCGTCCCGGCCCAGCGCCACGATGTTCAGCCGCCGAGAACCCAGGACCAGCAGGGTCGCGGCCACCAGGCACAGCGGGATCGCCACCGGCAGGTACGCGGCGTCGGCGTTGGAGACGTTGCCGAACAGCCGGGCGGCCAGCACGTCGAACTCGCTGGGGGTGAGCAGGCGCTGCATGAACGTGGAGACCGAGGCGAGTCCGCCGCCGACCACGATGCCGATGAGCAGCATCACCTGGAGGTTGCCGTAGCGGCCGGACAGCAGCCAGCCGTACAGCAGCATCGCGAAGCCGACCATCAGCGCGATCTGGAGCACGAACTGCGGGAGGCCCTTGACGGCGAGGACGCCCGCGACGCCCAGGAAGTACACCGCCGAGGTCTGGACCGCGACGTAGAGCGCCTCGAACCCCATGATCGACGGGGTGATGATGCGGTTGTTGGTCACGGTCTGGAAGCTCACCGTGGCGATGGCCTGGCAGATCGCCACCACGGCCATGACCACCACGTTGGTGGCCCGCAGCTCCGCGATGCGCCAGAACCCGTCCGATCCCACCGGCATCGGGTTGTCCCAGGCCAGCAGGCCGAAGGTGAAGCCGACCGCGAGGACCACGAGGGCCGAGACGACGATCCGGTAGCGGAGGCGGGCGCGCGGGGTGGGCAGGGTCCGGGAGGTCCGTACCCGGGGAACGGTCGACTCAGCCACGGCGGCGCTGCCTCAACAGGAGAAGGATGAACACCACGGCGCCGACGACACCGAGGATGAGGGACACGGGCACCTCGAAGGGCATGACGATGGTCCGGCCGACCAGGTCGCACACCGTGACGATGCCGATTCCGAGCAGGCACACCCACGGCAGGTTCCCGCGCAGGTCGTCGCCGCGGAACATCGAGACGATGTTGGGGACGATGAGCCCGAGGAAGGGCAGGTTGCCCACCACCACGGTCACCACGCCGGTCGCCACCGCGATGAGGGTGGTGCCGAGCAGGACGACCCGGTTGTGGTTCAGGCCGACGTTGGTGGAGATCTCCTCGCCCAGCCCGGCGACGGTGAAGCGGTCCGCGACGACGAACACCGCGACGGCCACCACGGCCACGATCCACAGTGGCTCGTACTGTCCGCGCAGGACCGACGTGAAACTGCCCGCGAACCACACGCCGAGGTTCTGGAGCATGTCGGTGCGGAGGGCGACGAAGGTGGACACCGAACTGACGACGGCGCCGAGCATGATGCCCACGATGGGGACGATCAGGGAGGAGCGCAGGGTGACGCGGCGCAGGAAGAGGAAGAACACCATCGTGCCGACGAACGCCGCGAGGATCGCCCCGGCCATGCGGGTGCCGATGCTCGCGCCCGGCAGCAGGATCATCACCGTGAGCAGACCGAGGCCCGCCCACTCGGTGGTCCCGGTGGTGGTCGGCTCGACGAAGCGGTTCTGGGTCAGCAGCTGCATGACCAGACCGGACATGGCCATGGCCGCGCCCGCGAGCACGAGGGCGACGGTGCGCGGGATCCGGGTGATCGCGAACATCTCGCCGCCGTCGTCGGCGCCGCGGATGTCGTACACGCCGGTGGCCAGCGACAGCGCGAGGAGGGCTCCCACGACGGCGACGCCGACCAGCAGCCTCCAGTCGAACAGCCGTCCCTTGTGCCGGGTGCGCGACGGGGGCGGGGTCGCGGTCGTCACGTCCGGCCACCCCCGGAGCGCCGGTGCCGTTCACGGGGGCACGCGCCGACGTGCGTGGTGACGTCGGCGCGTGCCCCGGGGGCGAGCGGGATCAAGCCCGAGCCTCCAGGGCGTCCGCGAACGCGTTGAAGAACTCGGTGTAGGTCTGGATGCCCTCGTTGGTGTAGGTGTCCACGGGCATGTGGACGATCTGCTCGTCCTTGACGGCGGACACGCCGGAGAGCGCCTCGGAGCTCGACAGGATGTTCTCGGCGGTCTCGTACCCGGACTCGTCCGCGGCGACGGCGGCGTCGCGGTCCATCACGAGGATCCAGTCGGGGTCGGAGTCGGCGATGGCCTCGACGGAGATGTCGTCGCCCTGGTGGTCGTCGCTGGCGCCGTCGACCTCCAGCGCGGGGGTGAGACCGAGGATGTCGAAGGCCGGGCCGAGGGTGCGGCCGACGCTCGGCGCGAGGTAGCCGATCTCGCCGCCGGAGGTGGTGACGGCCATGACGGTCTGGTCCTCGTCGTAGGCCGCCTGGACGCGCTCGACGGCGGCGTCGAGGTCCTCGACGAGCTGGGCCGCCTCGTCCTGCTTGTCGAAGACCTCACCGAGGGCGGTGACCTGCCGCTTGAGCTCGGCGTCGAAGGGCTCGCCCTCGCGCGGGTCGAGGTCCAGGATGGTGGCGTCCGGCACCAGCGAGGCGATGTCGTCCTGGTGCTGGGTGAAGCGCTGGCCGTTGACGACGAGGTCCGGCTCGGCGGCGACGATCGCCTCCAGGTCGGGCTCGTTGTGCGTGCCGATGTCGATGATCGAGTCGTCCCGCGTGTAGCCGATGGTGTCGGGCATGAGCGACACGGCGGCGGCGGAGAGCTCGACGTCCCAGTCGGAGAGGGTCTCGAAGGTCCGGTTGTCGAGGGCGACCACGGACGCGGCGGGGGAGTTCACCGTCTGGGTGCCGTTGTTGTCCTCGACCTCGATCGTGGCGCCCCCGGCGGCGGAGGAGTCGTCGGTGTCCTGGGCGTCCGCGGAGCAACCCGCGATGACCAGGGACGACGCGAGGATGAGTGAGAGCGCCGTGACGGGGCGGCCGGGGGACTTCATGGTGGTTCTCCTCCAGGTTCCAGTGATGAAGGAGAGCCTAACCTAACCACTATTTGAAATGTACTGGGGAGTCCCTTTTGAGAGGTTGACCTCAGTCTTGCGCGCCCTTGACCTGCGTTTTCAGGTCGGGCTAGTGCGGGCCGCGTTCCCGGGAACGCGCGGACTCGGTGTGCGACCCCGGTTCGCGCTCGGGCAGCGGGACGGCGGCCAGGATCTCCTTGGCCTCGTTGTACTCGGCGTTCGGCATGGCCCGCAGGGCGCTCACGATCTCCTCGTCGGCGCCCGCGTCCAGGGCCGCCGCGACCGCCTCGTCCCGGGTCAGGGGGAACCCGAGTCCGTCCAGGACCTTCCGGAGTCCGTCGAGACCGCGTTCGACACCCATGGTTCGCCCCCCGAGACCGCCGTGACCCCTCGGGGTTCGCGACTAGCCTGACCTGCTCGGACACAGGTGGGACTACCCGGTCGCGCGGAGCCTCAACCGTGGGGGCGGAGGGTGCGGGGTTGAACTGAACATTGGTTGAGGTTCTAGGGTCGGCCGCATGGGACCGAACCTGGAGGACACGTGAACACCCAAGCCCCCCGACGCGCGACCTGGCGGGACTGGACGGCGCTCGCCGTGATGACGCTCCCCCTGCTGATGGCCGCCACCGACATGTCCGTGCTGTTCATGGCGCTGCCCGCGATCGCCGCCGACCTGTCCCCGGGCAGCACCCAGATGCTGTGGGTCCTGCACGCGGGGGAGTTCGTCGGGGTCAGCCTGGCGCTCACCATGGGCTGGCTGGGCCGCAGGGTCGGGCGCCGACGCCTGCTCATGGGCGGAGTGGCCGTCTACGGGCTGGCGTCCCTCGTCGCGGCCTTCGCTCCCACCCCCGAGGTCCTCATCGCGATGCGCGCCCTCATGGGGACGGCGGCGGCGACGATGTCACCGAGCATCTTCGGGCTGCTCAGGGTCGTCTTCACCGACGCCCGCCAGTTCTCCGTGGCCGTCGCGGTGGTCATGAGCTCCTTCTCCGGCGGGATGGCCCTGGGGCCGCCGCTGGGCGGAGTGCTCCTCGAACACTTCTCCTGGGGCGCCGTCTTCCTGATCAACGTCCCGGTCGCCGCGCTCCTGCTGCTGGCCACGCCCCTGCTGCCCGCGGGCCGGGAGCGGGTGGAGGGGAGCGTGGACCTGCCCAGCGTGGCCCTGTCCATGGGCGCGATCATCGCCGTGGTCTTCGGGCTCCAGGAGATCGCGGACCGGAGCGCCTCCGGATCCGACGGCGCGGTGTGGCCCTACCTTCTCCCGGTCGTCGCCGGGCTGGTGCTCGGCGCGCTGTTCGTCCGCAGACAGCTGCGCCTGCCCGAACCCCTCATGGACATGCGCCTGTTCGCGACCCCCGCGTTCACGGTCTCCCTCGGCGCCCTGCTGCTGATGCTCCTGGGCTACGGCGCGGCGGACATGCTGCTGGTCCAGTACCTCCAGACCGCACTCGGCCTCTCACCCGCCGAGACCGGTGCGCTGATGGTCGTGCCCGCGCTGGCCTCCATCGTCGGCGGCCTGGGCGCGCCCCTGCTCACCCGGTGGATGCGGCCCTCCGCCGCCATGGGAGGCGGTCTGCTCGTGGCCTCCGTCGCGGGCGGGGCGCTCGCGCTGATGGTGGGCCAGGTCGGCGCCGCCGCGCTGATCTCCGCCGCCACCGTCATGGCCCTGGCGCTCGGGCCGCTCTTCACCCTCGGCGTGAACCTCATCGTGGTGAGCGCCCCGGTCAGCAGGGCCGGGTCGGCGGCGGCGATGTCCGACGTGGCGGGCGGCCTCGGCGGAGCGCTCAGCATGGCCCTCCTGGGCAGCATGGCGGCGGTCGTCTACCGGCGTGGTCTCGACGGCGCCGGTCTCGACGGGATTCCCGGACCCGGGCTGGAGGCGGCAGGGGAGAGCGTCGGCGGCGCCGTGGGCGTGGCTGAGGGCCTCCCGGCGGACCAGGCGCGGCAGCTCCTGGACGCGGCCTTCGGGGCCTTCACCACGGCGGTGCAGACCGGGTACGGCCTCGGGGTGGCCCTGCTCGCCCCGACCGGGATCGCCGTGCTGTGGCTGCTGCGCCGCACCCGGCTGGACGCCTCCGAGGACGTCCCCGAGGGCAGGGAGAAGGCTCCGGAAGTCGCCTAGCGGCGGGCGGCGGCGCGGAGCAGGCGCAGCTGCCCGACCTCGGAGACGTTCTTCATCAGCTCGGAGTTGACCCACGCGGCCGTGTGCGCGTTGGTCTTCCCCTCCGCCCCCTGCCACGGGAACGAGGCGGGCCGGTCCAGGTCCATCTCGGACAGGGCGTCGATCCAGTCCAGCCCCATGCCGCGCAGCCAGTCGGCGGCACCCTCCTCGCCGGGCCACCGGATCTCGGCGCGGTCCTGCGGGGTGCGGCCCAGGGTGTGGTCGAGGGTGACCGTCCACCACCAGCCGATGTGCCAGGTCAGCCAGGCGATGGTGGGCACCGGCACCGGGTCCGGCTCGCTGTCGGCCCAGTCCGGGGTCCACATGCCGCCGGGCCCTCGGCGCAGTGTCCAGCAGAGCTCGGCGGGCTCCCAGAGGTAGTCCTCGGGCTCCATGCGCTCCAGGTGGTACTCGAAGAGCGCCCAGGTCAGGTCGTACTGGTCGCGCAGAAGGTCGCGGCGGTAGTCAGGCATGCGCCCAACCTGTCACACCCTTCACGGCACGCACACTCCTTTTCCGGCGTCGGTCCCGGACCGGGGCGGCGGCCTCGGTGGCGGAGGAGGTCGGGGCCGGTGCCCGGGGGCCCCGACCTCGCGGGTCATCCCTCGGCGGCGGCCGTCTCGACCCCGGCCAGCAGGGTCGCGCGCTCCTCGGGGCCGATGTGGCGGCCCCGGATCACCACGGCGTGGATCCGGGTGGTGTTGCGGATGTCCGCCAGCGGGTCGGCGTCCAGGACCAGCAGGTCGGCGACCCGGCCCGGTTCCACTGTGCCCGACCACGACTCGCGTCCGAGGAACCGCGCCGGTTCGACGGTGGCGGTCTGGAGCGCGCGCAGGGGGGAGAGCCCGGCCCCCACCATCAGCTCCAGTTCCTCGTGCAGTCCGAACCCCGGCAGGACGCCCGGGGTCTGCGGGTCGGTCCCGGCGAGCAGACGGACCCCGGCGTCGTCCATCGCGGCGACGGCGGCCCGGCGCAGCTCGAACAGCACGCGGCGCCGCGCCGACTCCTCCGCCCCGCGCCCCTTCAGGTACATCGCCTCCAGCACGTACTCCCACAGGGCGGTGGTGTCCGGCGGCATGTACCGCAGGCGGGGGTCGGTCAGCCGCACCCGCTCGGGCAGGTCGAGGGCCCGGTGCATGACGAGGGTGGGGCAGTAGGCGACCTCGTTGGCGGCCATCCGGGCGAACACGGAGGCCGACTCGGCCGGGCCCAGGGTGTTGGCGGCCTCCCACTCGACCTCGGTGACCTGGTGGAACCAGCTGGAGTAGTAGGTGTCGGGCTCGATGCGGATCCGGTCCATCGCCGCCTCCATCGCCTCCGGGTTCCGCGAGAGCGCGGGCCAGAGGCCGTGGACGTGCTCGAAGGAGCGCTGCCCCGACTCGATCTGCTCCACGAAGGGCACGTGGTCGGAGCGGTGCCCGGCCACGGGGATGCCGACGCGTCGGGCCTCGTCGAGGATCGCGTGGTAGCACTCGGCGTCGAGCCGGGAGTAGACCTTGACGAAGTCGGCCCCCGCGTCGCGGGACTCGTGGACCGCCCGCCGCGCCTCCCGGGCGTGGGCGACGACGGTCGGCGGCTCGGGGTTGGGGGCGTCGTCCCAGAGGGAGGGCGCGCCGTCGATCAGGCTCCCGGCCACGGTCCAGCGCGGGCCGAGCAGGTCGCCCGCCTCCACGCGGGCGCGGAGCCGCCGCACCTCGTCGGAGCCCCACATCTCCCGCACGGCGGTGACGCCGTTGAGGACGTACAGGGCGGGGATGACGCGGTCGGCGCCGTTGCTGTGGGTGTGCGCGTCGGTGAGGCCGGGGATCAGGTACCGGCCGGTGAGGTCGACGACCTCGGCACCCTCGGGGACCGGGGTGACGGAGGCGGGGGCGACGGTCGTGATCACGCCGTCCCGGACCAGCACCGTGTGGTCGGGGCGCGGCGGGGCTCCGGTGGCGTCGATGACGGTGGCGTGCGTGTAGGCCCTCATGGGCGCTCCAGTGGTCGTGGGGGTCATCGGGGCGTGTGCAGCATCGGGAACATCGGCGGGCCGTCGGGGAAGTGGACGGGGTCACCGAAGGGCGTGAAGCCGTGGCGGAGGTAGAGGTCCCGGCTCCGGGTCGAGCTCGCCTCCAGGTAGACGGGCAGGTCGGCGTCGCGGAGGCGCTGGCGGAGCATGGCGCTCCCGACGCCCCGTCCGCGCGCCCGGTCGAGGACGCCGATCATCGGCAGGTACAGGTGCGGTCCGGCCGGGTGCCGTGAGGACGCGAGCTCGTCCATGGCGGCGAGCCGCTCCGCGTAGGGGGCGAACTCCTCCGGGGGGTCCTCGTCCCGGGGCGCGCCGTGGCCGGTCCCGTCCTCGCGGATCCAGGCGGACACGGCGTCGCCGGAGGAGTCCACCAGCACCCGGTCGGTGGCCATGGCCCGGTCGACGAAGGACCGTGTGACCAGCGGGAGCGCGCGGGCCCGGCCCTCGGGGTCGGGGAAGAGCCAGACGCTCACCGGGTCGAGGTCCATGGCGCGGGCGAGGAGGGAGGCGGCGTCGCCCTCCCGTCCCTGGTCCAGTCTCGTGATCTCCATGGCGTGATCATACGTATGTATATGACGTTCGTACAAGACGCTCGTATGGAAAATGACTAGGATCCAGCTATGGGACACAAGGAACAGCTGCTCGAAGGGGCCAAGCGGTGCCTCTACGAAAAGGGGTACGCCCGCACCACCGCCCGGGACGTCGTGGCCGCCTCCGGGGCCAACCTGGCGTCGATCGGCTACCACTACGGCTCGAAGGAGGCCCTGCTCACCGCCGCGATGATCGAGGCCGTCGGTGAGTGGACGGAGCGGGTCCTGGGAACTCTGCGGCCCGAGCGGACCACGCCGCTGGGCCGCTTCGAGGAGACGATGAACCAGCTCGCCCGCGCGTACCCCGAGGCGCGGACCATGGTGGCCGCCAACTTCGAGGCGCTGGTGCACCTGGAGCGCCAGCCCGAGCTGCGGGCGCGGCTGGTCCAGGGGCACGCGCTGGCCCGGCGCGCGCTCGTCGCGCTGGTGCTCGACGTCCCCGAGGAGGAGGTCACGGCGGAGCAGGAGCGCGGACTCGGCTCGCTGCTGCTCACCATGGTGCCGGGCACGATGGCCCTGTTCCTGGTCGATCCGGACGGGGTGCCCGACGGCACCGGACTCGTCGAGGGCATGCGCGCCCTCGTGGGATCGGAGGCGGGGGCGGCGTCGTGATCCCGTGCACCCGTCGTCCGGGTCCTCTTCGCCTGTGTGATTGACGATAGTGTGTGAGGCACACTATCGTGTGACGCATGAAGGACGACGAGCTCCTGGCCGGACACCTCCAGGAACTGCGGAGGGGCACGGTCGTACTGGCCTGCCTCTCCACGTTGGAGCGGCCCCACTACGGCTACGCCCTGCTGGAGACCCTGGAGAAGAGCGGGTTCCCGGTGGACGGCAACACCCTCTACCCGCTGTTGCGGCGGTTGGAGAAACAGGGGCTGCTGACCAGCGAGTGGAACACCGAGGAGGCCCGGCCGCGCAAGTTCTACCGGGTCAGCGCGGACGGCCTCGCGGTGCTGGAGCGGATGACACGGGAGTGGCGGGTGCTGGACGACGCGATCCGCGCCCTCGGACAAGGGGAACACCATGAGTGAACGCGGTACCGCATCCACCCTCACGGACCGCTACGTCTGGTCCGTCACCCGCCACCTGGGGCCCGACACCGGGCCGGACGTGGCCCGGGAACTGCGCGGCTCCATCCAGGACTCGGTCGAGGCCAGGATCGACGCCGGGGCGGACCCGGAACAGGCCGAACGGGAGGCGCTCACCGAACTGGGCGACCCGGACCTGCTCGCCCGCGAGTACGGGGACCGGCCCCGGTACCTCGTTGGCCCGGGCGTGTACCCGGAGTACGTCCGCCTCCTCCGGGGCCTCCTGGCGGTCCTGCTGCCGCTCACGCTCGCCCTGGCACTCGCGGAACGGTTCGTGTCCGCCTCCGGCGACCCCGGCGACGTCGTCCTGGGACCGCTCGTGGCCGCGATCGCCGTCACGGTGCACGTCTGCTTCTGGGTGACCCTCGTCTACGCGGTCATCGAGAGGACGCGCCCGGCCGAGGCGCGGGACCGGCCCGTGACCGCCTGGGACACCGGTCAGCTGCCGGAGGAGTCTCCCGGCGCCAGGGTCGGGGTGGCGGAGACCCTGTTCCACGTGGCCTTCACGGCACTGGTGATCGCCCTGCTGACCTGGCAGTTCCTCGGCGTCGCGGACCCCGCACGGCAGGTGCAGGTCCTCGACCCGGACCTCGCCCTGCCCTGGGTGGTGCTCCTGGTGGGCCCGCTGGTGGTCGAGATCGTCCTGGCCCTCGCGGTGTGGAGGAGCGGCCGCTGGACACCGGCCCTCGCGGTCGGCCACGTGCTGGCCAGCGCCACCTGGGCGATCGTCACCGTGTGGCTGCTGCTCCGGGAACAGCTGATCGTCCCCGACCTCCCCGAGCGGTTCGGCGCGGTCTTCGGTGTGGCCACCGACTGGTCGGTGGCGCCCCTCCCGCTCGCCGTCGCGGTGATCGCCCTCAGCGTGTGGGACGTCGTCTCGTGCCTGCGCCGGACCCGCCGCTGATCCGGACCGGAACACACGGAGGGGCCCGGGTGGACGCCGAACGTCCACCCGGGCCCCTCTCGGTCTGACCGCCTGCACCCGGCCAGCTCCGCCGAGGCGGTCTACAGCAGGAACAGGCTGATCACCCAGATGGTGACGAAGGCGGCGAGACCCTCGATGGCGGTGGCCAGCGTGAGCGTCCGGTACGCGGTCGCGACCGGGATACGGCTCAGCTGCGAGACGACCCAGAAGTAGGAGTCGTTGGCGTGCGAGACGACCATCGCGCCGGCGCCGATCGCCAGCACAGCGAGGACCATGCCCTCCGTCGAGTCCAGACCCAGCGTGCCGAGCATGGGCGCGAGCATCGCGGACGTGCTCACGATCGCCACCGTCGAGGAGCCCTGGGCGGTCTTGAGGGCGGCCGCGATCAGGAACGGCACCGCGAGGCCCAGGCCCAGGCCGCTCAGGTTGTCCGACAGGAAGTCGGTCAGCGGGGAGGCGGCCAGCACGCCACCGAAGGCGGCACCGGCACCCGTGATGAGCAGGATCGGACCGGCCAGGCGGACCGAGTCGTAGATCTGCTCGTTGAAGCGGGCGAGCTTGCCGTGGCCGCGCAGCAGCATCACGGAGGAGAGCAGGCCGAGCGCGAGCGCGATCACCGGGGTGCCGACGAACGCGACGACGTCGAACAGGGTGCCGTCGCCGATGGGCTGGGACGGCAGCTTCACGACCGAGCCGACGCAGATGAGCACCAGCGGGAGCAGGATCGGGAAGAACGCCAGGAACCCGTTGGGCAGGCGGCCGTAACTCGCGCGCAGCTCCTCGTAGGACTGCCCCGAGATGTCGGTCTCGGTCTCGGCGGGCAGCGGCGTGAACTCCTTGCGGGAGTGCAGGCTCGCGAAGATCAGACCGGCGACGGCGGCCACGGCGGCGACCGGCAGACCGATGGCGATGATCATGCCGAGGTTGTTGGTGACACCGATGTTCTCGGCGGCGGCCAGCGGACCCGGGGTCGGCGGGACCAGGGTGTGCGTGGCGTACAGACCGGTCATCAGCGCGATCGAGGTGGCCAGGGCGGAGACCCCGGTGCGCACGGTGATGGCCTTGCGCAGCGAGTTCAGGATGACGTAGCCGGAGTCGCAGAACACCGGGATGGAGACGATGTAGCCGATGAGGGACATCGTCAGGTTCGGGAACCGGGTGCCCAGGATCTTGATCAGACCCTCGGCCATCGCGATCGCGGCGCCGGAGCGCTCCAGGATCACGCCGATCATCGTGCCGAAGAGGATGACCAGACCGATGTTGCCGAGGGTGCCACCGAACGACTCGGTGATGGTCGGAACGATCTCGGCCAGTGGCATCCGGTACAGGAAGGCGCCCAGGACGGCGGCGCCCATCAGTGCCAGGAAGGGGCTGATCTTCCACCTGGCGGTGGCGAGCACGATGCCCACCACGAGCAGGAGGAGGATGGCGAGGTTAATCACGGAAGTTGTTCCTTAGGGCTGGCCGAGTCGGGTCGGCCTGGACGGTGAGGGAGGATGCGACAGCAGTTGAACGCTGTCCAGGTGATGGCGGAGACGGCCTCGTCCCGCATCTCGGCCAGGGTCCGGGGCCCCTGGGCGATCGAGAACGCCGCCGTGATCCCGGAGCGGCGGAGCTCGTCGGGGCCGACGGAGACACTTCCGGCGATCACCACGACGGGCACGTTTTCTGGGGTGAGGCGGCGGACCGCGTCGACGACCTTCCCACCCAGGGACTGACTGTCGAAGCGGCCCTCGCCGGTGAGCACGAGGTCGGCGCGGGAGAGCAGCTCCTCGGCGCCCAGGACCTCGGCGACCATCCGGGAACCGGGCAGGACCTCGGCTCCGAGCAGGGCCGTGAGCGTGACGGGCATGCCGCCCGCCGCGCCCATGCCGGGCACGTGCCGCAGGTCCTCGCCGGTGCTCTTGGCCAGGACCTCGGCCAGCCGGTCCAGGCCCGCGTCGAGGACGCGCACGTCCTCGGGATCGGCGCCCTTCTGCGGACCGAAGACGGCGGCGGCGCCCTGGGGGCCGACCAGCGGGTTGGTGACGTCGCACGCCACCCGCCAGCGGACGGAGCGGGCGCGCGGGTCCAGCCGGTCCAGGTCGAGGGAGGAGAGCTCGTCGAGGCGGCCGCCCCCGTCGGGGAGCTCGGAGCCGTCGGCGGCGAGGAAGCGCACGCCGAGCGCGCTGAGCATGCCGGTGCCGCCGTCGGTGGAGGCCGAGCCCCCGATACAGAGGAGGATCTCCGCCACGCCCCGGTCCAGGAGCTCGGTGACCAGCCGCCCGACCCCTCGGCTGCTGGCGGTGCGCGCCTGGAGGGGGACGTCGGCCACGCCGGGGAGGCCGTTGGCCTCGGCGGCCTCGATCACACCGGTGGTGCCGTCAGGGGAGACACCGAAGCGTGCCACGGTGGGGCGGCCCAGCGCGTCGGTGGTGTCCACCGTGAGGGGTTCCGTGCCCCAGGCGCCGAGCAGGGCGTCGAGGGTTCCCTCGCCGCCGTCGGCGAAGGGCAGGGTGGTCACGGACACGGGAAGGCCGTGGTCGGCGTACGCGTCGCGGACGCCGTGGGCCATGGCCTCCGCGACCTCGACGGCGGAGGCGCTCCCCTTGAAGGAATCGGGGATCACCACGACCCGGACGGCTGGGGGCGCGTCAACGGTCTCGTCATGCTCATGCAACTCGGTGGACATGAGCGAGATCATAGAATCGGATTCGGTGCATTTCGACGGTGTAGCGCCCAGACTTCCTGCGGCTTTATCGGGGAACTATGGGCGAAATGCCCAGTGCTGCCTCCGCGTACAGGCACATGTGCACTGTGGTCAGGTCATCGGGCCTCCGGATGTCCAGGCCCGTCGCCTCCCGGACGCGGTCCACGCGCTGGAGGAGTGTGTTGCGGTGCACGAAGACGGTGTCGGCGGCCTCGCGCATGGACACGGCCGAGGCCATCGCGGAGACGGTCCGGCGCTGCGCCGCGCTGAGGGGCGCGGTCCGGGCCGCCATGCGGGTGAGGGTCCGCCGGGACAGGTGGGCCACGGCCACGGCGATCTCCCGCGACCACGGTTCGGCGCGCTCGATGCTGGGGATCAGCCCCGCGTACCGGCACAGCGCGCGCGACTCCTCGGCGTGGGCCATCAACGTGTCCACGTCGTCGGTGGGCGGGGTGCGCGTGTGGCGGCTGTCCGGGGGAAGCTCCAGGGAGTCGGCGGCGGGGAGGCGTCCGGTGACGATGATCCAGAGCGCCCCGTGCAGGACGGCCGCCCGCCGCCCGCTGACGCCGTTCACCCTGGCGGCGGCGGCCTCGGCCAGCTGCGGGGGAGCGACCCCGCCGCCCGGCCTCGGGGTGGCGGACGCCCACAGCGCCAGCGACCACGGCGCGGGGAGCCCGGAGGCCGCCAGCCGCGCCCGGGCGTCGTCCGAGCGGGTCGTGCCCGAGCTCAGCGCCGCCACGAGATCGCGGCCCTCGGTGTGCCGCCTGCTCACCGCGTCCTGCTCGTACTCCTGGGCGATGAGCAGCTGCACGGTGAGCGCGACCACCCGGGCCAGGTCCTCGACCTCCCTCGGGTTGCCGGTGACCCCGACGACCCCGCGCAGTTCACCGTCGATCACCAGGGGTTCGTTGGCGCCCGGGCGGTCGGAGGTCCCCGGCTCGGGGACCGTCACCAGCACGCTGCGCCGTTCGGCGATGACCCGCTGGGCCCCGTGGTGCAGGCTGCCGACCCGTGAGGGGTCCATGCACGCGATGATCGTGCCGTGCTCGTCCATCACGTTGATGTTGTGGCTGATGGTCGGCGCGATGAGGTCGACCACGCGTTGCGCGAGGTCGCTGCTCAGCGGAGCCCGCCGACGGTCTTCGGTCATGCCAGCAACAATAACGGCGCGCGCCCCGAACGCCCCCGAACGCCCACGTACGCACCACCATCGACCGTTGGTCCGCTGCTCGCCGCGCTCACCGCGGGGGCGGGCGACCAGCAGGGGTAGGGCGTGAACGGCCCCGGATCCACCGGATCCACAGCAGGGCCTGGCCCACGGGCGCGGCCAGGGAGACGCCGAGCAGGGCCAGGGCGAACAGCCACTCGCGGGAGCCGTCCGGGCCGTACACGCGGTGCGCGGCACCCGCGTCCGTCGCGGGGACCGGCTCCCCCACCAGGCAGGTCCCGGGACCGGCGGCGTGCAGGTCGACGCTCCGGGGCGCACCACCGGAGTCCGGGACGAAGCTCCCGTGGCAGGCGCACGACGTGTGCCCGGGGTGCCGGACACAGGTGAGGTCGGCGGCGGTGAACACCCCCGGCGCCCCCTCGCCGCGCGCGGCCCTCAACCCCTGGTCGAGCCCGGACAGCCCCACGTGGGCCAGGGCCGCCGCCAGGAGCAGCAGGACCAGGGCGAACGGGACGGAGGGGCGCCGGGGCGCGTCCGTGACGGTGCTCGGCACGGTCATCCCTCCTCCCCGCGCGCGATCCGGAGGGCGAGCGGCACGGCCGTCGCGCACAGCGCCGCCGCGACCATCCACACCGCGCCGTAGCCGCCGGTCAGGTCCCGGGTGAGGCCGCCGAGGACCGCCATGGCGCCCGCTCCCGCCTGGTGGGCCGCCCCCACCCACCCGAAGACGACCGCTCCGTCCACCCCGAAGATCCGGCGGCACAGCAGGATGGTCGGCGGCACGGTCGCCACGTCCAGGAGGCCGAAGACCACCACGAAGGCGACGATCGCGACCCCGGCCTCCGGGCCGAGGAGCGCGGGCAGCGCCACCAACAGCAGCGCGCGGCCGCCGTAGTAGAGGGCCAGCAGGTGGCGGGGGTCGACCCGGTCGGTGAGCCAGCCGGACAGCACGGTGCCCGCCAGGGAGAACACACCGACCAGCGAGACCAGCGCGGCGGCCGTCGTCACCGCCATGCCGTGGTCCCGAGCGGCGGGGACGAAGTGGGTCCACAGGAGTCCGTTGGTGCTGGCCCCGCACACCGCGAACGTCGCCGCGACCACCCAGAACCGGCGGTCCCGCACCGACGCGAACAGGACCCGGACCGTGCGCCGCGCGGCCCCGCGCTCCGGCTCGGGCCTGGGCACGTCCTCCTTCGCGCCGTAGGGGCGCAGCCCCAGGTCGGCGGGGTGGTCGCGCAGGACCAGGGCCACGAGGAGCGCCGTCGCGGCGGCGGTCAGGGTCAACGTCACCACGGCCGGACGCCACCCCTGGTGGTCCACGATCCACGCCAGCGCGGGCAGGAAGACCAGCTGACCGAAGGCGCTCGCCCCGGTCAGCGCGCCGACCACCAGGCCGCGCCGCTCCGTGAACCAGCGGTGCGTGACGGTCGCGGCGAAGGTCATCGCCAGTGAGCCGGTGCCCGCGCCGACGAGCAGCCCCCAGAGGAGGGTCAGTTGCCAGGGCGCGGTCATCACCGTGGTCAGCCCGGCGCCGACCACGACCGCGCCGAGCGCGGCCACGGCGACCCGGCGGAGGCCGAAGCGGTCCATCAGCGCCGCCGCGAACGGCGCCACCAGCCCGTAGAGGAGCATGTTGACCGAGGCGGCCAGCCCGATCGCGCCGCGCGACCACCGGTACTCGGCGTGCAGGGGTTCCACGAGGAGCCCCGGTACGGCCGCGAAGGACGCGGCGGCCACGATGGTCAGCCCCGCCACGAGGGCGATCACCCAGGCACGGTGGACGGGGGCGTGTCGGCGCGGGGTCCGGGCGGTGCGCGGACGGCGGGATGGGTCGGTCCTGGAAGCCATGACACCAGGCTCGCGTTCCAGATCGGAGCCGGACAGTGACCCGAAGGACAACAACCGAAAGAATCAGGCCATAGGATCGCGGCATGAGCGTCTTCGTCCGCCCCGGCCGCCACCGCGTGGCCGTGTTCGTCCGGCACGGGGTGCTGCCCATGGAGGCCGGGATCGTCCACCGCCTGTTCGGACGGGCCCGAGGGGCGGACGGCCAGCCGCTCTACGAGGTGGTCACCTGCGCCCTGGAGGCCGGGGTGGTCACCACCGACACCGACCTCACCCTCAACGTCCGCCACGGCCCCGAGGCCCTCGACGACGCGGACACCGTGGTCCTGCCCGCGGCCGAGGAGGACTACGCCGAGCGCCCGCACGACCCGATCCGTCCCGAACTGGCCGCCGCCCTCGCCCGCGTCGGAGCGCGAGCGAGGGTGGCCTCCGTCTGCTCGGCGGCGTTCGTGCTCGCCGCCGTGGGCCTCCTGGACGGCTGTCGCGTCACCACACACTGGATGTCCGCCGGGTACTTCCGCGCGATGTACCCGCACGTCGAACTCGACCCGGACGTGCTCTACACCGACAACGGACGGGTGCTGACCTCCGCCGGGGTCGCCTCCGGCACCGACCTGTGCCTGCACATGGTCCGCACCGACCACGGCGCCTCCGTGGCCAACGAGGTGGCCCGCAACACCGTGGTGCCGCCGCACAGGGACGGCGGCCAGGCCCAGTACGTCCGGCTGCCCGTGCCCGACCCGGAGCGGTCCGCCACCGCCCGCGCCCGCGCCTGGGCCCAGGAGCACCTGTACCTCCAGCCCCGTTTGGCCGACCTCGCGGGGCGGGAGTCGATGAGCGTGCGCACGTTCACGCGCCGGTTCCGGGAGGAGACCGGCCTGTCCCCGGGCCGGTGGATCGCCCTGCGCAGACTGGACCTGGCACGCGAGCTCCTGGAGGGGACGGACCTGCCGGTGGAGCGGGTCGCCGACCGCGCCGGGTTCGGCACGGCCGTCTCGCTGCGCCAGCACATGCACGCCGAACTCGGGGTCTCGCCCCGCGCCTACCGCCGCACCTTCCGGGGCCCCGGCACGGCTCCCGCGCACCCCTGAGGCCCGGGCTCCGCGCACCCGGAGTCGCCGTCTTCGGGGCTGATTCGCGAAGACGTGCGGGGTTGCCGATGAGAGTGGGCATGATGCCGACATGGATCGACTCCTGCCCCCGACATGGCGTCCCGCCAGCGAAGCCGAACTCGAGGCCGCCCTGAACGAGGGCGCGTTCACCGAGACCCCCAAACGCGAGGCGAAGCAACAACTCCGCGGCTCCAAGGACCAGGCCAAGGACATGGCGTCCTTCGCGATCGACGGCGGGCTGATCGTGGTCGGCGTGCGGGAGGTCAAGACCGAGGGGCGGTTCGAGCTCGCTCCCGTCGAGTGGGTCGACCAGATCCTGGAGACCCCGGCCCGGATCGCCGCGTCCTCCTGCGACCCGCCGCTCCAGGTGTCCGTCGAGTGGCTGGAGAGCGAGCGGCCCGGCCACGGGTACCTGCTCATCGAGGTGCCCGCCTCCCCGCTCGCCCCGCACATGGCGGGCGGCGCGTACTACGGGCGCGGCGACCGGGAGAAACGGCGCCTGCCCGACACCGAGGTGGAACGGCTCATCCGGGCCAGGGACACCTCGCTGGACGTGGTGCGCACCGCGCTGCGCGAACAGGTGGAGAAGGACCCGTTCCCGGAGGGGGCGCTGGCGCACCTGCACGTGGTCGCGCTGCCCTCGCGGCGCATCCCGGGCATGTTCAAGGCCTGGACCGCCGCCGAGGACGCGCGGCCGCTCCTGTTCGACCTGGTCCGGGACGGGGTCTCGCGGCGGACCCGGGAACGGGCCGGTGCGGCCGCCCGGGTGTCGCCGGTCTTCGGGGAGCTCGTCTCCGGCTTCCGCACCGCGGGCGGCGTGGGGATCGCCAGCCAGCTGTCCACGTCGTCGATGGTGGTACGGGAGGAACGGGACCTGCGCCTCGTCGTCCGTGAACGCGGCGAGGTGTCCCTGTACTGCGGGCGGGCGGCCGACCGGAGCGACGGCCGGTACCTGTTCTTCGACGGCGCCCTGGCCTTCCGGGTGCGGGCCTTCCTGGACCTGCTCGCGAGCCTGTCCGAGGACGCCGGGTACGGGGGCAGCTGGGACGTGGGGGTGGCGGTCACCAACACCCACGGGGTGTCCTCGTGGGACGGGGAGCGCGCCTCCTCACCGGGCACGGAGTACGACGCCGAGCGCTACGAGCAGGTCACCCGTGTCCCGCAGCTGGAGCTGGAGAAGCCCGGCAGCGCCACCGACCGCCTCGTGGGGGAGCTGCTGCGGTCCCTGGGCAACGCCTCGGCCCACACGGACCTCCTCGCTGATCCGGAGTGACCGGGGGTAGTGACATTCGTGGTGCGAAGTCATGACACTCCGTCACTGTCGGTCGGCCCGGACACGGTGAATCCTGGACGTGGACGCGCAGGCAGGGTCCGGCCCCCCGGCACCCGGCCTCCCGAGACCAACGAGAGGAACGACATGGCCCCGCTCGCCACGGACCCCACCGAGACCACGTCCGACACCGTTGAGGAGAGGACCCCCGCCGCACCGCCCGTCGACCTCAGACAGGAGGTGCTGAAGGGGGTCGGCGGTCCGGTCGGGATGCTGTGCTCCGTCCTGCCGGTCGTGGTCTTCGCGGTGCTCGTCCCCTTCCTCTCCCTGCTGGCCGCGATCGGGGGCGCGGTCGCGGTCGCCCTGGCACTGGCCGTGTTCCGGCTGTGGCGCGGTGAGAAGCTCATGCCCGCGCTGGGCGGGGTCTTCGGCGTCGCCGTGGCCGGTGGCCTGGCCGCCGCGACCGGGTCGGCCAACGACTTCTTCCTGATCGGGATCTGGGCGTCCCTGGTCGGGGCGGTCGTCCTGTTCGTCTCGCTCGTCGCCCGCCGACCGCTGACCGGGGTGGTCTGGAACGCCGTCCACGGAGGCGGCCACGCCTGGCGCGAGGACCGCTCCACGCTGCTGGTGCACGACCTCGCCACCGCTGCGGTGACGCTCATGTTCGCGGGCCGGTTCGCCGTACGGCAGTGGCTCTACGTCGCCGACTCCACGACCGGGCTCGCGATCGCGGACACCGTGACGGGCCTCCCGCTGACGGCGCTGGCCGTCGTCGTGGTCGTCTGGGCGTTCCGCCGCTCCACCCGGCGTCTCCGTGGCCCCGGGACGCGGGCCTGACCGGACGCCGTTCAGACCTCCGACAGGGGCAGGGCGCGGGTGGCGGTGATGGTGGGCAGCGCCCCCGGGGAGGACCGCCGGACCTGCCCGTGCACGGCGAGCAGCTCCGAACCGAACACCGCGCCGGCGGAGCGCCGCTGGGCCTCGGAGAACAGGACCACCTCGATGACCCCGCTGCGGTCCTCGATGCTGGTGAAGACCACGCGCTTGCCCGAACGGGTGGGCGGGGTCTGGGTGCAGACCCGCACCCCGGCCACCAGGACCCGGGCACCGTCCGGGAAACGGTGCAGGTCCCTGGCCAGGACCAGGTTCCGGGTGGAGGCCAGCCTGGCGAAGTCCTCCGCGTGGGCGTCCAGCCGGTGCCCGGAGAGCTCGTAGCCGAGCGCGCGCAGCTCCTCGTTGACGCGGTCGGCGTGGGTCATCGGGGCGGCCACCCCGGCGGGCACGGTCTCGGGGGTCTCGTCCAGGGAGAGCTGCCCGGGGGCGTCCCCGTGCCGGTGCTGGGCCTGGGCCAGGGAGTGCGCGTGCACGAGGACGTCGCGCCGGTCCGGGGCGCCCGGGGCGCCGGTGACCCCGGCCAGGGAGTCCAGCCCCCCGGCCAGGACGAGGTTGTCCAGCGCCTCACGGGACAGCGACCCCCGCGCGAGGAGGTCCCGCAGACCGGTGAAGGGGCGCCGCGCCAGCAGGTGGTCGAGTTCGGCCCCGGTGACGGCGCCGAGGTCGGCCAGGGCCGGGCGCAGCCCCCAGCGCTCCCCGACCGGTTCCAGCCCCCAGTGCCGCTGGGAGGCGTTCAGGTCCAGGCCGAGTACCCGCACCCCCATGCGGCGGGCGTCGTTGAGGAGCACCCGGCGCGGGTACATGCCGGGGTCGTGGGTCATCACCCCGGCGAAGAACGCGGCGGGGAAGTGCCGCTTGAGCCAGGCGCTCTGGTACGTGGGCAGGGCGAACGCGGCCGCGTGGGCCTTGCAGAAGCCGAAGTTGCCGAACGCGGCCACCAGCCGCCAGGTGTCCTCGACGGTCCGGGCGTCGTACCCGCGCTCGGACATCAGGGAACGCACCTGCGTCTCCACCTCGCGACGGCCCTCCTCGGTGCCCAGGGCGCGCCGCATGGCCTCGGCGCGGTCCAGCCCGCACCCGGTCATGGTGTCGACGGCGTGCAGGAGCTGCTCGTGGAAGAGCAGCGCCCCGCCGGTCTCGGCCAGCACCGGCGCGAGGTCGGGGTGGGGGAGCCGGGGTGGCTCGGAGCCCTCCCGCGCCCCGAGGTAGGCCGCGACCATGTCGGTGCCCATGGGCCCGGGGCGGAACAGGGAGATGTCCGCGATGAGGTCGGGCACCCCGTCCGGGCGCAGCCTGGAGACCAGCTCCCGCTGCCCGGGGGACTCGATCTGGAAGCAGCCGAGGGTGTTCGAGGCCGCGACCATGTGCGCGGTGGCGGGGTCCCCGTCCGGGAGGGCCTCCAGGTCCGGGCGCCGCCCCGAGGTGCGGTCGATCTCGTCCAGGGTGTGCGCCAGGGCCGACTGCATACGCACCCCGAGGACGTCCAGCTTGAGCAGCCCGAGGTGTTCCACGTCCTCCTTGTCCGCCTGGACCATCGGGTACCCGGCGCCGGAGGGCTGGGTGGGGACCCGGTCGCCCATGGCGTGGTCCGACAGCACCAGCCCGCACGGGTGCATGGCCACGTGCCGGGGCAGGCCCGACAACCGCTCCGCGAGGGAGAAGAGCCTGCGCACGTGCTCGCTGTCCAGGCCGTCCAGGCTCCGCAGCTCCGGGAGCTCGCGCGCGGTCTCGCTGATGCGGGAGGCCCGCACCCGGGGGAAGACCGAGGCGATGCGGTCCACCTCCACCGAGGGCAGCGACAGCGCCGCCCCGGCGTCCCGCAGGGCGCTGCGGGCACGGTAGGTCTCCATCATGGCCACGGTCGCGCTGGCCCCGGGGTGGGAGGCGATGACCGCGTCGTAGGCCTCCAGCCGCCGGTCGGACTCCACGTCCAGGTCGATGTCGGGCAGTCCGGGGCGGCTCGGGGTGCAGAACCGTTCGAACAGCAGGCCGTGCTCCAGGGGGTTGATCGCGGAGATGCCCAGCAGGTGCACGACGAGGCTGCCCACCGCCGAACCCCGGGCGAAGCAGCGGATCTGCTTGTCCCGGATGGCCTGGGCGGCGTCGGCCACGGTCAGGAAGTAGCTCTCCAGTCCCAGACGGCCGATGACCTCCAGCTCGTGCCGGACCCGTTCGTCGACGCGGCGGTCCCCCTCCAACCCCAGCAGGGAGGCGCCCCCGGTGACCCGGCCGCGCAGGTCGGCGGCGGCCTGAGGGCGTTCCGGCAGGTGCAGGCGGCCCCAACCCAGGTCGGCGACGGGATCCAGCGCGCAGGAGCTGCCCAGGGCGAGGGTGTGCGCGACCAGACGGCGGGCGCGCGTACGGTCCCCGCCGCACACACCGACCGCGATCCGGAACATCTCCTCACCGGTGGCCAGGTGGGCGCTCTCGGTGCGCGGCGCGGGACGGTAGCCGCCGGGAGCGTGCTGGCGGATGCGGTCCAGGGCGAGGGCCACCCCCGCCGACTCGGAGGTGGGGTAGCGCACGGCGTTGGTCAGCACGGCCAGGAGGTGCTCCTCGTCGGCCAGGCGCACCATGTCCCGGGCGGTGCGGCGCTGCCCGGAGGCGCCGTGGTCGTGCGGGGCCAGGGCGAGCTCCACACCCACCCCCCGCCAGGCGGTCACCAGGGTCCGGGCGTGCAGGGGGCGGTCCTGCGCGACGGCGCGCCCCACGTCGGAGTCGGGTCCCAACAGGACCACCAGACCCTCGTGGTGCTCGGCCAGCTGCTCGGGGAGCACGGCCACGGGACCGGGCGCGCGGTGGACGGCGGTGACCAGGCGGCACAGGCTGGTCCAGCCCCGCGCGCCCCGGGCCAGCACCACGATCCGTCCCCCCTCGGGGGAGGCGAGGGCGAGGTCCGCGCCCAGGGCGGGGCGCACCCCGGCCTGTTCACAGGTCCGGATGTGCTCGGCGACACCGAAGAGCCCGTCCCGGTCGGTGAGGGCCACCACGGGTTGGCCGTCGAGCGCGGCGCGCTCGACCAACGCGGCGGGAGGGGCGGTGCCGTGCCGGAAGGAGAACGACGAGGCGGCGCGCAGGTGCGTGAACACCGGTTCTCCCCTCTCTGCGTGTGTTCACAGCCGGAGGGGGAAGACACTGCGATCGAAACCTTGTTCGATAACTGTAGCCTGAACTGGGTGAACGATAAGTCAAGAGACTCCCGGAGGCGAACCTGGAAGGATGTCCGCGACAGCGAACGTCCCGTGAGACCGGAGGTCCCGGCATGGCCAGCAAGTTCACCGAGCTCGCGATCGACTGTGCCGACCCGCACCTGCTCGCCCGGTTCTGGTGCGCGGCCCTCGACTACGAGGTGAAGGACGACGACGAGGAGGAGGGGTTCGTCGCCATCGGCGCCCCCGGCGAGGCCGGGGCGGGCCCGGTGGCCCCGGTACTGACCTTCGCGCGCGTGCCCGAGGGCAAGACCGTCAAGAACAGGCTGCACATCGACGTCAACCCCACCGACAGGGAGCAGGACCAGGAGGTTCGGCGGCTGCTCGACCTGGGCGCCCGGCGCGCCGACGTGCCCGGGGACGGCTTCAGCTGGGTCGTGCTCCTCGACCCGGAGGGCAACGAGTTCTGCGTCCTCTCGACCCGCCGTCCCTGAGACACGCGTCGGCCCTTCCCACGCCGTGTGGAAAGGGCCGACGGTTCGATGTCGTCCTCAGGCGGTCGGGGTCTCACCGCCCAGGGGAGCGCAGACTCCTGAGGGTGCCGCGGACGGAGTCCTTCCACCCCGCGGTGCGCGTGAGGGCGCGTCCCTTGAACATTTCGAAACGGCCCCGGTTGCGCAGCCGGTTGTTTCCGGTCGCCCTTCCGGCCATCTCCTTGACCCTGCCCGTGACCTGGGTGGTCCTGCCCCTGAGTTTCTCCGACTGGCCCATGAAGCCCTCCTCCTTGTGGGGATCGGTGGCGTCGCTGCCCGTCTGTACAAGCATTACTGCCACTTTTCGAGGGCCTTATTCATGATGGGCGGAAACAATCTCGGGTGGCATGGAACACACGCGCTTCGACGGGTTCCGGATGACGGTCCGTGATCTCCGTGGAAAGGGCTCGGAGAACGGACGACAAAGGCCCCGGTGAACGGAGGAACCGTGGAGCCTCGAACATCCACACGCGACTCCGGGACATTCCCCCTCCCACAGGAACATGGTGGGCTGAGGGCATGACCACACCTCAGACCATCACGGTGCTCGGCGCGACCGGCAAGACGGGGCGGCGCGTGAGCGCACGGCTGAAGGAACGGGGGCACCGTGTGCGCGCCGCCTCACGCCGTGGCTCCAGCCGTTTCGACTGGGAGGACGAGAGCACCTGGAGTGACGTCATCGACGGAACCACTGCGATCTACCTGGTTCCGTACGAAGCTCCGACCGGTCAGGATCCGACGGAGGCCTTCGTCGATCGCGCGGTCAGGGCCGGGGTGCGACGCCTGGTCCTCCTCTCGGCGCGCGAATGGATCGACACGCACCTGGTCGAGGGCCTGGAGCGAGAGGAGGTCGTACGCGGGTCGGGCACCGGGTGGACCATCCTCAGGCCCGTCTGGTTCGCGCAGAACTTCAGCGAGGAGCCGTTCCTCGCCCGCGGTGTCATCGACGGCGACCTGGTTCACGGGACCGGGGAGGGCGCACACCCTTTCGTGGACGTCGAGGACATCGCGTCGGTCGCCGCGGCCGCACTGACCGACGACCGGCACCACGCACGGCACTACTCACTCTCGGGCCCTCGTGCCCTGACCGTGCCCGACGCTGCCGCGATCATCTCCAAGGCGACGGGAAGGCCGATCAGCACGCGCTTCCTTGAGGAGGACGCCTACCGCGCCCACCTCGTGGAGCACTACTACCCGCCCGGCACGGCGGACGGCGTGCTGGCGTTGAGCGCGCTCGTCCGTCGAGGTGAGGACGCCCATCTCTCGGACGGTGTCCAACGCGCGCTGGGACGGGAACCCCGCGACTTCGCCGACTACGTCGAGGACACCGTCCGCAACCAGGGATGGGGCCCGCACCCCCTCAGGCCCGGGTGAGGGTCGAAGCGCCATGCGTTCCGGGTGCGCGTGCTCCGGGCCACGCGAGGGGACGGGGCCGGAAAGTGCCTCCGGACCCGGTCCCACGTCACCGTCGTCTAGGACCGTCCACCCAGGTGGCGGGCCAGGAAGCGTTCGAGCGTGCCGTACAGCTCGACGTTGCTGTCCGTGTTGACGAACCAGTGGCCCTCGGACTCGTTCAGCAGGTACTCGACCTCCGCGCCCCGGGCTCGGAGCGCGTCGACCACGCGGTCGGAGTGGCGGCGGTGGACGCGGACGTCGTTGGCACCGTGGACCAGCAGAACCGGCGCGGTGATGTCGTCGACCCGGCTGATGGGCGAGCGGGCGAGCATCTCGGCCTCCTGACGGGGGTCGTCCGGATCCCCGATGTAGCGCAGGTAGCTGTTCTCGACACTGCGACGGGCGAACGGGACGACCGACCGGACCAGGTCGACGAGATCCGACATCCCGGTGTAGCTCACCGCCGCCGCGAACCGGTCGGGGGTGAACGCGGCCCCGACGAGCGCCGCGTAGCCCCCGTAGGAGCAGCCGTAGACGGCGACCCGGTCCGGATCCGTGTGGCCCTGGTCGACCGCCCAGTCGAGCGCGTCGATCAGGTCGTCGTGCATGCGCCCGGCGAACTGCCCGATCGCGGCCTGGGTGTGGGCCTTGCCGTAACCGGTGGAGCCGCGGAAGTCGACCTGGAGGACCGCGTAGCCGCGGTTGGCCAGGAACTGGACCTCCGGGTCGTAGCCCCAGCTGTCCCGGTACCACGGTCCACCGTGCACCAGCAGCACGGTGGGCAGACCGCGCGGCTCGACCCCGACCGGCAGGGTGAGGTGGCAGGGCAGGGACAGGCCGTCGCGAGCGGTCAGCGTGATCGGGGCGACCGGGGCGAGCTGGTCCGGGTCGAGGTGCGGGAACGGCCGGAACAGGCGGCGCGTCTCCCCGGTCAGGTGGTCGTGGAACCAGGTGACGCCGGGGTCGCGGTCGTGGGTGAAGTCCACCACCCAGCGCCGGGCCGTGGCGTCGCAGGACACGTGGGCCAGGTCCCCGTCGGACAGTTCCTGGAGGCGGGACAGCACCGTGGCGAAGTGCGGGTCGAGCGCGTGGATCTCCTGACGCGCACCGAGGTAGCGGGCTCCGAGGAGGTCCCCGGTGCCCGGGTGCAGGATGAGCGAGGACGGGAAGCGCGGATCGGCCTCGGGGCGGGGGGTGTCCAGGTCGAACACGGGGTGGCTGTCCACCTCGGTCTCCGCACCGGTGCCCAGGTCGACCCGGACGAGGCGGGTGCGGTCCGATCCGCGTGCGGAACCGGTCCAGAGCCCTTCGCCGTCGGGGGTGAGCGCGGCGGGCAGGAGCCCGAAGGGCGCGTCGGTGCCGGAGAACCGTGCGATCGGGCGCCGGTCGCCTCCGGACCACTCCGAGAGCACGTGGTCGCCGCCCTCCTCCATGGTGAAGGCGAGCAACCGGTCCGGGGCGCGCAGCCAGCCCACGACGTCGCCGGGGTTCTCCGCCACGCCGGTCAGTGCGCCGGTGTCCAGATCGAGTTCGAAGAGGTCGATCAGGTCGGGGCGGCGCAGGTTGAGCTGGACGTGGGCCGTTCCGGGCCGATCCGGGGGGAGCTGAGTGCCGAGCAGCCGGACGCCCTCGTAGGGGGTCAGGTCCACCGGGGGCTCCTCGGGCCGGGCCATGTCGACACGGTGCAGGTGCCAGTTCTCGTCGCCGTCGGCGTCCTGCTGGAACAGCAGGTAGCGGCCGTCGGTGCTCCAGAAGAAGCTCTCGATGCTGCGCTGGGTGTCGGAGGTGACGCGCCGGACCCCCGGGGCGTCGGGGTCGTCCCAGTCCGAGTCCAGGTCACGGACGAACACGTTGAGCCGTTCCCGCCACGGGGCGAGGTAGGCGACCCTCGTGCCCTCCGGGGACAGGACGGCGCGGCTCCGGGACGGCGGGCCGAAGAAGTCCTCGACGGCCAACGGCTTCGGTGGGGTGGTCATGGCGGATCCCTGCGGTCGGGTGAGTGCGGACACCACCCAGTCCAGACCCCGACGTCGCGTCCGACTCAAGCCCTCCCGGAGTGACTCGGGTCACTTTCGGAGCTGGCCAGTCGAAGCTGGAGCTGGCGCAGCACGCGCCGCTGCACGGGCCCGAGGTTCTGCTCGTTCAGCTGTTCCAGGAGCTCCGAGGCCCGGGAGTCCAGCTGGGGCAGGTCCGCGAGTTCGGCCATGATCGGTTCGACGTGCGCGAGGAGTGCGTCGACCACGGACGCGACCTCGTCGTCGGGGGAGTCGGGTCCCAGCGCGTAGAAGCGCGCCGTGACGTGCGGGGGCACGGTCAGACCGCCGAACAGGGAGCGGAACGCCGCAGGGCCGAGCAGGTGCGCGGCCAGGACCAGCTGCTCGTGTTCGTGCCGGGCCATGTCCGTCGGCGTACCGGCCTCGGGGGCGGGGTGCCACTCCGAGAGCTCCGGGGGCAGGTCCGGCGGGGTGCCGCCACGTCGCAGCGCGGCGATGTCGGCCCGGCGACGGGTGAGCCGTTCGATCTCCGCCGAGGCCCGGTCGTCGAGCTCGTCCAGGAGCTCCTCCGCGGCCGCGGGGTCGTCCAGCACCGAGGGCAGGACGGACAGGGGCACACCCAGCGAGGCCAGCCTCGTGACGCGCAGGAGACGGACGAGGTGGCCCACCTCGTAGCGCCGGTAGCCCCCGCTCGATCGCGGCGGCTCGGGCAGCAGCCCGATCTGGTGGTAGTGGCGCAGCGTGCGGACGGTGACCCCGGCCAGCGCGGCGAGCTCGCTACTCAGCAACGGTCGGCTCCTTCGGCTTCCTCCGGGCCCCGAACGCACGAGGACCTCCGTCAACCAACCAGAAACGTCCTCCCCGGTTCAAGGCCGCCACGTGGAGGCGGTGTTCACCCGTTCCTGGACCATGCTCGCGGGTACGCCTGGTCGTGTGCGCTCTTCCACCTGTTCGCGGTCAAGGGACCACGGCGCGGTGGAGCGGCGGGGCGGCGCACCATCGCTCTTCCGGAGGCTCGGGTGTTCACCAGACCCGCGTGCACCGCCTTCCCCTCCCCGTCCTCGCACTCAACGGAACCGAGTGGTGGCGGCGGTGAGTGGCCGTGACCGGACGCCGCGACCGCCCGCCGCTGCGGTAGAGTTGTCCCGGCGACGGCCGGGGGCAGCCTCCAGGTCGAAGCGCGGGCCTCTAGCTCAATTGGCAGAGCAACGGACTTTTAATAAGCGTGATCACGCCGCTTAGCCGCGACAAACCCGCAGTTCAGAGCGGGTGCATTGCACAAATCGGGCGCCCATTCCACCTTGGGTTCGCTCCATGTGCGCTCGCCAGCCTCGCCCGTGTCTCGAGGTTGGCAAGGCCTTCACGAGGGCCTGCTCCACACACCTCCCACTTGCGCTCCCTCGGCCTCCTTCAAGAGACTCCGCTAACCACGGCCCCAGAAGACATCAAGAGGCCGATCCCTGGTGTGCTGCGACGAATTCTCGCGCGCGTCCGCCGGGCGACCTTTCGGTCGGCTCGTCTGGTGTGTACCTCAGTCCCTGGCGAACATCCCGTGGGTGAGCAGGTGCTGATTGGCCGCGCTGCGGTCGGCGACCACTGCGGGGTCGAAAACCGGTGTGTCCAGACCCGGTCGCATCACCGGTTCCAGGAGCATGGGGCCCAGTATCAGGAAGAGTACCTGGTAGGGGGCCCACCGCTCGTCCGTGGCGCCCATCGTCGAGAGCCTTAGCCGTACCCCCTCCAGCAGACGGGCGAAGAGACGGGCGCTCAGGTCGCTGCCCTCTGCCAAGGCACGGCGGAGGTATTCACGCCGGACCTGATCTGTTCCGAACAACCTAGCGCTGGCCTCGCCGAAAGCGGCGAGGCCCTCTGGCTCGCCTTCTCGCGCGCCGACGTCGGAGAGAGCCGTGTCGAAGGCGTCCATGACGTCCTCGTCCACGACCTCGCGCAGATTCTCCTTGGAGCCGAAATGGTGCCGGACCAACGCGTGGGAGACGTCGGCGTCGGCCGCGATGGCGCGGAGTGAGGTGTTGGAGAAGCCTTGTTCGGCGAATAGGCGCAGCGCGGACATCCGGATGCGGGCCCGGCCGGTGAGATCGGCACTGTGCGTCATGGGCGCACAGCCTAGCCGCCTCACTGACCGGGCGTCGCTCACACCACCCTGCGCAGATAGGGGGTTCGACTGGCGCCCCAGGCCAGCGCAAAGCTCACCACCAGGCCACCGCCAGCGGAGAGGGCGAAACCCCCCCAAGGGCCCACGGTGAGGGCATCCGCCGCGTACTGCAGGGCGACGACCACCGGAACGTGGAAGAGATAGACGGTGAAGACCAGCGCCGACAGGGCGAGCGGCAACCGGCTCGGCCGGGCGGCCCAGCGGCGGAACAGCACGATCAAACCGATGGACAAGGACACGCACATCAGTGTCTCCACGGTCGACCACAGCAGGGAGCCGGTGTTCCAGCCACCGTCGGCGTACCACACGCCCAGTTCCCCACCGTAGGCCAGGTGGGCTCCGGCGAGCGCCGTGCCGAGGGCGAGCCAGGCATACCCGGCGCGGTCGGGGAAGGCCATGAGCCAGCCTTGTCGGTAGGCGAGGAGGCCTGCCACGAAGAAGGAGGACTGCAGGACCAGATCGGCGGGCTCGGCCTGGATGAATTCCAGGAGCGGGACCCAGGTGTCCACGGGGTACCAGATCCTCACGGTGAAGGTCGCCAGCGCCATCAGAGCCACGAAGAGCAGGATCGCGGCGGTCGAGGGGGCCCGGGGCACGGTGTCCGTGGAGGAGAGGGTCCGGAGCCGTGACCGTGTCGTCATGGTGCGCCACAAGGAGTACAGGACGGCGTAGACCAGCAGGTGTTGGATGAACCACAGGTGGGCGAACTGGCGGTCCGGCCAGATGGGGCCGGACCAGCCCTGCGGTCGTTCGGCGCCGCCCATGTAGATATCGGCGTAGTAGGTGGCGAAGCCGACGTCGGGGTGGGCACGGAAGTTCAGGTAATAGGCGTACATAAGGACCGGGACGACCACCAGGAAGCCGATGAGCACCAGTGGCAGGAACCGCCGGAAGCGTTCGCCCAGGAAGGCCTTGGCGCCCTTGCGGTCGTAGGTCGCAGGGACGAGGTAGGCGGAGATCAGGAGGAAGAGGCTCATCAGGAAGGTGCCCGCGACGAGTGCTGCGTTGGAGAGCAGCGGCGCCTGGGCCTGGCCCTCGAAGTACCACCAGTCGGCGGGGCCGTAGGGCTGTGCCGCGTGGAGGAGCACGACGAGTGCGATGAGCAGGAGTTTGAGGTGGTCGAGGTAGTGCAGCCGACCGCTGTCGACCGGTGGGTGCGCGTGCTGTCCGTATGGATCGTTTGCTGTCCACATGGACAGGACCTTAGGTGGGTGCGTCGACGGCTGCCAGGGGTCCGTGGGGATATCAGGGAAGTCTCCGGGATCTCCCCGGGGCGCGTGTCAGAGGCGGCTGCCGGTGCCCTCTGCGCCACGCGCCCTGAGCGCCTTCTGGGGAACCACAGCACACACCCTGTCCTACGGCCACCTGCTTGTCTCGGCCTGCTGGTGCCGGCGCGGGAGCTCTGGCGGACGACGCCTTCCGCCGGATCACTCTCCCCCCACACGCCGGACCACAACCCCCAGGACCTGGTGCTCGGGACACGGCCCGTACTCTCGGGAGTCCGTACTGAGCACGTTGTCGCCCAACAGGGCCAGGTGCCGCGGGGGCACACGCCCCGACCTACCGAGAGCGGGCGGGTAGGGCTCCCCGGCCACGGCGACCACGCGCTTGACGTACCATTCCGTACCGGAGACCGCCTCCCCCGCACGCACCGGCGGGTTCCCAGCCCACCCTCGTCCGTGGCGAGGCTCGCGCACGACGACGACGGCGTTCCCTCGTGCCCCTCCCCGACCTCGCCTGACCACGACACGATCACCCGGAGCCAGTGTGGGGGACATGCTCCTGCCCTCAACCGTGATGACGGCGTAGCTGAACCTGGCCCACGCGAACGCGAGGACCGTAGTCAGCAGGAGCGAGCCCAGGACGCCGACGGCGGGCACGAGGGACATCACCCCTCCGCCCGGACTGCGGGGGCGCCCGTGTACGTGGACGCCTGGAGGGAGAACAGCCGGTGGTACTCGCCCCCGAGCTCCATGAGCCGGTCGTGCGTCCCTGTCTCCGTGACCTGCCCGTCCTCGAGGACGACGATCTCGTCGGCGTGACGTACGGCCCCCATCCGGTGGGATATCAGGATCGTTGTGGCTCCCGTCTGGAAGCGGCGGAGGCGTTCGTGAACGGACTGTTCGGCGGCGGCGTCCAGCCCCGAACTGGGTTCGTCCAGGAACAGCAGGTCCCTGCGGCTGCGCATCAGCGCCCGTGCGATGGCCACGCGTTGCCACTGGCCGCCCGAGAGCGTCACCCCCTCCTCCTCGACCCCGCCCTCCTCGCCTTGGAGGAAGACCCGGGAGAGCATGGTCTCGTAGCCGTGGGGCAGCGACTCCAAGTGCTCTCCGATCCCCGCCTGGTGGGCGGACCGCCGGACCGCTCCGGTGTCGTCCAGGCTGTCCAGGGCTCCGATGGCGATGTTCTCCCGCGCCGACATGTCGTAGTTCATGTAGTCCTGGAACACGGCGCTGATCCGTGAGCGCAGGTCCCCGACGTCGAAGCGGCGGATGTCGAGGCCGTCCCAGAGGATCCGGCCCCTGTCCGGGTCGTACATCCTGCACAGGAGCCGGACCAGGGTGCTCTTGCCCGCCCCATTGAGTCCGACTACGCCGAGGGTGGCACCGACGGGGATGGTCAGCGACACCCCCCGCAGGACCCAGGGCCCCTCCTCGGTGTAGCGGAACCACACGTCCTGGATCCGGATCCCCTCCCGCAGGGGTGGGATCGGTACGGGCGCGGGGTCCGCGGGAAGGTCGGGTTCGACGGTCACCACACGTCGGTAGTGCCCCAGCAGCAGGATCGCCTGGTAACCGGCCGTGAACTCCGTGACGATGGCCCCCAGGCCGGTCTGCACGCCCGCGACCGCCGCGACGAACGCACTGACGTCACCGATGGTGAAGTCGCCGCGGAGGGTAGCGCCGATCATCCACACCAGCCCGCCGGAGGCGACCAGTGCGCCCAGGAGCGCCAACGGACCCTGCGATACGAGAACCCTTCGGTCGAGCAGGTCCTCCGCCCTGTTGATGCTCCGGGTCTGGTCGCGCATCCTCCCGAGGAGGAAGCCGCCCGTGCCGAACAGGCGCGTCTCCTTGATGGCGGCCAGGTCCAGGATGAGCGCCTGGTAGAAGAGCTGTCGGCGGAACCGGGGGCTGATCCGCCACATCAGCCGGTTCTGCTGTCGGCTGACGGACAGCTGGACCAGGAGCGCGGGCACTCCGGCAACGACGGTGACGGCGGCGACGACCGGGCTGATCAGCACCAGGACACCGAGCAAGCCGAACACGGTCAGCGCCCCCTGGAGGGTCCCCGAGAGCGCGCGGACCGCCTCCTGCGGTGCGGTGTTGGCTGCCTGCTGCGCCATGCGCAGATGGTCGAGGAAACGGGGGTCCTCGAACCTGCGGATGCCGTCCAGCCTGTTGACCGCCGTGTATAGGCGCTCCTGAACTACGAGTGTTACGCCGCGCTGGATGCGCGCGGACAGATAGGTCGACAGGTGCGCGCCGAGGGCCAGTACCGCCCCTAGGGCCCCCATGACCACGACGAGGACCAGGGGGGAGGCCGTTAGAGGCGGGAGGGGCCCCTGCGAACCCGGGAACTGAAGGGCGTCCAAGAGCCACTTGGTCAGTACCGCGGTCGCCACGGGGGCCAGCCCGAGCACGAGTGTCACACAGGCGTACAGGACCAGGCTGACGGGAGCGGCCCGCCAAGCGATTCCCAACGCCTGTCCCGCCGACGTGAGGCTGAACCGCGTTCCGGCCTCCCCGTCGCGGGACCCCCCGTCCGTCGCGGTCATCAGCGCGCCACCGCCGGTACGGCGTCCAGATCAGGACCGGAGCGCGTGACCCTGCCGCTCTCGTCGGCGAGGATGAAGGTGGGGACTCCCTGGAGGGGAAACTCCTGGGCCACCGGTCCGAACGGTTCCTCGACGATCACGGTCACGCCGTCGTCGAGCAGGGTCGTGTACTCGTCGGCCCTGCCGTCGGCGTCACCGATGACCACCACGACCTGCTCTGGGGTCAGACCGTTGTGCCTGGCCCGTTCCACCAGGGGCGTCAGGCGGCTCTTACACATCGTGCAGCTGGTGTCGAAGAACGCGTAGACGGTCTGTTGCCCGAGGTGTTCATCGGACGTGACCTCCTTCCCCTCCGGGGTCGTGGCCCGGAACGACGGGATCGGCGTACCGGCGGGCAGCTCGTCGAGGGTGGCGGGGCCCGAGGCGGACGCCGACCGGACGTCCTGGCTGGTCTCCCGCAGGCGGCGGATGACCGCCAGGGTCAGGACGAGGTTGAGCACGGAGACGACGCCGATGAGGACGACGGCGCCGGTGATGTTGTCCATGTGACCTCCGTGGGGCTGGCTCTATGGGGGTCCCGTGCGCGGGGCGGGGCTGTGCCGTGCCGGGCACAGGTGTCCGGCACGGGGAAGCGCGGCTTCCGGCGCTCGCAGGGGAGCGGGCCGGGCGGGGCGCGGTACCGGATGTCGAACCGGCACCACGCCCCTTTAATGGGTCAGGGCCCTACCCGCAGCAGCCGATCAGTTGCCACTGCCCGTAGCTCGGCCCGTTGGTGCCAGCACAAACCATGCGCTGGTACCGGGAGTTGTAGACACGCCTGGGGCCACAGAGAGGCAGTCGGCAGCTGTACTGGTAAGTGCACTCGAACTGGTCGGCCTTCGCTGTCGCCTTGGGGGCGATCCTGTCGAGGAATCGGTCCGAAATCCGTGTAGCGAATCCCATAAACGTACCTTTCTCATGATTCGCGTCCGCCCCTTCGGCGGGCGCGACAGGGAATTACGAACACCAGCGTGTCCGTAAAATCCCTGCGTTCGGAGGTCTGGTGAAGCTGGTGAAAAGAATTTCCGAGGACCACGAATGTGTAGGGCGATCAAGCGACATCGAGGTCAATCCACCGGAGCCAGGTGCCCCGAAGAGCTAGCACTTGTAGATACCGGGGTAGGAGGGGAAGTGATGGCTGTAGGTGTAGTGGATATTGGCCCCTTGGGTGCGGTACCAGACATTTCCGTGCCTGTTGATGACGTAGCAGCTCACGTAAATGGACTGACCTGGCTGCATCCTCCAGACGCTGTGAGCGTCCGCGTAGGGTGCGGTGCGAACATGGGCGGGCGTGATCGCCGTGATCTTGACGAGCTGGGCCTCCACGTCCGAGGCGGTCCCGGTTGTGATGTGACTCTGCGGGGACGGCGTCGCCGCGGACACCGGGGCTGCGGTCAGCGCCGACGCGAACACGGCGGCCGCAGCGAGGGAGAGCACCCCTGCGAACTTCTTTCTCATTGCGTGTCCTTCCACGGATACGGAAACCGCTCGGGGCGGCTTCCGAGTTATCGCGAGCAACAGCAGCCCTCCGGAGAGCAAGGCCATAGAAGCAGGAGGCCACCCCGAAAACAAGAGAGTCACTTTTCGCCAGACGCAGCCAACGCGAAGAAGGCAACCGCTTCTTCACATGAAATCTCAAGAATGTGAGGAGTCCTCTCCGAAGTTCATCTGTCGGGCCCGTCCGCATGGGGAAACGAAATCAGACATTCAATCCCATTACACCCCAACTTCCCCTTGCTGGGGATCCAGTCCCAGAAAACTTGACGCACAGGCAACCGAGAAAACCGCGTTCTTCCCGAGGCCAACCTGGGGAGTCACATTGGCTCCACGCGGACTTGACTTTCCGTGAACAAGTTAAAAGCAAGCGGTAAACGACTCATCGCAGCAGGCCACGAGAACCCACAGCTCAAATAATCCTCAAATGAAATCCCTTCCTGCTGCAGCGGACTCCGCCGGTGCCTAACGTTGGCCCGTCTCGGCCGAGCGGGTGGAAGAGGTGGAAGCCACGCGCGCTCCGCGGCAACCGGGACCCGTCAGCCCCGCAGCGACATAGAAAGTCCGACCAGCGATGCCCACCTACCTCTCCCTGTCCTTCCAGCTGGCGGTGGCGGGGGTCCTGCTCGTCTCCGCCGTCGCCAAGACCCGCTCCACGGCAAACCAGGAGACCTGGCAGGTCCTCCTGGGCCAGCTCGGGCAGCTAGGTCGACGGGTCTCCCCCCGAGCGGCCTCCCACGCCCACGTCGCCGCGGAGTTCGTCGTCGGCGCGGCCCTGCTCCTCGGCCCGCTCGCGCGCGTGCCCGCCCTGACGGCCGCCGCCGTGATGCTGGGATCGTTCACCTTGCTGGCCGCCTACTCCGCGCTGAGCGGCCGCGCGATCCGCTGTCCGTGCTTCGGCCGTTCGAGCACGCCGCTGGGCTGGCCGCACGCGGTGCGCAACCTGGTACTGACTGCCATGGCCGCGCTGGCGCTGGCGGGGGACACCCCCGACGTCTGGCCCTCCCCGGGCGAGGCCGTGCTGGCTGCGGCCTCGGCGATGGTCGCCGTCCTGCTCTCGGTCTTCTTGGACGACATCCTCGACCTGCTCCGGACCCCTGTCCGCCCCGATCCTGGGAGGGCGCCTCGGCCCCTGTGACGGGTTCATAGCGCGCTCCCTCACCCGCTGGCCCGGGGGCGATAATGCCCCGACCGAGGTGGCACGACATGTCTCCATAAGCCTGGACATGGTGCTGAGGAAGCCCCCACGACCTGGGGCCTGGTGCCCCTTTCCCGTCGACTACGTCATGGAGACCACCGGCGACGCGACCCATGGTGACGCGGCCTCACTCCACTGCGACTACCAGTCAGAGAACGGATAGGCACGAGGAGCACTCCGCCGGGGGCGCCGTCTGGGGGGACTTCCTCGCGGTCGGCCTGGCGGGCAACCGCAGGACGTTCGGCGTCTTGGGTCGGATCGGTAGGAACGGATCCGACCGGGCGCACTCGGTCTCGACGTGGCTGAGCTGTTCCTGCGTGGCCAGGCGCGCCCTCTGGGCGTCCGTCAACGGCGTGTTCGGGGCGTGATCGTGCACGGTGCTGTAGAGCAGGAAGCGGTGGTGCGGTGCGTGAGGTCCTGCATCTGCTGGCTGGGTTCCATCCGCAGCCGACAGGTCTTCGCTGCTGTCGGTGAGGCAGGGCGTCGGCCACGGCCCTGGAGCAGCCCGGGCACGGCCCCGCGCGATTATTACCAGGTGGGGGACGAACTCGTAGTTCGGAGCAGGTGCGCTGCTCAAAAGGCATCCATTCCCCTTGGCCCCCTCTATGTGTGATCGGCAGCCTCGCCCACGCTTTGAGGATGTCGGCAGTCTCGTCAGGGTGCTGTCCGCTGACAAGCCCAGCCGACTTGCTTGCCCAACGCGAGCTCCTCTTTGTGGGGGACGGCTTTCGCCTACCCACGCAAGCCGGGGCATGGTCGACAGAAGCCATCCGTCCCCGAGACGTGAGCTAGTAGTCCCTCGATAGAGGAGATTGCACCGTACTCCGGTACCTCATATCTGTGAGTCATCACCTCCCTCCTGTTCACTCAGAGCAAAGAAGAGTTCACTACAGGCTATGGATTCTCAGAGACACTTCTTGTCAAACTTGTTGAGCAAGGACATTCCCTGCTTCCCGACAGTTTCCTTCCGCGCAGTCTCAGGCAATGCTGCAAAGGCGTCTTCCCAATATTGATATCGATCGAAAACCACCCCTTGCCAAAGATCAGGCGCAGCACTCGCAGGGGTTTTCTATTTCGCCGTAGAGATTTCCAACCGGCACCACCAAGGCCGCACGCTCGCCGGTCGACGAGATGCTGCCGTGCGCTTTCGTGGGCCCGCGCCAAACCGAATATTCTGGCCGCCGAGATCATTCGGATCGCAATCATGGCCATGGAAAAGCAAAGAGCCGAATTGCCTCCCGTGTGCCTGGATAATACTTCTCGGTGCAGTACGTTGAGCACAATATTGATGCCACAGGGTGGAAGATGATTGAAGACAAGTTCGATACCACAGAGGTTGAACCCTCGGATCGTTTCGACTATTGGCGAGATGCGATAGGAAAGACTCACGCCCCTATTCATATCACTAGCGATTGCACTGATGACTTCCGCGGGGTGCAGAGATTGATGCTGCTGGATGGCGTTCTTGTCTGGCCCACCGTCTTCCAGCCCGTAATTTTCAACCGAACATCAAAGCTCATCCGCACATCGGATCCCGAATGCTACCACTTCAGCCTAGTTGAGGACGGCCGCCTAGAAATTGAGTCCCAAAGGCGTACCACCACTGTTCGTCGTCACGAGATAAGTCTGGTCGACACCTCCCACCCCTTCCGAATACGCTCCGCATGGGGGCTGCCCAAGCAGAGGGGTATCGGTATAGAAGTTCCGAAGTCCTCGCTGGGAAACTCCCGAAAGTTAGAAAATTTGATCGGCAGTAAAATGTCAACTCAGGAGGGCTACGGCGCCCTCCTCAGAAGGTTCCTGATTCAACTCTCCCATGACTCTTCGTGCTACGGCCCTCGCGACGGCGAGCGACTCTCTACCGTGACAATCGACCTAATATCTGGGCTTCTAGCGCATTCGCTGGAAGAAGAGGATAAACTGCCGATGGAAACTCGGGAGAATACACTACTACTCCGCATCGAAGATTTCATGAGATCCAACCTCGGGGATCAAGAATTGTCCCCTAAGATGGTTGCGCAAGTTCACGGTATATCCACCTCTTACCTGCATCGAATCTTTCGAGGAAAGAATATGACCGTGAATGCATGGTTGCGCCGCGAGAGGCTTGAAGGGGCCCGGCGTGACCTACTCGACCCCGAATTAGATTCGACCCCGCTCTATCATATATCGAGGAAGTGGGGATTCTCTAGTGCATCCGTCTTTAGTCGGGCGTACCGAGAATTCTATGAAATTTCCCCTCGGGAGGCTCGGCAGAAGGGTCACTCCTTCTCTCATTCCAACCTTTGGTTGTGAAAAATCAGATGTCTCATCACAGGAGGCAGAAGGGTGCCTCGGCACAGTCCAATTTCTGGACGTTCAAGGCTCTTGGCGGATGTAAACTCTACGCCAAATCACAAATCTGACCCAAGGCTGATCTGCTCGGCCGGGGAGGGGCATGCACTTCCATAGCTCTGGACCGCCATCGCAGATCCGCAATTATAGGGTTCCAGGAACTAACATGGTAGGCCCCCAGGGGCTCGAACCCTGAACCCACGGATTAAAAGTCCGTTGCTCTGCCAATTGAGCTAGAGGCCCGCGCTGCGACCTGGAGCCTGACTCCCGGCCGCCGCCGGGACAACTCTACCGCAGCGGCGGGCGGTCGCGGCGTCCGGTCACGCCACCCGCTGCGACCACCACTCGGCTTCGTTGACGTGTCAGGTCGGGGGGAGGTGAGCGGTGCACGTAGGTCTGGTGAACACCCGAGCCACCGGGGAGCTCACCACCGAGGTCGGCCCCTTGGGCGGGGCGAGGAGGACCCCGCTGAGGGTCGCGTGCGACCTTGTTCCCAGCGGGGCTCGACGACTTGAGGTCAGGCTCGGTGCGCTGCGGGTTTCAACATCGCGGCAGTGGCCTCGGCCGCTGCTTTGGCCACCTCGGGGAACACGGATTGGTAGGTGTCCTGGGTGAAGTGGGCCGTGGCGTGTCCGAGTTCAGCTGAGACGACCTTGACATCCACCCGGCGGCCAGACTCATGGACGCCGCCCCGTGCCGGAGAGCGTGGAGAGTGATGGGTGGTAGCTCTGCGGCGCGGGTGATGCGGCGGAACCAGTCGGTGACCTGGGCCGGGTGCCAGCCTCGGCCGTCCGCCTGGGTGAACACCAGCCTCGTCTCCACCCACTCCGATCCCAGGGCCATTTTCGCTTCGAGCTGGTAGCGCCGCCATGAGCGCATCACCCGCACGGTGGCCGTGTCCAGGGTGATGGTGCGCTTCCCGGCCGTGCTCTTCGGTGTGCAGGTGTGGGTCGCGCACCCGAGCTGGACGACCTGGGTGAGGATGTCGATCTCGCCGTCCACCAGCCGTGTGTTGGGCCACGGCACCCCGAAGGCTTCGCCGCGCCGTAGTCCCTTGACGGCGATCAGGTGGAAGAGGGTGTACAGCCAGGCGTACCTGCGGGCGTGGTCCAAGAAGCGGATGGTTTGATCGGGAGTCCAGATCATCACCTCGCCCGGAACGGTGCCGTTTTTCTCCCACCGGAAGACGCGGTCGGCTGTCCAGATCAGGAGCTCTTCCTGGCACAGGACGGCAGTCGGGCGTGGGAGGCGGCGTTGAAGATCGCCGGTAGCTCCGGGCTGCCGACCGTGTCGGACAGGGCGCTGCGCACGGTGGCGCGGATGCGCGCTTGGTGGTCAACGAGACCACTTGGTCTTCCGGAACCCCCTGGTCTACGGTGGTCTTCCGTAGTCGGAGGACTACTCGTCGTCCTGGGGCGTGTAGAGCATGATCCAGTGGTCACGCTCGGGATCATGGAGCATCTCGATCTCGAATCGGGCCCACCCGTCGGTCGGGTGGCGCATTTGTTTCATCTCGGATCTCGAAACGCTGACTTCCCCTTTCTCCCAATGGTCGCGAAAGCTCTGGCTGGTCGCGGTGAGCTCGGCGAACAACGAGCGAAGGTAGTCGTCATCGGGGTACCGGCCGAGCGCCGTGCGGAGTTCGGAGGCCGCGACCCGCAGGAACCGCTCCCCACCGTCGCCTCCGAGCAAGTCCGACAGCACGGTGGTCGTGAAGGCCTGGTGGGCGATGTTGCGTCCGAACCGACCGACGCCGGTCAGGGGGCCGAGCAGCTCTTCCGCGGCCTTGTTGCGTGCCAGGAGATCGAGTCGTCCGTCATGCACGGTGACCGGCATCGTGTCGTCGAGGCCACGCAGCAGACGCAGCAACCCGGGTCGAATGACCGAGGCGGGAGAGGGCGGCTCCGGCGGGGGCTCACCACCCAGCCGGAAGAGGTGGTCGCGTTCGGCGTCGGAGAGACCGAACGCCCGTGCCAACGAGGTGAGCGTCTCGCGCGACGGACGGGGCACCCTCCCCTGTTCGAGGCGTGTGTAGTACTCCACTGAGATACCCGCGATATCGGAGACCTCCTGGCGGCGAAGCCCCGGAACCCGCCGACGGGACGCCCGCACACTGCCCCGCGGCTCCGGCGGGCCCATCGCGGCCCTGCGCCGCCTCAGGTACTCCCCGAACCCGGTCCGATCGCTGCTCGACATACCGCCCATTGTCCCCGTCGTTCCGCCCTGTGTGGCGGTACAGCATGGTCCTGCCCGTACCAGCCTCAACGCGGCCTTCCTCCCCGGTTCGGTGCTCCGCATCATCGAGAGCGCGCCCGGTTCACACGGAACCCGCTCCTGAGTGGAACACCCTGATCGGAAATTCTCATGAATGACGAGACACGAGCACCCGCCACCCACACCGGGCTCGGCATCGCCCGGGAGTTCGTCCGCGCCGTCGAGGCCAAGGACATCGAAGCCGTGGCCCGAACCCTGGCCGACGACGCACGGCAGTTGTTCATGCACACCCGAAGTGCCACGACCCCCGACGGCGTCGCGGACGTCATCGCTGGTCGCACACGGGGCTTCTGCGTCGCGGACATGAAGGGCAAGAGGGAGGTTCTCGCTTACACGCGCGCCATTTTCGACAAGTTCACCCCGCTCCTGTGGCGCGACCACACATGGCGCGTCTCACCCGACGGCGGCGAGCTGTTCTTCCACGGCATCGGCGACATGGTCGTCGCACGCACGGGCCAGCCCTACCGCAACACCTACGTGATCCGGTTCGACATCGAGAAAGGCCGGATCGTTCTCATGGCCGAGTACGGAAACGCCTTCATGTACGCCGGTCTGGGTGTCCGCCCCAACGGGGCCGAGTTCCGGGGCCTGCTGCGCGCGATGGGACGTATGGTCTCGCCACGGCTCTCTTCCCGGTCGGGCCGATGATCCTCCCGCCCTGAGCTCGGTGTCCCCCGCCCCAAGGAGGCCCTCGACCTTCAGCCCACACCCCTGACCAGCAAAGGCGCCGCCGCCGGGAGAAAACTCCTCCAAGGAAAGAACCCGTGTTATCCCAGATCAGGTCCGGATTCCGCGCTCCGGGCAAAGGAATTGCCTGGAGCGGGGGCCTTTCGAGGCTGGAGAGTGGGCACAGGGGTGTCGGTGCCGATCGCTTCTACGAGAACTGACGACCTCCTGTAGATTTGACTCGAGTACCAGGATCACCGTGGGCCAGAGAGGAACGGCTGCTCCCTCACAGCGTCCGTCGGCGACGACGCGTCTCCATCCCCGACCAGCACCGCTGGAATGGCGAGTTCCACTCGAAGGACGAGGAAGAACGATCATGGCACGTATCAGCAGAGACAACTTCCACGGCGGGTACCGGGTCACCGGGCTGGAGCACGACATCGCCAGGGCGAGAGCGAACGCCCAGTACGAGCAGGATATGAGCGACATCGGTGGACGGGTGGTCAACGCCCCAGTCGACGCTTTTGTGGGCGCCGTACGAACGACCGGAGGCATTGCCGCCGGTGGTGTCGGTTTCGGGGTCAGAATGGTACGGGATCTGCGCTTCCGCTACATCATGCAGGCGGTGCTCCACTTCCCCATGGCGTTCATTTTGGTGTTCTTCTTCGCCTCCAGCAGGATGTCCGGGAACGTTGACCACTCGGCCATGTCTGATCAGGAGGCACTGACGGCGACGTCTCAGGCTTTCGGGCAGGGCGCCCTTATCGGGTTGGTCGTGGCCGTGGTGTGGACCGCTGCGTACATCGTCCTGCGCACGCGTCCGAAGCTGCGCCGACTGAACCAGTACTGAGGTCCGGGGAGTCTCTCCGGACCGGCGCGGGGAGTACCGCGGCTGACGTGGCGCGTCCCAGTTCCTGGGCCCAGTCCGTGGACCGCTCTTCGGGAGGCGTGTTTTGGCGTGGGAGTTGTCGTCTTTCCTGCGCGGAAATCTCCTAGTGGCGAGAAGAGTGCCATCGGCGGCGATGAGCGCCGTGGAATATCGCTGGGAACAGAGCGAGCAGGCCCACGGGAATCCAATCCCGAACCCGCCGATCACAGGTCCGCTTCTCTGCCGTTGAGCCAGGGCCTCGTGGTGTGCCCCGAGCGCCAGCGGAACGTCACACGGGGCGACATGCCGGACACCGCAGGAGTCGTGGAGCAGTGGACTCGCCTGCTCGCCGCGTGGGGGGGCGCCTCGGCGGTCGCGCCCCCGGTCGCAGGGGGTGAGATGATCACCGGGCGTCGGCGGGCCGTGTCCCCGGGCGAACCCGGAGGGGTGCGTCCCTGAGGGGCCCTGGGGTGCGCGAAGATACACCTGAGGAAATATTGCGCGGGCTGCAAATGTTGTCCGTGTAACGGGAGGACCTATGGGGCTGCGAGAACGCAAGAAGCTGGCCACGAGCCGGGCTCTGCGGGAGGCCGCCGTGCGCCTCACCCTGGAGCGCGGTCTGGAGAACGTGACCGTGGAGGCGATCTCCGCCGAGGCCGAGGTCTCGCCCCGGACCTTCTTCAACTACTTCGCCACCAAGGAGGACGCGCTCCTCGACGGCGTCCCCGTCTCCCTCGACGAGGAGGCGCGCGCGGCGTTCGTGGCCGGAGGCCCCACCGGCGTGTTCACCGAGGACCTCGGCTCGCTGTTGATGGCCTCCCTTCTCGTTTCCGGCGACCTCGGCAGACAGCGCGCCGACATCGCCCTGCGCAGACAGCTCGTGGACCGCGAACCCCACCTCCTGCCCGGCCTGCTCGGCCGCTTCCACGACGTCGAGCGGAGCGTGGCCGCCGCGATGGCCGAACGCGAGGGGGTGCCCGCCGACGACACGCGCTCCCAGGTGGCGGCGGCCGCCGCCATGTCCGCCATGCGGCACGCCATGAGGGCGGTTCCGGAGCAGGACGAGGACGGGATCGACGCGTTGCGGGTCCACCTCGGAGCGGCCTTCCGGACGCTGGGTGAGGTCTTCGCCCCCGAGCGCTGATGTGCCCCACGTCTCGGGAACGCACCGGAGGCGGGTGCCGTCGGACCCTTCGGGGGCGGAAGTCAGGGACCACCCAGGGCTGTCCCCGATGGGAATCGTCGGCACCAGAGGGCAAGGTGGAGGTATGAACGAGAACTTCGCCACCAAGCGACTCCAGCGCAGCGAGACCGACCGCTTCCTGACCGGCGTCTGCGGGGGCATCGCCGCCTACACCGGTGTGGACTCCACGATCATCCGGATCGTCTTCGTGGTCCTGGCCCTGCTGGGTATGGCCGGTATCCCGATCTACGTCCTGGCCTGGCTGCTCATGCCGGCCGAGAGCGAGCGGCGTTCGCTGCTGGAGCAGATCATCCGTAACTTCCAGGGAAAGTCGAGTGAGAACTGATGTGGACCCTGCGCGCGCACCCGGGCTGGCAGCGGCGTGAGCTGTGTGCCCCACGGGACGAACGAGAGACTGACCAGGCCTGCGAACAGCCCGCGGAGCACCGCGCCGAACGCTAGGCGGACTCCGACTCGGTGGCCTCCATCCGCTCCGCGACCTCCCGGGACATCCGTGCCCACGGGACCGCGAGGCAGATCGCGGAGAGCAGGGCGAGCAGCCCCGCACCGGCGATGACCGTGCTGGTGCTGGTGAGCTCCACGAAGTAGCTGGACAGCAGGATGCCGATGCCCTGCGCGGCCTGGAGCCCTGAGGCGACCAGGCCGAAGGCCAGACCACGGCCCTCCTTGGGCACACAGAGGACGAAGGCCGCGTTGGCCACGAACTGATAGGAACCGGCAGCCCCGCAGAGGGTCAGGGCGGTGATCATCATCCACAGCGGCATCGGGAACACCCAGAGCAGCAGCGGCACGCAGGTGAGGATCGCCAGCGGGCCGAGCAGACGGGTGCGGGTCGGCGGGGGGATCAGCCGGGTGAGGACGAAACCGCCCACGAGCGCACCGATCGACTGGCCCGCCATGATGAACCCGGCCGCGGCGGGCCCCGCGCCCGCTTCGGTGGCCATGGGGTTGGCCAGCCCGTAGGGGATCGAGTACAGACCCGCGAGCCAGGCGAGCATCGCCAGGACGCGCAGCTTGGGGTCGCTGAAGACGAGCTTGGCGCCGTCCCTGGTCATCACCAGGAGGCCGGGGCGCTTCTCGCCGCCCTGCTCGCGCACCGGAGCGGGGCGGGCCCTCACGCCGAACCTCAGGATCAGCGCGGACAGGACGAAGAGCACTCCCGTGGACATCAGGGTGACGTTGGGGCTGACGAACGTGACGATCACACCGCCCGCGATCAGCCCGAGGAGCATCCCGATCTGCGCCGTCAGCTGGATGATCGCGGTACTGGCCACGTAGCGCTCACCCTGGACGATCTGGCTGAGCAGGGCCGCCCGCGCGGCGGCGAACGGGATCGACGGCAGGATCGAGACGAACAGCAGCGCCCAGACCGCCCAGACCGGCATGCCGGGTATGCCGACGACGACGATGACCACGGCCCTGATCACGTCGCAGGCCACCATCACCTGGCGGCGCGGCAGGATGTCCGCGAGCCCCGAGAAGAGCGGACCGGCGAGGATCGGCGGCAGGAACATCACGGCCAGCGTGATCCCGGCGGCGAAGGCCGAGTCCGTCAGTTGGTACACCAGGACGCTGGAAGTGATGTTCAGCAGGTTGGTGCCGATCATCGACAGTGCGTGGGCCAACCACATGGAACGGAACTCGGCTATCGCCATGACGTCGCGGTAACTGCTACGCCATTTGTTGTCCTGCTCCTTCGGAGATTCGTGGTCTCCGCCGTCAGCGGCCCTGTCGAGGCTCGGATTGCCCACCAGGCACTCCCTTACTGTCACAGGGGTGAATCACGCTGTGTCGTGCCCCCATGACCAACGGTTCCGGAAGAGCGTCGGGCTGGCAAGCGGGTTGGGGGAATTCGTGTCTGATTCGTTGCTCCGAGTAATGTCTCCCGATGTGATTCGGTATCGCCCCCGGAGCCTGCTGTCCGGATCGTTTTCCCAGGTGGGTGCCGATGTGGGGGAGTGTCGTGCGCTCTCCGGGGGTTCCGGTCGGGAGGGCGCTTCCGTTACTCGCCGGAATGGTGTCACGAATGTCTCGGATGCCGGAATTTATGGGATCTTCGGATCTCTATTTCTCCGGAATATCGCTCTGGGTGAGCGGATCAGCCCCAGCCGAGTTCGGTGAGGCGGGCGTCGTCGATGCCGAAGTGGTGCGCGATCTCGTGGATGACGGTGATCAGCACCTCCTCCACCACCTGGTCGGGGGTCTCGCACATCGCGCAGATGTTGCGCCGGTAGATGAAGATCTGGTCCGGGAGCACCCCGAAGTAGGAGTCCCCGCGCTCGGTCAGCGGGATCCCCTCGTACAGGCCGAGCAGGCCCTCCGGGGACTCCTCCGCCACCGTGATCACCACGTTGTCCATGAGTCGGGCCAGCTCCGGCGGGATCTGGTCCAGGGCGTCGGCCACCAGTTCCTCGAAGTCCCTGCGTGTCAGTTCAACCACGCCTGCCATTGTGCTGCCTTCACGGTGTGGCGAGGAAGAGACATAACACTCTGGACGGGAGGAAACATTGGGAACGGCTTCAGTCAACGGCATGATGGTGGTGTGTTGTCTTGGGGAGAGATCCGCGCGTACGACTACCGGGGGGCCCTCGAACGGTCCCGTGCGACCCTTCGCCGGTGGCGAGCCGGGCGTGCGTGGCGGTGGAGCTGTGTCGTCGTCGCGGGACTGGTCGGTGGCTGGCTCGGGCTGGCCCTCGGCGGCCAGGTGGTCACACCGATCGGCCCGGCCGACGTCACCTTCTCCCTGAGCCCCCAGTGGCACGGTGAGACCGTCGTCAACGTCGCGCCGCTGGGCCAGCTGGCGTTCGACACCCACACGGCGCCCCTGAGACTCGAGGCGACCATCACCGACATCCGGCTCTCGGCGGCCGAGGAGATGTTCGCGGACCCCGACGCCATCAACCGCATGGCCGCGGGGATCGGCGCCGACCTCACGAGCGGTGTGACCGCCCTGCTGCTGCGCTCCCTGCTCGTGGCGACCCTCGGCGCGGCCCTGATGGGCCTGCTGCTGTTCCGCAGCGGCTGGCGCGCCCTGGCGAGCGGGGCCACCTCGCTGCTCGTCCTTGTGGGCTTCGGCGGCCTGGCGGGGCTCACCTTCAACCCGAGCGCCATCGCGGAGCCGCGCTACACGGGCCTCATCGCGGGCGCCCCCCAGGTGGTGGGCAGCGCCGACGACGTCGTCAGCCGGTTCAGCGAGTACCAGGAGCAACTGGCCGGTCTCGTCGGCAACGTGTCGATGATCTACGAGGCCACGTCCTCGCTGCCGGTCTACGACGACGACGAGTCCGTCATCCGGGTGCTGCACGTGTCCGACATCCAGCTCAACCCGGCGTCGTGGAGCATCATCGCCACACTCCAGGAGCAGTACGGGGTGGACGTGATCGTGGACTCGGGCGACCTCACCGACCGCGGCAGCGCGGCGGAGGACGTCTTCGCGGAGGAGATCGGGAAGCTGGACGTGCCCTACGTGTGGGTGCGCGGCCAGCACGACTCCATGGGAACCCAGCGCGCGGTGGCGGCCCAGCCCAACGCGGTGGTCCTGGACGGGGACGTCGAGGAGGTCGGCGGCCTCACCTTCTACGGGGCGGGCGACCCCCGGTTCACCCCGGACGCCACCCGGCTCAACCCCGACGCGGCGGGGGTCGCCGCGCTGGGTGAGGAGCAGGCGGCGTCGGTCCGGGGCGGCGGAGAGGACGTGGACGTCGCGATCCTGCACACCCGGACCCAGGCGCGGCCGTTCGACGGAGTGGTGCCGTTGGTCCTGGCGGGCAACGAGCACCTGCGCTCCACCGAGCTCACGGACCTGGGCACCAGGTTCCTCGTCCAGGGTTCCACCGGCGGTGCCGGGCTGCGTGGCCTGGATCACGGTTCCGGTCGGCCGACCCCGTACCAGGCGTCGGTCCTGTACTTCGACGCCGAGACCGGTCGCCTCCAGGCCCGTGACGACATCGACCTCGGAGGGATCGGGCTCACGTCGGCGCAGGTCGAGCGGCACATCGAGGCCGACCCCGACCGGCGGATCGGTGAACCGGAGGACGAGGACGAGGAGGCGACGCCCACGGAGGGGGCCTCGTAGCCCCACGTCGTCGCAGGTCATGAAGGGTTTGGGTCGCTCGGGACATTCGCTTTGGTGTTGGTGGGAATCTCCCCTATGCTTAGGCTGTCTACACGGGCCCCCATCGTCTAGCGGCCCAGGACGCCGCCCTTTCAAGGCGGTAGCGCGGGTTCGAATCCCGTTGGGGGTACGAAGCGGTTCAGAGCACTGTCGGGCGTCTGGCAGAATGAGAACCGCAGCGACACACCGGGCCGCGAGGCCGGGTGTGACAACTGAACAAGGTCCTGTGGAGCAGTTAGGAGTGCTCGCCACCCTGTCAAGGTGGAGGCCGCGGGTTCAAATCCCGTCAGGACCGCGTGCGTCGCCGAGGGAATCGGCGCCGCGGCTAGGTAGCTCAGTTGGTACGAGCGTCCGCCTGAAAAGCGGAAGGTCGGCGGTTCGACCCCGCCCCTAGCCACAATCTCAAGACATGCAAAAGGCCCCGCCACCTGTTTCCATAGGTGGCGGGGCTTTTTCGTGCGTCGGTGGTTGCCGGTGGCCGGTTGTGGGTCTCGATGGATGCCTACGGCCAATGCGCGGCCACGTTCAGGACCGGTGTAGAGCCTTCTCGATCTGGCGCTCGGCGCGGCCCTCCTCCCCGACGAGACACTTCGCGTGAATCCCCCTGAACACGGCCATGCCGTGCCCCGACCACGGGCCGGGTGTCACCAGGTGACGCCGTGCCAGCTCACGTGGTGGTCGGTGTGGTCGGAGTCCTTCGTGCACCAGTAGGTGGTGCCGTCGCGCAGCAGGAAGCGGTCGCAGGCGATCCCGGTGGCGCGGTCCTCGGCCAGGGCCTCCAGCAGGTGCTCCGGACTCTCGGAGAGACGCCCCGGCTCCCCGAAGCTCTCCAGACCGTCCAGGAGGACCTCCTGGCGGGTCCGGTGCGGGGCCGGGTCCCGGGCCGCGAGGATCACCAGGGCGGTGGCGTTGTCGGTGCTCTCCGCCTCGCGGGCGGCGTCCACCAGGACCCGCGCCAGGGTGTCGGGGTCGTGCGCGTGGTCGGCCACCAGCTCGGCCATCAACCGTTCGTCCACGTAGTCGTGGACGCCGTCGCAGGTGAACAGCGTGAGGTCGGCGGAGGGCGCGGTGGTGGTGCCGATGTCGTCGACCCCCGCTGTGGCCACCGAGGTGGTGACCGCGTGGTCGCACGTTCGGGCGAGGTCCTCCGAGGCCCACCGGTCGCGCAGCTCCTGGCCGCGCGTGTGGTCCCGCGTGTGCTGGCGCAGACCCTGGCCGGGGCTCCAGGTCCAGACACGGCAGTCACCGACCCACGCGATGTCTATGGGGTCGTCGGGGGCGTCCTGGCGGGCGTGGGCCATCACGCAGTCGGCTCCGGGGTGGGCGCGGGTGATCGCCCGTGCGGCGGCCAGGACGGCGTCCACGGCCTCCCCGGGCGCCGAGGTGGCGGTGTCGGCGGCGAGCTGCGCGGCCAGCGCGGTGTCGGGGTGGTCACCGAACCCGTCCGCCACCGCGGCCCGCCATCCGTCGGAGGCGGACTCGACCTGGTGGGCACAGGCGTCCTGTTGGCTCGGACGAGGGCCCTGGTCGGTGTCGGTGGCGATGACGGGGGAACTCATGCGCGCTCCTTCAACCGGTTCGGGTGGACCTCACCCCAGGACGAGGGGACCTGGGAAGATGCTCGCAGACGGGGGTTTGGTTCGCGGACGAAGGTCACGAACGGATGAGAGCCGGTCCCGTGACGGGATTGTCGGGTAGTGTCCGTTGACGTGAACCACGCGACCGCCGCAGACGGAACCCGAATCTGGTACGACGTCCACGGTGCGGGGGAGCCCCTGGTACTGATCCACGGGCAGTCCCTCGACCACGAGATGTGGGACGGGGTGTACGAGGACCTCGCCGAGCGCCACCGTGTGGTGCGCGTGGACCTCAGGGGCACCGGTGGCAGCGACGCCCCGCTGGACCGGCCGTACAGCATGGAACTGCTGGCCCGTGACGTCCTCGCGGTCCTGGACGACCTCGGGGTCGGGCGCGCGCACGTCTACGGTTTCTCCATGGGCGGCAAGGTCGCCCAGACCCTCGCCGCGATCGCCCCCGAGCGGGTCGGCGCCCTGGTGCTCGGTTCCACGGCCCCCGGCGGGGAGCACGAGGTGGAGCGCCCTCGGCACGCCTCCCTCGCGTTGCGCAAGGCCAGCGGTGACGAGGGGCGCGGGCTGATCGGTCCGTTGTTCTACACACCGGACTGGGCGCGGGAACACCCGGAGGCGGTCACCCGCGTGCTGCCCCGCAACCCGCTGCGCGCGCAGCGCCGCCACTACGAGGCCAGTCTCAGGCACGACGGCTGGGACCTGCTCCCCCTGATCCAGGCGCCGACGCTGGTGGTGCACGGCGAGGACGACGAGCTCACCCCGGTGGGCAACGCCGAGCTGCTCGCCGAGCGGATCACCGGGGCGGAACTGCTGGTCCTGCCCGGGGCCCGTCACGGCTACCTGCACGAGGCCGCGCCGAAGGCCACCGAGGCCGTCCTGGCCTTCCTCGACGCGCACCCCCTGGAGTCCCGGGAGGTGTGAGGGTCATCCCGGGTCCCTGTTCCGCTGTGCCTGTATGAGGGCGCTGACTGACTCCTGGGTGGGCTCCAGACCGAGGATGCGCAGTGCCGCCATCATGCGGAGGTTGTCGCCCTGTGTCGGGTCGTTGAGCGACGAGGTGATGTCCATGACCCGGTCGATCGCCTCCTCCAGTCTCAGCTCGTCGTGCACCTCTGAGCCTGATCCGCGAGGTGCTTCCGGGACCTGTGGGAGTGAAGCGCCAGAGCCGTGCCCAGGGAGAGTATGGTGCCGCCCGTGACGCTTGAGGCGAGGACGGCGGTCACGGAACCCGCCCCGGTGGTGGAGAGTAGCGCGAGGATCAGGCTGAGCACCACGCCGATGGCGATGACCAACGCGCCCGTGCCCATGACCACCATGCTCATGCGGAACGAGTCGTCCGCGTGACGCAGCGCCTGTTCGTTGACGCTGACCAGGAAGTCCTGGGCGCGTCGTCGCTGATCCGGGCGTCCAGCGGGCGATCTCGTCTGGGGCAGGGCACCGCCCATCGCGGGAGCGTGGTTGATGACCTGGTAGAAGTTCCCCTGGATGTCACCGCTCACCTGGTTGTGGACGGTGTGACCCGGCCCTTGGAGCTGGTGCCCCTCGGGCCGTTGGGTGAGGTCGTTCTCCGGTAGGTCTTCGGGAGGGTTCTCGCTGTCCACGGTTCGTCTCCGCACGAAAGCCAAGGGGGGTCCCTTCCATCCTCGCTCAGGGAAGCGGTGGACGCCAGGGTTCGCGGACTCCGGGGTCAGGCGGGTGGGAACTCTGTGCGGAGCCGGTCCAGCTGGCGGCGGTCCCGCTTGGTGGGGCGGCCCGCGCCACGGTCCCGGCGGATCACCGGTGCGGTGGCCTGGGGCGGCTGCGCGGGGGTGCGGTCCACGTAGCAGCGGGCCGCGATCGGGGCGCCGACCCTCTTCACGATGACGTGGCTCACGTCGACGACGCGGGTGGTGCCGTGCAGGCGCACCCGGATCTGGTCGCCGACCTTCACCACCGTGGCCGGTTTCGCGGGGCGGTCGTTGACGCGCACGTGCCCTCCGCGACAGGCCTGAGCGGCGTCGGCGCGGGTCTTGGTGAGGCGTACCGCCCACAGCCAACGGTCGACCCGCGTGGAGTCGGGGCCGGAGGGAAGGGGGGCGGACGAGTCGCTCACGCGGTGGTCCTCTCACGGGTTCGGGTGCGTCGTGAGCCACTCTAGGTCGACCCCGGTACGAAGTGCTCCAAAGTCGCGCTAGAGTTGTTCTTGCAACGAGGTCCTGTGGAGCAGTTAGGAGTGCTCGCCACCCTGTCAAGGTGGAGGCCGCGGGTTCAAATCCCGTCAGGACCGCATCATCGAAGGCCCGGTGTCCCAGACACCGGGCCTTCGTCGTTGTCTGGGTGACAGGGGGGACAGTTGTGAGCTACCGGTACGCCACCGAGCGTACGGACCACTCGGCCTTGGCGAGCGGGCAGGTGTTGCGGTCCGCGCCCGGCTACCCGGGTTTCCCCGTGAGACTGGCGAGTGAGCTCCTCCAGCGGGCCATGGTGCACGTGGAGGGCGACCGGGTGCGGCTGTGGGACCCCTGCTGCGGCAGCGGGTACCTGGTGGCCGTGCTGGGGCTGCTCCACCGCGACCGGCTCACGCACGTGCGCGCCACGGACGTGGACGGGGACGCGGTGGCCATCGCCGCCCGCAACCTGGAGCTGCTGACCGCCGAGGGCTTGGCCGAACGGGAGCGCGAGCTGCGCCGTTCGGCACGGGACTTCGGCCGGGTGGCGTTCGTGGAACGGGCCGAGTCCGCCCGCGACCTGGCCGCCGGGCTGGCCGCCATGGGCGGGGACCTCCCGCACGAGTCCGGGGTGGTCGACGTCTTCACGGCCACCGATCCGGTCGACGCCGACCTCGTGATCACGGATGTCCCCTACGGGGAGATGACCCACTGGGAGGGGAACGTCCCCGACGACCCGATCAGGGCGCTGCTCGCCTCGATGGGGCGGACCCTGCCCCGGAGCGCGGTGGTGGTCGTGACGGCGCGGACCCGCCGGGTGCCGCTGCCCGAGGGCGTGCGGGCGCTGGAACGGGTGAAGGTCGGCAACCGGTCGGCGGTCCTGGTCCGTGCCCGGGACCTCGCGGCGCTGTGAGCGCCGTGAACCTCAGGTGACGTCCCGGAAGGCCCGCGTGGTGTACAGGGCCACGATCAGCGCGACCACGGCGAGCAGGACGAAGCCCAGCGTGTACGCGCCCGTGGCCTGGTACACCACGCCCATGAGCAGCGGCGGGAAGTAGCCGCCCAGGCCACCGGCGGCGCCCACCAGACCGGTGACCGTACCCACGCGGGACGGGTCCACGAGCTTGGCGACCAGGGCGAACACCGCGCCGGTGCCCAGCCCCAGGGTCAGCGCGATCAGCACGAACGACAGCCCCGCCGGGAACTCCGCCGGGGGGTGCAGCGCGAGGACGACGGCGAACGCGCACGTGCCGAAGAAGGAGATCAGACAGACCTTCACCGGTCCGATCCGGTCCGACAGCACACCGCCGACCGGACGGGCGACGACCGCCGCCACGGCGAACCCGGCGGTGCGCATGCCGGCGTCGGTCTGCGCGAAGTCGTAGGCCGTGGTCAGCAGGGTCGGCAGGTAGGTGGAGAAGGCGACGAAGCCGCCGAACACGAGCGCGTAGAGCGCCGAGGCCTGCCAGGTGGCGCGGAGGGCCAGTGCCTCGCGCAGGCGGGGAAGGGCGGGCTCGGTCCGCGGACTCCACTCGGGTGAGTTCCGGGCGAACAGCCACATGACCGCGCCCATCGCGGCGAGGGCCACGCACATGAGCAGGTGGGTGGTGAGCACGCCCATGGCCTCGACCAGGCGCGGGGTCAGGAAGGCCGACAGCGCCGTGCCGCCCATGCCCGCGCCGAACACGCCCGTGGCGAACCCGCGTCGCCCGGCCTGGTACCAGGCGTTGACGAACGGGATGCCGATGGCGAAGGAGGTGCCCGCGATCCCCAGGAAGAAGCCCCAGACCAGCAGCATCGGGTACGAGTTCGCGGACAGCCCGACCAGGAGGGTCGGCACGATGCTGAGCAGGCAGATGGCCGTGAACATCACCCGGCCGCCGTAGCGGTCGGTCAGGGTGCCCACCGGGATGCGCCCCAGCGAGCCGACCAGCACGGGGAATGCCACCAGGATCGACGTCTGCGTGGGCGTCAGGCCCAGGTCCTCGCTGTAGCTCCGTGACAGCGGGCCGATCAGGTTCCAGGCCCAGAAGGTCAGCGCGAACGCCGCCGTGGCCAGGGCGAGGTTGCCGCCCGCGGTTCCGGAACGGGTCGTCCGCTCCCCAGCTTCCGCACGCATTACGGCTCCTTCGTCAGTCGGTCTGACGGCGATTGTCGCCCCTTGCGGTGTGGGAAACGTGACATCCGTGCCGGAACAGGCATATTCATTAACGGAATGTGGTCGGAGCTGGGCTTTCTCCCCGCGCTCCGGGCAACGGGCGGGCAAACGAGGTGTTTTCCTTATGGCGGCACGGAGTAAACGCACGGGAGCGGGCGACAGCCTTCTCCGTTTGGGAAACTACCTGACCCGTTCGGAGCCTCTCGACGGGGACCGTGCCCAGGTCAGGCACGGTGGACGCCAGGGTGACGTGTTCTATCGGGACCGGTGGAGCCACGACCGGGTGGTGCGTTCCACCCACGGGGTGAACTGCACGGGATCCTGTTCCTGGGATGTTTATGTCAAAGACGGAATCATCACCTGGGAAACTCAGGCGACGGATTATCCGTCGGTCGGTCCGGACCGCCCCGAGTACGAACCCCGGGGGTGCCCGCGCGGCGCAGCCTTTTCCTGGTACACCTATTCTCCGACCCGGGTGCGCTATCCCTACGCGCGCGGCGTTCTCGTGGAGATGTACCGGGAGGCCCGCGAGCGGCTGGGTGACCCGGTCCTCGCGTGGGAGGAGATCACCACCGACCCCGAGCGGCGCCGCCGCTACCAGCGGGCGCGGGGCAAGGGTGGGCTGGTCCGCACCACCTGGGAGGAGGCCCTGGAGATCGCGGCGGCCGCGCACGTCCTGACCATCAGGGAGTACGGTCCCGACCGGATCGCCGGGTTCTCGCCGATCCCCGCGATGTCGATGGTCTCGCACGGTGTGGGCGCCCGGTTCGTCAACCTGCTCGGCGGCTCGATGCTGTCGTTCTACGACTGGTACGCGGACCTGCCGGTGGCCTCCCCGCAGGTGTTCGGCGACCAGACCGACGTTCCCGAGTCCGGGGACTGGTGGGACGCCGCCTACCTCGTGCTGTGGGGTTCCAACGTCCCGGTGACCCGCACTCCGGACGCCCACTGGATGGCCGAGGCCCGCTACCGGGGCCAGAAGGTCGTGGTGGTCGCCCCGGACTTCAACGACGCCGCCAAGTTCGCCGACGAGTGGCTGGCGCCGCACCCGGGCACGGACGGCGCCCTGGCGATGGCCATGGGGCACGTGATCCTCAGGGAGCGCTTCGTCGAACGGCCCACGCCGCGCTTCACCGAGTACGCGCGCACCTACACGGACCTGCCCTTCCTCGTGACACTGGACCGGCGGGACGGGCGGTTCGTGCCCGGCAAGTTCCTCACCGCCTCGGATCTGCCGGGCAACACGGACGAGGCCAACCCCGACTGGAAGCCCGTCTTCTGGCCGGAGGGGGAGGACGCGCCGGTCGCCCCCAACGGCACCGTCGGCCACCGCTGGGGCGCGGACGGCGAGGGGAAGTGGAACCTGGACCTGGAGGGCCGCGTCCCCGAACTCACCTTCTACGCCGAGGGCGCCGAGGCGGCGGAGATCGCCCTGCCCCGCTTCGACACCCCCGACGGCACGGCCGAGGTCGACACCCGGGGCGTGCCCGTCCGCAGGGTGGGCGACCGCCTGGTGACCACCGTGTTCGACCTGGTCCTGGCCCAGTACGGGGTGTCCCGCCCCGGTCTGCCCGGTGTCTGGCCGGACGGGTACGACGACCCGGGCGCCGCCTGCACCCCGGCCTGGCAGGAGGCCCTGACCTCCGTCCCCGCCGACCGCGCCGTGCGCATCGCCCGCGAGTTCGCCGACACCGCCGAGGCCAGCGGCGGCCGGGCCATGATCGTGCTGGGCGCAGGGACCAACCAGTGGTTCCACGGGGAGAACGCCTACCGCGCCTTCCTCTCCCTGCTGCTGCTCACCGGCTGCCAGGGGGTCAACGGCGGCGGATGGGCGCACTACGTGGGCCAGGAGAAGTGCCGTACGGCCACCGGCTGGGCCGCCTACGCCTCGGGCATGGACTGGTCGCGCCCGCCGCGCTTCATGGCCGGGACCTCCTACTGGTACTCCCACACCGACCAGTGGCGCTACGACACCTACCGGGCCGACGCCCTCATGTCCCCCCTCGGGCCCGGGCGGGTCCGCGGGCAGCACACCGCCGACCTCGTGGCGGCCTCGGCCCGGATGGGCTGGATGCCGTCCTACCCGACCTTCAACCGCAACCCGATCCAGCTCGGCAAGGAGGCGGTCGAACGGGACCGGGACCCCGCCGAGTACGTGGCCGACCAGCTCCAGGACGGCACGCTGCGGTTCGCCGCCGAGGACCCGGACGACCCGAAGAACTGGCCCCGCACCCTCACGCTGTGGCGGTCCAACCTGTTCGGTTCCTCCGCCAAGGGCAACGAGTACTTCCTGAAGCACCTGCTGGGCACGCACTCCAACCTGCGGTCGGAGCCCGCCGGACCGGACGACCGGCCCGAGGACGTGACCTGGCGGGATGAGGTCCCCGAGGGCAAACTCGACCTGCTGCTCACCCTGGACTTCCGGATGACCAGCTCCACGCTGCTGTCCGACATCGTGCTGCCCGCCGCCACCTGGTACGAGAAGCACGACCTCTCCACCACGGACATGCACCCCTTCGTGCACGCCTTCAACCCGGCGATCGACCCCCCGTGGGAGACCCGCACCGACTTCGACACCTTCCACGCGCTGGCGAAGGTGTTCAGCGAACTGGCAGCGGACCATCTGGGCGAGGTCACCGACCTGGTCGCGGTGCCCCACCAGCACGACACCGAGGGGGAGCTCGCCCAGCCGCACGGGGTGCCGACGGACTGGAAGGCGGCGGGGGAGCGGCCGGTCCCCGGGAGGACCATGCCGAACATCGTCCCGGTCCGCCGGAACTACTCGGCGGTGGCCCAGAAGCTCGCTGCGCTCGGCCCGCTGGCCGAGGGGAAGGGGCTCCCCGTCAAGGGTGTGTCGTTCACCCCGGACGAGGAGGTCGAGTGGCTGCGCCAGCGCAACGGCACCGTGCGCGGCGGGGTCGCTGACGGCCGCCCCTCCCTGGACACCGACGTCAAGGCCTGCGAGATGATCCTCGCCCTGTCCGGCACCAGCAACGGACGCCTCGCCGCGCAGGGGTTCGAACGCCTGGCCGCGCGCACCGGCACCGACATGGACGAGCTGATCCACCACGCCGAGGGGCGCCGGGTGGTCTTCGACGACGCGCGGCACGGCCCGACCCCGGTGGGAAGCAGCCCCGAGTGGTCCGGCAAGGAGGCCGCCGACCGCCGGTACTCGCCCTTCACCATCAACGTCGAGCACGACAAGCCCTGGCACACGCTCACCGGTCGCCAGCACTTCTACCTGGACCACGACTGGATGCACGAGTTCGGTGAGGCCCTGCCGGTCTACCGGCCCCCGCTGGACATGGGCCGCCTGTTCGGGGAGCCCCGGATCGGCCCGACCGGACAGCGCGAGGTGGTCGTGCGCTACCTGACCCCGCACTCCAAGTGGTCGATCCACTCGGAGTACCAGGACAACCTGCTCATGCAGACCCTGTCCCGGGGCGGCCCCACGATCTGGATGAGCGTGGCCGACGCCGAGGCGATCGAGGCGGCCGACAACGACTGGGTCGAGGCGGTCAACCGGAACGGGGTCGTCGCCGCGCGCCTGGTGGTCTCGCACCGCATGCCGACCGGCACGGTGTACATGCACCACGCCCAGGAGCGGACCATCGACGTGCCGAAGACGGAGACCACCGGACGTCGCGGCGGCATCCACAACTCGCTCACCCGCCTGCTGGTCAAGCCGACCCACCTGATCGGCGGCTACGCCCAGTTCACCTACGCCTTCAACTACCTCGGCCCGACCGGGAACCAGCGCGACGAGGTCACGGTCGTGCGCAAGCGGACGACGGAGGTGCGGTACTGATGACGGAGCGGAGCCGGGAGCGGACGGGCGGAGCCACCCGGGACTCGGAGGGGAGGCCGATCGGCAGGGTCATGGCGCAGGTCGCCATGGTCATGAACCTCGACAAGTGCATCGGGTGCCACACCTGCTCGGTCACCTGCAAGCAGGCGTGGACCAACCGGAGCGGTGTCGAGTACGCGTGGTTCAACAACGTCGAGACCCGGCCCGGCCAGGGGTACCCCCGCACCTACGAGGACCAGGAGCGGTGGAAGGGCGGCTGGGTCCGTCGCCCCGACGGTCGGCTCGTGCCGCGCGCGGGCGGGCGGATCAAGCGGCTCGCGACCATCTTCGCCAACCCGGTCATGCCCTCCATCCAGGACTACTACGAACCCTGGACCTACGACTACGAGACCCTGACCAACGCGCCCCTGGGCGACGACTTCCCCGTGGCCAGCCCGCGTTCGGCGCTCACCGGCAAGCCCATGCGGGTGAGCTGGAGCGCCAACTGGGACGACGACCTGGGCGGCGGCCCCGAACTCGCCTCCCAGGACCCGATCGTGCGCAGGCTCGGGGACAAGGTGAAGCTCTCCTTCGAGGAGACCTTCATGTTCTACCTGCCGCGCATCTGCGAGCACTGCCTCAACCCCACCTGCGTGGCCGCCTGCCCGAGCGGGGCGCTGTACAAGCGGGTCGAGGACGGCATCGTGCTCGTGGACCAGGACCGCTGCCGGGGCTGGCGCATGTGCGTCACCGCCTGCCCGTACAAGAAGATCTACTTCAACCACAGGACGGGCAAGGCCGAGAAGTGCACCTTCTGCTACCCGCGCGTGGAGGTGGGCATGCCCACCATCTGCTCGGAGACGTGCGTGGGGCGCCTGCGGTACCTGGGGGTCGTGCTCTACGACGCCGACCGGGTGGGTGAGGCCGCGGCCGTCGAGGACGAGCGGGACCTCTACGAGGCGCAGCTGGACGTGTTCCTCGACCCCGCCGACCCGGCCGTGCGCGCGGCCGCCCGGCGCGACGGCGTCCCCGACCGCTGGGTGGAGTCCGCCGACAGGTCCCCGATCCTCGCCCTGGCCAAGCGCTTCCGGGTGGCCCTGCCGCTGCATCCGGAGTTCCGGACGATGCCGATGGTCTGGTACGTCCCGCCGCTGTCGCCGGTGGTGGACGCGCTCACCAGGACCGGCCACGACGGCGAGGAGGCCGACCACCTGTTCGGGGCCATCGACGCCCTGCGCATCCCGATCGAGTACCTGGCCGAACTGTTCACGGCGGGGGACACCGCGCCCGTGGACCTCGTGCTGCGGCGGTTGGCGGCCATGCGGTCGTACATGCGCCGGATCAACCTCGGCCAGGAGCGCGACGAGTCCATCGCCGAGGCGGTCGGGATGACCGGGGCGGAGATCGAGGACATGTACCGGCTGCTGGCGCTGGCCAGGTACGACGAGCGCTACGTGGTGCCGACGGCCTTCGGCGTGGACGAGGCCGACAAGGGGGTCATCGAGGAGGTCGGGTGCAGTCTCGACTTCGACGGCGGCCCGGGGATGGGCGGGATGGGCGACGTCCCCTTCGGGGAGGCCTCCGGGCGCCCGGACGCCGCCACCGTGGAGACCTTCCACGCCCTGCGCGACCGCCAGACCAGCGAGGGCGGGCCCGAGGGGTCCACGACCGACGGCCGCGTCAACCTGCTGAACTGGGACGGCAACGGTCGTCCCGGAGGACTCTTCCCACCCCGACGGGGTGGCGGTACCGACGACGGCGGCGGGCGGGGCGCGGACCCCGGGCCGCCCGAAGGGGGTCGACCATGAGCACCAACACCAACACCGACGGCACGGGGGGCGTCTCCGGCGAGGGCCTCGGCGCCCGCCCGGTGATCCCGAGCCAGGACGGCCGCGACCCGGACGGCCCGGGGCGCACGGGCTGGCTCGGCGCCGGCCGGGAGGCACGCAGGGCGCACGCCCGGGCGGTCACCCACCAGGCGGCGTCCGTCCTGCTCGGCTACCCGGACGCCCTCTTCTTCGAACGGCTCCCGCTAGCCGCGCGCGCCGTCGCCGAACTGCCGAAGGGCCAGCCCCGGACCCTCCTGCTGGAGTTCTGCGAACACGCCTCCAGCACGCCCGAACTGGAACTGGCCGAACACTACGTGGACGTGTTCGACCTGCGCCGCCGCCGCGCGCTCCACATGACCTACTACACCGACGGCGACACCCGGCGCCGGGGCCACGCGCTGGCCGAGATCAAGCGGGTCTACCGCGAGGCGGGGTGGCGGGTGCACGCCCGCGAGCTGCCGGACCACCTGGCGGTCATGCTGGAGTTCGCGGCCCGGGGGGACGCCGAGGCCGGGCAGGAGCTGCTGGTGGACTTCCGCTCGGGCCTGGACCTGCTCTCCCGGTCCCTGGAGGAGCACGGCACGCCCTACGCGCGGGTGGTCGACGCGGTCCGGCACACGCTGCCGGCGCCCCGCCGCGCGGACGAGGAGCGCGTGCGCCTGCTGGCCCAGCAGGGGCCTCCCGCCGAGGACGTGGGCATGGAGCCCTACGGCGCGCGCCCCCGGGTCCCGCTGCCCCTGACCGACGTGACCAGGCGACCGCGGTGAGCTCCGGGTCGACGGGGCCGGTCGACCTCGTCCTGTGGGGCGTGCTGCCGTACGTGGTGCTGGTGCTCGTGGTGGGAGGGCTGGTGTGGCGCTACCGCTACGACCGGTTCGGCTGGACCACCCGTTCCTCGGAGCTGTACGAGTCCCGCCTGCTGCGGATCGGCAGCCCGCTCTTCCACTTCGGCCTGCTCGTGGTGATCGTCGGGCACGTGGTGGGCCTGCTGGTCCCGGACACGTGGACCAGGGCGCTGGGCGTCTCCGACACCGCGTACCACGTCGTCGCGCTGTCGATGGGGATCGTGGCGGGCGTGTGCACGCTCGCCGGGATCACCCTGCTCATCTGGCGCAGGCGCACCACCGGACCGGTCTTCAGCGCCACCACCCGCAACGACAAGCTCATGTACGTGGTCCTGGTGCTGGCCATCGTGACCGGCCTGGGCATGACCGTCTACTTCGCCGGGGTGGCGCTCGCGGGCGGGCACTCCGGCGACTACCGGGAGACGGTGTCGCCGTGGTTCCGGTCGATCTGGATCCTGCGACCGGACGTGGCCGCGATGGCGGCCGCCGAGGCTCCCTACAAGCTGCACGCGCTCATGGGCCTGGCCCTGTTCGCGCTGCTGCCGTTCACCCGGCTCGTGCACGCGTTCAGCGCGCCGATCGGCTACCTGTTCCGTCCCTACGTCCTCTACCGCACGCGTGACCCGCACTCGCCCGCCTCCGGACAGGCGGTGCGTACCGCCCGCCGGGGCTGGTGAACCGGCCGGTCCACGACGCGCCCGGGCGCCGCGCGAACGCGCCGCCACGTGACCAGACCAGGAGAACCGTCACCATGGAGCTGTTCCCCGCGTTGCCGCTCGACGAGTGGTACGACACCAAGCAGACCCTGCACCGCTTCGAGCAGATCGTCGGCAAGGTCCGGCTGGCCCACAGTCCCCGCCGCAACCACTGGTGGCACGTGCCCTTCCACCTGACCGGCACGGGCGTGACGTCCCGCCCGATGGGGCTGGTGGACGGCAACCCGGTCTTCACGGTGGACTTCGACTTCGTCCGTCACGAGCTGGTGGCGTCGAACCTGGAGGGGCACACCGCGAGCTTCCCGCTCCAGGGGCACACCGTGTCCTCGTTCTACCTCCAGTTCCAGTCGGCCCTGGACAGCCTGGGCGTGGACGGCAGCGTCCCGCTGGCCACCCCCTTCGACCTCCCGGACACCGGCCGCCCCTTCGCGGAGGACGTCCAGCACGCCACCTACGTGCCCGAGCACGCCAACCGGTACTGGCGGATCCTGAGCCAGGTGAACCTCGTGCTGGAGGAGTTCGCGTCCTCCTTCTCCGGCAAGACCAGCCCGGTGCACCACTTCTGGCACACGTTCGACATCGCCGTCACCCGCTTCTCACCGCACCCGATCGACCAGCCGAGGCAGGCGGGCGCACTGGTGCGCGAGGCCTACTCGCGCGAGGTGGTCAGCTTCGGTTTCTGGTTCGGTGACGACGACGTCCCCGAACCCTGCTTCTACGCCTACGCGGCCCCCGAACCGGAGGGGCTCACCCAGGAGCCACTCAGCCCCGTCGAGGCGGAGTGGCGGCCCAGCGGCCACGGACACCTGGCACTGCTGCGCTACGCCGACGCCCGTGAGCACCCCGATCCCCGTGCGGCGGTCCTCGGGTTCCTGGAGAGCGCCTACCGGGCCGGGGCGGGGAGGCTGGGGTGGGACATCGACGCCCTGGCGTGCCCCGGCGGCGTCACCGACCCCCACCTCGGGGGGCACTGAACCCCGGAGGGGTGTGCGTGGGCGGGTCCGGCAGGGAACATGACATCCTGTGGGGCCCACGACGCGCGCGCCACGCGCGTGCGACACGCACGAGTCAGGGGAAGTGGCCATGGAGTTGTCCGTCGTCGACGTGCCGGAACGATCGCGCTACGAGGTGAGCGCCGACGGCAGGGTGGTCGGCTTCTCCGCCTACCACCTCATCTCCGAGGGGGTCCTGGCCCTGCCGCACGTGGAGGTGGAGTCCGCCGTCGAGGGGCGGGGGGTGGCCAGCGAGCTGATGCGCCGGTCCCTGGACGAGATCCGGGAGCGGGGACTGCGGATCGTGCCCGTCTGCCCCTTCGCCCGCGCCTTCCTCGAGCGCAACCCGGAGTACGCGGACCTCGTTCACGAGGGGTGACGCGGTCGGGACGACCGAATAACGGAAGAGTCACCATCCGGGTACAGTGCGCTCCGGATGGTGTTCCGTGCCCGTTTCGGGGCATGGGTCGGCGGTTGTCCCTGTTTGGAGCGAAGGAGCCCCACCGCCGTGCTACTGGCAGACGCAGTACCCACCCTCGACGCCCGCGTCACGGACGCGATCGGCACCTTCAACGACGACTTCTTCTGGGCGTGGGTCCTGATCCCGCTCCTGATCGTGGTGAGCGTGTACATCACCGTCCGGAGCGGGCTCGTGCAGTTCCGACTGTTCCCGGAGATGTTCCGGGTGCTGAAGAGCAAGCCCGAGGTCGCGCCCGACGGCAAGAAGGCGGTCTCCTCGCTCCAGGCCTTCTTCATCTCGGCCGCGGCCCGGATCGGCACGGGCAACATCATCGGCGTCTCGATCGCCATCTCCCTGGGAGGTCCCGGAGCGGTCTTCTGGATGTGGGCGATGGCGCTGGTGGTCTGTGGCGCGAGCTTCGTGGAGTCCACGCTCGCGCAGCTGTACAAGGTCCGCCACTCGGCGGGGTACCGGGGCGGGCCCGCCTACTACATCGAGCGCGGCCTGGGGCAGCGCTGGCTCGCCGTGGTCTTCGCGATCATCCTCATCATCACCTTCCCGATGGTGTTCAACGCGGTGCAGAGCAACACCATCACCAACACGATCGCCAACTCCGCCGGTGAGCTCGGTGCCGAGACCAACCTGCTGTTCTCCGCGATCGTGGGTGCCCTGCTGGTGGTCCTCACCGCCCTGGTGATCTTCGGCGGCGTCCGACGGATCGCCAACACCGCGCAGGCGCTCATCCCCTTCTTCGCCGGGCTGTACATCGTCATCGGTCTGATCGTCATGGCGCTGAACTGGCAGCTCGTGCCGGGCATGTTCGCCTCGATCATCCAGAACGCGTTCGGCCTGGGCGAGTTCGCGGCGGCCGCTCTGGGCGTGGTGATCATCCAGGGCGTGCGGCGGGGCATGTTCTCCAACGAGGCCGGTCTCGGTTCCGCGCCGAACGCGGCGGCCAGCGCCTCGGTCTCGCACCCGGTCAAGCAGGGCCTGGTGCAGACCCTCGGCGTCTACCTGGACACCCTGGTGGTCTGCTCGGTGACCGCCTTCATCGTCCTGCTCGGCTACCAGGGGACGCTCGACGGCACCCTGGAGGGCGACCTCACCCAGATGGCCCTGATGTCCATGCTCGGGCCCTGGGCGCTGCACCTCATGACCCTCATCATCTTCCTGGTCGCGTTCACCTCGGTGCTCGGCAACTACTACTACGGCGAGTCCAACATCGAGTACCTGACCGGCAACGGGAACGTGCTGTTCGGCTACAAGGTCGTCTTCCTCGTCGCCACCTTCCTGGGGTCGCTGGGTTCGATCGACCTGATCTGGACCCTGGCGGACACCACGATGGGCATGATGGCGCTGGTCAACCTGATCGCCATCACCCCGCTGACGGTGATCGCCTGCCGTCTGCTCAAGGACTACACGGACCAGCGCAAGCAGGGCCTGGACCCGGTCTTCACCAGGGACCGGATGCCGGACGTGCGCGGGGTGGAGTGCTGGGAGCCGGCCGAGGACGCCGAGGTCCGGGAGAAGGAGGGGCTCTCCTCCTGACCGAGGGCCGACGGGGGCGCGTCCGAGCGGTTCGGGCGTGCCCCCGTGTGCTTCCCAGGGGTCCCCGACGGCTCAGGCGGCGCTGGGTTCACTTCCGAAAGCACACAAATCCCTAACGGTAGGAGCTTTCAGGCATCCGTGTTCTTTCGGTCACCGCGGATCATCGCTAGTGTGCTGGATCACAGTTGTGGCGGTCAGAGTTGTGTCTCGCGAGGGAGTCCGATGTCCATCGTCTCAATCGAGCCCGCCACCGCCGAGCGGTGGGATGACCTGGAGAACCTGTTCGGACCGACCGGAGCGTACGGGCACTGTTGGTGCACGTTCTTCCGAAGACGCGCCAAGGACCACACGGCGAGCGTGTCCTGCGACCGGTCCACGCGGGGTCTGGACAACAAGGAGGAGTTGCGTCGACTGACCCAGGACGGTCGTGTCCCCGGGCTGATCGCCTATGACGGGGACGGCCCCTGCGGCTGGGTCTCTGTGGCGCCGCGGGAGGACTTCATCCGCCTGTCCCGCTCGCGGACGCTGCGCCCGGCCGATCCCGACGAACCCGGGGTGTGGTCCCTGGTGTGCTTCTGGCTGCCGCCGCGCAGACGCAAGCGCGGAATGGGCAGCCGCCTGCTGGACGGTGCGATCGAGTACGCCCGTGCGGGCGGGGGGAGGGTCCTGGAGGCCTACCCCGTGGACACGGCGGGCGGGCGCGCCCCCAGCGCCGAGGTCTACACCGGCACGGTCGAGATGTTCCGCAGGGCCGGGTTCACGCTGGAGGGGCACCATCTGAGTGAGCGTGTGGTGGCCCGGCTGGAGCTCAAGGCCGAGTAGCCCACCCCCGCGGCCGAGTCCCCGATCCCCCAGTCCCCCGTCACCCCCTTCCGCTCCTCCCTCCTCCGGCCGCCCGGACGGTGTCCGACAAACGGGGGGAGGGTATCCGGAACACGACTTCTCCCGGTCAGCGCGGGTACGTCGCCAGAACGGCGGCCCCGGGGTGTCCGATGATCCAAGGGGTCCCCGCGCGCGTCGCGGGGGCCCCTTCTCGTGCGCCCGTCCGCTCCTGCCAGGGGTTCCATCGACTCCTGGTACCCCCCTGGGGTACGCTGGGCCGCGTGTTCCGCGTCGAGGTGGCGCCGGTGTTTGACAGGCATATACCCCAGGGGGGTATATTGGGCCTCGTAGGAACGCGAGGCCGCGCACCTGCGCGGCAGAACCACCAGGAGGCAGCAATGGCCAGCACCGCCGTCTACACCGTCGAGGGCATGAGCTGCGGACACTGCGTCAACTCGGTCACCGAGGAGGTCAGCGGGATCACCGGCGTCACCGACGTCAAGGTCGACCTGGAGAGCAGGAGCGTCACCGTCACCGCCGAGAGCCGGATCGACGACGCGGCCGTGCGCGCCGCGATCGACGAGGCCGGGTACGAGGTGGCGAGCTGACATGGGTGTGACCGCGAAGCTCGCGCTGTACGCGGTGGGTCTCGTGGTCGTGTTCGTCGCGGCGTTCGGGGTCGGCACGCTCGTCGGCCCCGTCCTGCCGGACCAGACCGGAGGGTCCACGGAGAGCGTGGAGTACCCGGCCCCCGCCGAACAGGACCACGACGGCACCGAGCGGGACCACGCCGACGACGGCGTCGACCACTGACCATCCTGGAGCGGCATATGAGTAGCAGCAAGACGGCGTCCGCCGCGGTGGAGCCGGTGGAACTGGCGATCGGCGGGATGACCTGCGCGGCCTGTGCCAACCGGGTGGAGAAGCGCCTCAACAAGGTGGAGGGTGTCACCGCCACCGTCAACTTCGCGACGGAGAAGGCCCGTGTCACCTTCGAGGGCGCGGCGGTCCCGGTCGAGGACCTGGTCGCCCAGGTCGAGAGGGCGGGCTACACCGCCACCGTGCCACGGACCGAACCCGAGACCACCGGCGGCGCGGCCGACCCGGCCGACCCCACCCAGGCCCTGTGGAACCGCGCCCTGGTCTCCCTCGTGCTGTCCGTCCCCGTCATCGCGATGGCGATGGTCCCGGCACTCCAGTTCACCTACTGGCAGTGGGCCTCGCTCGCCCTGGCCGCGCCGGTCGTGGTCTGGGGCGCACTGCCCTTCCACGTCGCCGCGTGGAAGAACCTCAGGCTGGGCACCGCCACCATGGACACCCTGGTCTCCCTGGGTGTCACCTCGGCCTTCCTGTGGTCCCTCTACGCCCTCTTCCTGGGCACGGCGGGAACCCCGGGCATGACCCACCCCTTCGAGTTCACCATCGCCCGCACCGACGGGTCCGGCAACGTCTACCTGGAGGTCGCGGCGGGCGTCACCTCCTTCATCCTCCTCGGGAAGTTCTTCGAGGCGCGCTCCAAGCGCCGCGCCGGGGCGGCCCTGCGCGCGCTCCTGGAGATGGGCGCCAAGGAGGTCGCCGTCCTGCGCGGTACCGGCGGCGCGGCCCGCGAGGAGCTGGTCCCCGTGGACCAGCTCGCGGTCGGTGACCGCTTCGTGGTCCGCCCCGGCGAGAAGATCGCCACGGACGGCACCGTGGAGGAGGGCACCTCCGCCGTCGACATGAGCATGCTCACCGGCGAGTCCGTCCCGGTCGAGGTCGAAACCGGCTCCGCCGTGGTCGGGGCCACCGTCAACGCGGGCGGCCGACTGGTCGTGCGGGCCTCCCGGGTCGGCTCCGACACCCAGCTCGCGCAGATGGCGCGCCTGGTCGAGGACGCCCAGAACGGCAAGGCCGCGGTGCAGCGGCTCGCCGACCGGGTCTCGGGGGTGTTCGTGCCCGTCGCCATCATGATCGCCGTCGCCTCGCTCGGGTTCTGGCTCGGCACCGGTGACCCGGTCGGGGCGGCCTTCACCGCCGCCGTGGCCGTGCTGATCATCGCCTGCCCCTGCGCCCTCGGACTGGCCACCCCGATGGCCCTGATGGTGGGCACCGGGCGCGGCGCCCAGCTCGGCATCCTGATCAAGGGCCCCGAGGTGCTGGAGAGCACCCGGCGGGTGGACACCGTGGTGCTGGACAAGACCGGCACCGTCACCACCGGAAGGATGGCCCTGGCCGGTGTCACCGTCGCCGAGGGGGAGGACGAGGACGAGGTCCTGCGCCTGGCGGGCGCCCTGGAGAACGCCTCCGAGCACCCCATCGCCCGCGCCGTCGCCACGGGGGCCGTGGTGCGGGTCGGGGACCTGCCCACCCCGGAGGACTTCGGCAACGTCGAGGGCCTGGGCGTCCAGGGCGTCGTGGAGGGCCACGCCGTCCTCGTGGGACGGGCCGCGCTCCTGGAGGAGTGGTCCCAGCCCCTGACCGACGACCTGACCCGGGCCATGCGGGCCGCCGAGTCCGAGGGCCGCACCGCCGTCGCGGTCGGCTGGGACGGCCGGGCCCGGGGCGTCCTGGTGGTGTCCGACACCGTCAAGCCGACCAGCGCCGAGGCGGTCCGCCAGTTCCGCGACCTCGGGCTCACCCCGATCCTGCTGACCGGCGACAACGAGGCGGTGGCCCGCTCGGTCGCCGCCGAGGTGGGCATCGACGAGGTCGTCGCGGAGGTTCTGCCCAAGGACAAGGTGGACGTGGTCACCCGGCTCCAGTCCGAGGGCCGCACGGTCGCCATGGTCGGTGACGGCGTCAACGACGCCGCCGCGCTCGCCCAGGCCGACCTCGGGCTCTCCATGGGCACCGGCACCGACGTGGCCATCGAGGCCAGCGATCTCACCCTGGTCCGGGGGGACCTCCGGGCGGCCGCCGACGCGGTCCGGCTGTCCCGGCGCACGCTCGGCACCATCAAGGGCAACCTGTTCTGGGCCTTCGCCTACAACACCGCGGCGCTGCCCCTGGCCGCGATGGGCCTGCTCAACCCGATGCTCGCCGGTGCGGCGATGGCGTTGTCGAGCGTGTTCGTGGTGACCAACAGTCAGCGGTTGCGCCGGTTCCGCCCACTGGCCGGAACCGGTCAGATCGACACGTAGTAGTGGCAATGTGACTCAGGTCTCGCCTCCTTCGCGGGCGGGCCGCTAGGGTTGCGCGGAACCCCACCCCCGTGGGGCTCCGCGTCGATCCGGGCGGCCCGCCCGCGAAGCGTCGTCCACGACACGAGCACGAGAGAGGACGTCAGCTCCGCAGCCGCCCCCCGCACAGCCGAGGTCCCTTCCGTGACATCTGGATGCCCCCGCGCGAAGCTGTACCACCACGAAGCGCGACCCGACCCCTACGCCGTGTACGAACGCATGCGCGCCGAGCACGGCCCGGTGGTCCCGGTGGAGCTCGAACCCGGTGTGCACGGGTGGCTCGTCACCGACTACACCACCCTCATCTCGTGGTCGCGGGACACCACCACATTCGGGCACGACGCCCGCCTCTGGAAGGACTTCCACGAGGGGCGCGTCAGCGCCGACGCGGCGGTCCTGCCCATGATGGCTCCCCGCCCCAACGCCCTCTTCGTGGACGGCACCGAGCACCAGCGCTACCGCAGGGCGATCACCGACAGCCTCGGCGCGATCGGCTCCGACCGCTGGGTCGAGGTCACCGCACGCTACGCGAACGGGCTCATCGACCAGTTCTGCGAGCGCGGCCGGGCCGACGCCCTCAACGAGTACGCCCGGATGCTTCCCCTGCTCGTCATCAACGAGCTGTTCGGGTTCGACCGCGACCAGGGCGTGCGCTTCGTGGAGGCCATGCGCAACCTGTGGCTGGGCGTCGACACGGAGCGGTCAAACGCCCAGGCGGAACGGGCGCTGTCCGAGGTGGTCACCGCCAAGCACCGCGACCCCGGCGACGACGTCACCACCCGCCTCATCCGGCACCGCGCCGCGCTCACCGACGAGGAGGTGATCATGCAGCTCCTGCTGGTGGTCGCCGCCGCCAACGAGCCGACCGCCAACCTCATCAACGCGGGCGTGCGCGAGGTCCTGGCCGACCCCAACGCGCCGACCGACCGCGCGCCCTCCCCGACGATGCTGGCCGACATCGTCGACCGGGTGCTGTGGCGCGACCCGCCCATCACCAACTACCCCGTCATCTACCCGCGCGTGGACGTGCCGCTCGACGGCGGCCGCACCATCGAGGCGGGTTCCCCGATCCTGCTGGGCTTCGCGGCGGCCAACCGCTTCTACGTGGAGGAGAACGCGGAGCGGATGGAGGAGTCCCGCAACCGGGCCCACGTGGCCTGGGGCGCCGGACCGCACCGCTGCCCGGCACGCGAGGAGGCCACCACGATCACGATGGTCGCGCTGCGCACCCTCCTCGACCGCCTGCCGGGGCTCAGGGTGGAGGTGCCGCCGGAGGACCTGCGCTGGCAGCTGTCCGCCCTGTCCTGGATCCCCGTCACCCTTCCCGTGCGCTTCAACCCCCAGATCCCCCCGCCCCCCACCCCCGTCGAAGGAACTCCATGGAACGCGTCGGACTCGCGCCCGGAAACCTCCGCGCGCAGAGCACCCACCTCCGGAAGATCGCCCCTGTCGTCCCTGTCCAGCTTCCTGGTGAGGTTGACGCGTGGGTCGTGACCACCCACGAGGCCGTCAGCGCGGCCTTGGCCGACCCGCGTGTGCAGAAGGACAAGAAGTACTGGACGGCCTTCAACGCCGGGGAGATCCCGGCGGACTGGCCGCTGATCTCGTGGATCATCAACGAGAACATGCTCTCCAAGGACGGTGAGGACCACACCCGTCTGCGCCGACTCGTCTCCAAGGCCTTCACCCCGCGCCGGGTCGAACTGCTGCGCGGGGGAGTCGTCGCCATCGTGGAGTCGCTCCTGGACGACCTGGAGCGGGCGGCAGAGGAGAGCCCGGACGGGGTCGTGGACCTCCGGGCCGTCGTCTCCCAGCCGCTGCCGCTCACCGTGATCAGCGAGCTGTTCGGGGTGGACGAGGCGACGCGGCCCCGCCTGCACGGGCCGGTCGGCGTCTTCTTCGACCAGAGCGTCACCCCCGAGGAGGCGATGTCCACCTTCCTCGAACTGTGGGGCGTGCTCACCGAACTGGTGGAGACCAAGCGCGCCGCACCCGGCGACGACCTCACCAGCGCCCTCATCGCCGCCCGCGACGAGGAGGACCGGCTCACCGAGGACGAGCTCATCTGGAACCTGGTGCTGTTCGTCAGCGCCGGCTACGAGACCACGATGAACCTGATCTCCAACGCGGTGCGGGCGCTCACGCACCACCGCGACCAGCTCGACCTGGTCGTGGCGGGGAAGGTCGAGTGGTCCAAGGCCGTCGAGGAGGTGCTGCGCTGGGACCCGCCCGGCCAGTACGTGCCGATGCGCTACACCACGGAGGACATGGAACTGGCGGGGGTGGCGATCCCCAAGGGCGAACCGCTTCTGCTGGGCTACGGTTCGGCCAGCCGGGACGACGCTCGCCACGGGCCCACCTCCGAGGAGTTCGACGTCACCCGTGAGGACAGCTCACACCTGTCCTTCTCCCACGGCCGCCACTACTGCCTGGGGGCGAGCCTGGCCCGGATGGAGGTGAACGAGGTGCTGCCGCGCCTGTTCGCGCGCTTCCCCGACCTGGCCGTGGCCGTGGACGACGCCGACCTGGTCCCGGCGCCGTCGATCATCGCCTCCGGGGTCGACGCCCTCCCGGTCCGACTGCGCTGACCGACGCCCCCGTCCCGCCGGAGGTCACACCGACGACCTCCGGCGGGATTCGTGCACCTCAGGGAGGGTTGCGGGCGGTTCGTGCCCTGCGGGAACGGGGTTGGCACCTTCGGGAGAGCACCAAGGAGCGGGGCGGCATCCTAGACTCGGCACGGTCCCCCGGCCCTCTCGACCCCTGCCCTGTCCCGCCCTCCTCCCACGGAAGGGCACCTCCCCCGAAGAGGATCGCGCGCACATGAACAGTTCGGAATCCGACCCCGGCCGTGTCCTGGTCAACCGGTACCGCCTGGACGAGGTCATCGGCGCGGGCGGCATGGGACGGGTCTGGCGCGGCACGGACACCCTGCTCGACCGCCCGGTCGCGGTCAAGGAGCTGACCACGCCGCCGAACCTGCCTCCGCACGAGGTCGACGTCCTGCGCACCCGCATGATCCGCGAGGCCCGCAGCGCCGCCCAGCTCAGCCACCCCTCCATCATCACGGTGTTCGACGTGGCCGAGGAGGACGGCCGCCCGTGGATCGTGATGGAGCTCGTCCGGGGGCCCTCCCTCGGGGACCTCATCAAGGACGAGGGCGCGCTGGAGGTCCCCCGTGCGGCCAACGTCGGTGAGCAGATGGCCGCCGGGCTGGCCGAGGCGCACGACCGCGGCATCGTGCACCGCGACATCAAGCCCGGCAACGTGCTCATCGCCGGGAACGACCGCGCCGTCCTCACCGACTTCGGCATCGCCCACCTGGACGGTTCCACCCACCTGACCAGCACCGGACTGCTGATCGGCTCACCGAGCTACCTCGCCCCGGAGATCGCGCACGGCCGCGCGGCCACGCCCGCCTCCGACATGTGGGCGCTCGGCATCACCCTCTACCAGGCGGTGGAGGGCTCGCTGCCGTTCGACCGCCCCACCCCGATGGCGACCCTGACCGCCATCGTCACGCAGGACCTGCCGGAGACCCCCAACGCGGGAGCGCTCCGACCGGTCCTGGAGGCACTCACGGAGAAGCGTCCCGAGGACCGGCCGTCGGTCCTCGAGGTGCGGGCCCTCCTGCGGGAGATCCGGGACTCCGGTTCGACCAGCACCACCATGCTGGCTCCCTCCCTGGAACCGGCCCCGGAGGACCCCTCCGACTGGAACCGGGTGACCGACCAGGGCACCGTGCACCGCGCGGTCAGCGCCGCCGAGGCCGCGCCCGCCCCGGCTCCGCCGCCCGCCGCCGTCCCCCGACGGCCCCGGGAGCGCACGGCCGGATCGCGGAGCCGGACGCTGTTGGTCGCGGCCGCCGCCGTCGCCCTGCTGCTGGTGGTCGGCGCGACCACGCTGTTCGTCAGCATGAACCGCTCGGACGACGCCGACGCCGGGCTCGCCGGTTCCAGCGAGGAACAGGCCGCCGGAGGCGCCCCGGAGGAGGCCGCCACCGAGGAGGGGACCGAGGACACCGCCGAGGGCGACGCGGGAGCGGACGAGGAGGAGGCGCCGGAGGACGAGGAGGAGGCCGACGACCAGTGGGACTTCCTCGACCGCCACGAGGACTCCAGCGGCTTCTCCGTCGACGTTCCCGGGAACTGGGAGGTCGACCGCCAGGGCCACATGGTCTACTTCCGCAACCCGGACGGCGGGTACCTGCTGGTGGACCAGACGGACAACCCCAACGACGACGCCGGTGACGACTGGCGCGACTTCGAGCCGACCGGCCGCCAGAACTTCTCCGGCTACTCGCTGATCGGCATCGAGGACGTGGACGGCGGCTGGGCCGACGACTACGTCAGCGCCGCCGACTGGGAGTTCACCTTCAGCGGGCGCGACGGCGAGATGCACGCCATCAACCGCGGCTTCCACACCGAGGACGTCGGCTACGCCCTCTTCCTCGTCAGCGCCGACGAGCAGGACTACAACCACGAGCTCCTCGACCGCATCTCCGAGTCCTTCGAACCCGCCTCCTAGGTTCCCGGAGGGAGGACGGTCGATCCGGCGCCGTGGTTGAAGCCGCCCGCCTCGTCCCGCGTGAGCGAGGGCGTGGGCGGGTGGCCGCGCAGGTGTTCGATCGCGCGCTCCAGGTCGTTCAGGAACAGGTCGGCCATGTCGTGGCTGAACCCGTGCCGCACCAGCACGCGCTGGATGACCTCGTCCTGGCGGTCGGCGGGCAGCGGGTAGGCCGGGACCAGCCAGCCCCGGGTCCGCAGGCGGTCGGCCAGGTCGTACAGGGTGAAGGGTTCGTCACCGACCATCCGCCACGCCACGGCGCTGATGCCCCGGTCCGGGTCGCCGCCGTGGATGATCTCGAACGGGCCCATCGCGGCCACCCGCGAGGCCAGGTGCCGGGCGGTCTCCAGCTGGGCGCCGTGCACGCGCCGGTAGCCCTCGCGGCCCAGGCGGACGAAGTCGTAGTACTGCGAGATCACCTGCCCGCCGGGGCGCGAGAAGTTCAGGCTGAAGGTGGCCTCGGTCCCGCCCAGGTAGCTGACCTGGAACACGAGCTCCTCCGGCAGGTCCTCGGGGGTGCGCCAGACCGCCCACCCCGCGCCGAGCGGGGCCAGGCCGGTCTTGTGCCCGGAGGCGTTGATCGAGCGGACCCGGGGCAGCCGGAAGTCCCACACGAGGTCGGGAGTGGAGAACGGGGCGACGAAGGCGCCGTTCGCGCCGTCCACGTGGATGCGGATGTCGTGGCCGGTGCGCTCCTCGAACCGGTCGAGGGCGGCGGCGATACCCCGGACGTCCTCGAACAGCCCCGTGAAGGTCTGACCGAAGTTGCAGACCACCATGATGGTGTTCTCGTCGCAGTGGCGGTCGACGTCGTCCGGTTCCATCAGGTACCGGTCGCCCCGCAGGGGGACCTGGCGGAGCTCGACGTCGAAGTAGCGGGCGAACTTCTCCCAGCACACCTGGACCGGGCCGCAGACGAGGTTGGGCCGGTCGGTGGGCTTCCCCTCCGCAGCGCGGCGCCGCCGCCAGGCGAACTTGGCGGCGAGCCCGCCGAGCATGGCGGCCTCGCTGGAACCGGTGGTGGAGGTGCCCGGGGCCGCGACGGGGTCGGGGGAGTGCCACAGGTCGGCCAGCATGCGCACGCAGCGCTTCTCCAGCTCCGCCGTCTGCGGGTACTCGTCCTTGTCGATCATGTTCTTGTCGAGCGACTCGTCCATGAGCCGGTGCACCTCGGGCTCCACCCAGGTGGTGCAGAAGGTGGCGAGGTTCATCCGGGAGACGCCGTCGAGCATGAGCTCGTCGTGGACCAGCTGGTAGGCCACGCGCGCCTCGGTGCCCCGTTGGGGGAAGCCCTCCTTGGGCGCGCCGCGGCGCATCAGCCGCTCCGCGTAGACGTCGGCGTCGTCGTGCTCGCCCATGGACCCCCCTCGTCCCCGTGACCGGTCACCACCAGTATGCGATCCGGAGCCCCGCTGAGCTGGGAGGACCCGCGCGGGTCAGCCCTCGTCGAGGAGCCTGGCGTCGTGCACGAGGAGGGCGATCTGCACGCGGTTGTTCAGGTCCAGCTTGGTCAGGACGCTGGACACGTGGGTCTTGACCGTCGGCACGCTCAGGAACAGCCGCGCGGCGATGTCCGCGTTGGAACGCCCCTCGCCCACCGCCACCGCCACCTCGGTCTCCCGCGCGTTCAGCAGGGACAGGCGGGCCCGGGCCCGGTCCGCGCGCCCGCCCTGGTCGCTCTGGGCGACCCGGTCCATGAGCCGCCGCGTGACGTTCGGGGACAGCACGGGGAACCCCCGCGCCACCCGCCGGACCGACTCCACGATCTCCTCCGGCGGGGTGTCCTTGAGCAGGAACCCGGCCGCCCCCGCGCGCAGGGCCCGCAGCACGTGCTCGTCGGCGTCGAAGGTGGTGAGCACCAGCACCTCAGGCGGGTCGGGGAGCGCGCGCAGCCTCTCGGTGGCGGTCAGCCCGTCCACCGTGGGCATGCGGATGTCCATCAGGACCACGTCCGGCGCGTGCCGCTCGACCAGCTCCTGGACCGCGGACCCGTCCTCGGCCTCCGCGAGCACCCGCACGTCCGGGGCGCCGCCCATCATCATCACCAGGCCGACCCGCACCAGGGCGTCGTCGTCGACGATCACCACACCGATCCGACGGTCCACGTCCCGCTCCGTTTCGCTCATGAGGGCCACGGTAGCCAGGCGGACAGGCGCCAGCCACCATCGGCGGTCGCGCCGTACTCCAGGCGGCCGGAGGCGAGGGAGACCCGCTCGGTCAGGCCGACCATGCCCTGGCCGCCGCCGGGTGCCTCCGGTGTGCGGACGGCGGGTCCGTTGCCCACCTCCACGTTCAGCCCCCGGCCCGGGGAGCCCGAGATCCGCACGGACGTGCGGGCGCCGGGCGCGTGCTTGCGGGCGTTGGTCAGCCCCTCCTGGACGATCCGGTACGCCGTGCGCCCGGTGCGTTCGGGGACCTCACCGGAGTACTCCTCCACGAAGTCCACCCCCGCACCGGTGTCCCCGGCCTCCGCTACCAGCTGGGCGAGGTCGGCCATCGTGGGCTGGGGGAGCTCGCCCACCGGCGCGCGCAGCACGCCGATCACCTCGCGCAGGTCCTGGAGGGCCTGGTGGGCGCTCTCCCGGATCACCCCGGCGGACCGTGCGACCTCCTCGGCGGGGGCGTCCGGCCGGTACTCCAGGGCTCCCGCGTGCACGCTGAGCAGGGACAGACGGTGCCCGAGGACGTCGTGGATCTCCCGGGCGATGGACTCGCGGACCCGGTGCTGGGCCTGTTCGGCGCGCAGCTGCGCCTCGGCCTCGGCGTGCGCGGCCCGCTCCCGCAGGGAGTCGAGCAGCTGGCGGCGGTGCTGCACCGACAGGCCCCACCCGGCCGCCGCTCCCTGGAACACCGCGCTCAGCAGGAACGTGGTCACCACCGGGGTCCCGTACGGGTCGGGGTGGACCAGGGCGCCCACGTAGGAGGCCAGGAAGCTCAGTCCGAGCACCGTGAGCCCCACTCTCGGAGGGCGGTGGACGCACAGGGAGAACAGGGCGACCAGCATCGCCCCACCGGCCAGCGGGAACACCCCGGAGACCGCGACCAGGGCCACCGCGATCCCCACCGGCCAGCGGCGCCGCCACCACAGGGAGGCGCAGCAGGCCAGGGCGACCAGCTGCTCGGTGACGCGCAGGGGGTCGGGCGGGGCCGGCGGCGGGGGTTCGCCGGGCAGGGTCACCGCGCCGAGGAGTCCGAAGCCCAGGGCGGTCAGGAACATCAGGGTGTCCACGACCCAGTCCCGCGCGCCGCGCCGGTACCGGTGCCGGGAGGAGGTCGTCTCGTTCATCGTCTCGGAGTCTAGGGAGTGGACGCCGCGCAGGTGGGCGGACGGGGCGGAGTCGATACCGAAGGCCGCGAGGGACGCTACTTTGGTCGTGGGGCGACCACCCTGTGCCCGATCCGCCGGAGGGGTCCCGCTTCCTAGGCTCGTGCCATGCGCAAACCACTTCGGGCCCTGGGTGTCCTCCTCGTCCTCATGGGAGTCAGCGGGGCCGTCGACCACCTCTGGACCCAGCCGATCCTCGGGATCGTGCTCAACTCCTTCCACCGCCTGGTCGTCCAGAACGTCGCGGCGCTCCAGGAGAACGCCCTGCTCGCCAACCTGGGCCTGGCCGCCCTCGGTCTCGTCCTCGTCGTCGCCGTGGAGTCGCTGGCCGCCTCCCGTGGTCGCGGCTGAGGGACGGTGCGTCCGGGCCGTTCCACCGTTCGCGCTCGTTCCGCCCCCGGGAGTGGGTACCGTCAGCAGGCGGAGCACCCGCGCGTGAACCTGGGGGATCACCCGATGAGCACACTGGTCACCGGCGCCACCGGACAGGTGGGTCGACGTGTCCTGACCGAACTGCGCAGACGCGGCCTGCCCGCCGCCGGTGCCTCCAGGGACGGTGAGGTGCGGCTGGACTGGACCGACACCACCAGCTGGGAACCGGCGCTGGAGGGGGTGGAGAGCCTCTTCGTGACCGTTCCCATGGCCAGCGGGCTGGCCGACCGGGCCGGGGCCTTCCTGGAGAGGGCGGCCGGGTCCGGGGTGCGGACGGCGGTGCTGACCACCGCGATGGGGAGTGAGAACGGGCCGCCCGACTCCGAACAGCGCGTGTTGGAGCGCCGGGTCCGCGAGCTGTTCGACCACTGGACGGTGGTCCGCCCCAACTGGCTGGACCAGGACTTCACCGAGGGCCTCTTCGCCCGGCTGGCGCGCTCGCGCAACGGGCGTCTGGAACTTCCGCTGAGCAAGCGCGCGGAGGTCAGCTTCGTGGACGCGCGCGACGTCGCCCACACCGTCGTCGCGGCTCTGACGGACGACTCCCTGCACGGCCGTGAGTACACGCTCACCGGACCCGCCCCCGTGTCCTTCCGCGACGTCGTGCGGATGACCAAGGGGACGGAGAGTCCGGTGTGGCGGTACAAGAAGGTCGACGAGGCCGGGTTCTACTTCCGGGCCACCAACATGGGCTGGTCGGACCGGTACGTGGACACCCTCAACGAGCGGTTCCGAGCCGTCGCCGACGGCCGGGCCGCCGTGGTCACCGAGGACGTCCGCCGCGCCCTGGGGCGCGACCCCGTGCCCGTGGCCAAGTTCGTGCGGGAGTCCGTGCACTGACGGGACGCCCGCCTCCCCGGGACGGGAGGCGGGCGTCCGAACGAGGCCCCTACTTGAGGAGCTGGCGGGCCATCACCATGCGCTGGATCTGGTTGGTGCCCTCGTAGATCTGGGTGATCTTGGCGTCGCGCATCATGCGCTCCAGCGGGAAGTCCTTCACGTAGCCGGCGCCGCCCAACAGCTGCACGGCGTCGGTGGTGATCTCCATGGCGGCGTCGGAGGCGTAGCACTTGGCGGCGGCGCCGTAGAAGGCGAGGTCGTCGTCGCCGCGCTCGGACTTGGCGGCGGCCACGTAGACCATCTGCCGGGCGGTCTCCAGCTTCATGGCCATGTCCGCGAGCATGAACTGGATGCCCTGGAAGTCCGCGATCGACTTCCCGAACTGCTTGCGCTCCTTCACGTAGGCCACCGCGTGGTCCAGGGCGCCCTGGGCGATGCCGACGGCCTGCGCGCCGATGGTGACACGGGTGTGATCCAGGGTGCGCAGGGCGATCTTGAGGCCCTCGCCCGGAGCACCGACCATGCGGTCGCCGGGGATGTGGACGTCGTCGAAGAACAGCTCGCGGGTGGGGGAGCCCTTGATACCGAGCTTGCGCTCGGGCTCGCCCAGGGTGAACCCGGCGTCGTCGGCGTGGACCACGAACGCGGAGATGTTGCGGCCTCGCCTCCCCTCGGGGTCGGTGACGGCCAGGACGGTGTAGTACTCGCTGACACCGGCGTTGGTGATCCAGGACTTCTGGCCGTTCAGGACCCAGTCGTCGCCCTTGGGGGTGGCCAGGCTGCGCATGGCGGCGGTGTCGGAACCGGCCTCGCGCTCGGAGAGGCCGTAGGAGAACATCGCCTCGCCGCGCGCCACCGGCGGCAGGTAGCGCTGCTTGACCTCCTCGGAGGCGCCGAGGATGAGCGGCATGGTGCCGAGCTTGTTCACCGCCGGGATGAGGGAGGAGGAGGCGCACACACGGGCGACCTCCTCGATGATGACGCAGGTGGCGAGCGCGTCGGCGCCCACGCCCTCGTAGTCCTCGGAGATGTGCGCGGCGTGGAAGTCGGTGGCGACCAGGGCGTCCAGCGCGTTCTGCGGGAAGGCGGAGCGCTCGTCCACCTCGGCGGCGTGCGGGGCGATCTTGTCCTCGGCCACGGAGCGGACCGCCGCCCGCAGCTCCTCGTGCTCCTCGTTGGTCTTGAACAGGTCGAAGTCGCCCATCACGCTCTCCTCGTACTGGCACCGCGTGCCTGAATATGGCATTCGGTGCCAGAGTAGGAGATGATCGGGACGAAGTACACAGACGGGGTCGGATACCTTGGCGCCGGAACGGGAGGTGGACATGGCGACGACACGTGTGTCGACCCGCGAGGCCGTGCTGGCGGCGGTGCGCCTGTTCACCGACGAGGGGTTCGACGGCACCACCATGGACGGCATCGCCGCCGCCACGGGCGTGAGCCGCCGCAGCCTCTTCCGCAGGTTCGGCTCCAAGGAGGACCTCCTCTTCGCTGAGCACGACGAACTCTTCGAGACGGTCGTGCGCTACATGGACGCCTCCCCCGATCCCCCCGCGGACACGGTGGTCGCCGCCGCGCGCCTGGTCTTCCAGGGCTACGTGCGCGACCCCGAGATCACCGTCCCCCGGTACCGGCTGGTCCGCGCCCACCCCCGCCTGCGCGACCGGGAGGTGGCGATGACCGCGCGCTACCAGGCCGCGTTCAGCCGCCACCTGGCCCACAGCGCCGGGCACGACCGACCGTCCCTGGAGGACGAGATGGTCGCGGCGGCCGTCATCGCCGCCCACAACCACGTGCTGCGCGGCTGGCTGCGCGAGCCCGACGGCGGGCGGGTCTGGGAACGCTTCGACCAGGCGATGACCAGGGTCACCGACCTAGCCGCGCCCCTGCTCGGCGGCCCGGACGACGCGCCCGAGCGGGGCGGCGAGGCCCACGGCGAACGGGTCCTGGTGGCGGTCTATCCGCGGGGGGCGGACACCTCCGACCTGCTGCGACGCGTCTCGGAAGCGGTCGAGCGGGAGCGCTAGCCCGATCGGGTCCCAGCCACGTCCGTGCGCGCGTAGGCTGGACGGGGCCGAAAGCAGGGCAGCGAACGAGGCGGGGCGGACAGCGCAGATGAGCGTGGACACGGCGGGAGCGACCAAGCAGGAGTCCGAGGTCGCCCATGAGGCGGAGCGGCGGCGGACCTTCGCGGTCATCTCCCACCCCGACGCCGGTAAGTCGACGCTGACCGAGGCGCTGGCACTGCACGCCGCGGCGATCTCCTCCGCCGGCGCGGTGCACGGCAAGGGCGACCGCAAGGGCGTCACCTCGGACTGGATGGACATGGAGCAGGACCGGGGGATCTCCATCACCTCGGCCGCGCTGCGCATCGACTACGACGACCGTGTCCTCAACCTGCTGGACACCCCCGGTCACGCCGACTTCTCCGAGGACACCTACCGGGTGCTCTCGGCGGTCGACTGCGCGATCATGCTGCTGGACTCGGCCAAGGGCCTGGAGCCGCAGACCCTCAAGCTCTTCGACGTGTGCCGTGCCCGGAAGATGCCGGTCATCACGTTCGTCAACAAGTGGGACCGTCCGGGCCGAGAGCCGCTGGAGCTCCTGGACGAGATCGAGCAGCGCATCGGCCTGCGCCCGACCCCGTTGAACTGGCCGGTCGGCATCGCGGGCGACTTCCGCGGCCTGGTCGACCGCACCAGCGGCACGTACACCAAGATGACCCGGACCCCCGGCGGCGCCCAGAAGGCGATCGAGGAGGTCCTGGACGCGGACCGCGCCGCCGAGGTCGAGCTCGACGCCTGGACGCAGGCCCAGGAGGAGATCGAGCTCCTGGAGGCGCTCGGCGCCGACTTCGACCACGAGTCCTTCATGGCGGGCGAGTCCTCCCCGGTGCTCTTCGGCGCCGCGCTCTCCAACTTCGGGGTGGGCCAGCTGCTGGACACGGTCGTGGGCCTGGCCCCCGCGCCGTCGGCCAAGGTCGACGACAAGGACCGGCCGCGCCGGGTGGAGCAGCCCTTCTCCGGCCAGGTCTTCAAGATGCAGGCCAACATGGACAAGAACCACCGGGACCGGATGGCGTTCGTGCGGGTCAGCTCGGGCCGGTTCGACCGGGGCATGGTGCTCACGCACGCGCCCACCGGTCGCCCCTTCGCCACCAAGTACACCCAGGCGGTGTTCGGCTCGGACCGCTCCACCATCGACACGGCCTACCCGGGTGACGTGATCGCCCTGGTCAACGCGCACGCGCTGGCGGTGGGGGACACCCTCTTCGACGGTCCGAAGGTCGCCTTCCCGCCGATCCCCAGCTTCGCGCCCGAGCACTTCGTGGTGGCGCGCGCGGTGGACGCGGGCAAGTACAAGCAGTTCCAGCGGGGTATCGCCCAGCTCGACGCCGAGGGCGTGGTGCAGGTGCTCACCTCGGACGTGCGAGGCGAGCAGGCCCCGGTGCTGGCGGCGGTCGGCCCGCTCCAGTTCGACGTGGTCAGGCACCGGATGGAGCAGGAGTTCCGCAGCCCGATCGAGGCCTCCCCCCTGGAGTACTCGGTGGCGCGGCGCACCGACGAGGAGTCCGCGCCGACCCTGCACTCGCTGTCCGGGGCCGAGGTCCTGCGCCGCCGCTCGGACGGTGAACTGCTGGTGCTGGTCCACAACAAGTGGCGTCTGCGCGTGATCGAGCGGGACCACCCGTCGCTGTTCATGCAGGCGTTGCTCGCCGGTGGTGTCGACGAGGGCGAGTAGCCCCCGGTCACCGGCTGTCAACGCGGGGGTCGGATTTTCCGGCATTGTGCGAGGACATTGTTTACCGGCGGTGAATGCCGGTCACCCGTTGTCGACTTCGGTCACGTTCGGTGTGCCATTCACTGCCCCGTTCGGGCCCCTCGGCCCGGACGTGACGAGGGGGACGAACACCACGTCGCGGACGCGTGTGAACTCTCGTGCCCTGGGCACATACTCAGGTCCCCGGAGCGCCGGGGAAGGCGCCCGACGCGTCGCCGCCGCACCCCGACCGGGCGCGGCAGAGGCCAAGATCACCGAGTCGGGGGTGCCCCGCCTCAGCCCTTGTGATCAGGGCGAAGGTACTCTGATAGCAGGCCGCTAGGGCGTGTTCGAACACCTGGCCGCACCGAGTTCTGTTCGGGTCTGTCCGCATCTGTGAAGCGCGGGCCGAAGGACGGGCCCACGTGCGTCCCACGTGGGGTTCGGTGCGCCCAGGGGACCGGTTCAGGAGACCAGGGGCGGGTGGCGGGAGAACCCCGTCGGCGTCCGTGAAGTCTCAGGGCGATCACGACGTTATCGACGTTCGGCAAAGTCTGTAAATCTTCACTCGGTGGTAATTCTGATCACGTCTGGGTATGTGTTGCATGTCACCTGTTCGTGAATCGGTGAAACTTATATGATTTTGCTTAACCGTCGTTTAACAAAACAGAACAATAACGAGTGAACAAGATCGCGGCGGCGGATCGCCTCGCGTCTGACGCACCTCACGTATCCCCCGCCTGGAAAGGTTGACCTCGGGCATGAGCGATGACAAAGAGCGCACGGTGGAGCTCCACTACGAGGGCGGCGTGCTGAAGCTGCCGGTTTTCACCGGTACCGAGGGTGAGAGCACCATCGAGCTGAAGACCCTGCTGGGGTCGACCGGTATGACGACCCTGGATCCCGGGTTCGGCAACACCGCTTCGTGTAGCTCGAAGATCACCTACATCGATGGGGCCGCGGGCATCCTGCGTTATCGCGGGTACCCGATCGAGGACCTCGCGGTACACAGCACCTTCCTTGAGACCGCCTACCTGGTGATCTACGGCGAGCTGCCGGAACCCGGCCAGCTCAAGGAGTTCTCCGAGAAGCTGCGCGACAACGCCGACATCCCGGCCGAGATGGGCGCGTTCATCGACGCGATGCCCCGCAACGGGCACCCCATGGCGCTGATCGCCAGCGCCGTGAACACCCTCGCCGCGTACTACGACGACAGCGTGGACCCGGACGACGAGGACCAGGTCGAGCTCGCCACGATCCGGCTGATGGCCAAGCTGCCGACGATCGCGGCCCGCATCTACCGCAACTCCATCGGTGAGACCCCGATCGAGCCGGACGCCTCGCTCGACTACGTCGACAACTTCATCCGGATGACCTTCGGGGACAAGGCCCCCACCGGTGAGCTCGGCGAGCTGTTCAACAAGGCCGTCGGCATGCTGCTGGTGCTGCACGCCGACCACGAGCTGAACTGCTCCACCGCCACCGTGCGGGTGGTCGGTTCCTCCAAGGCCGACATCTACGCCAGCGTCGCCTCGGGTGTGAACGCCCTGTCCGGCCCGTCCCACGGCGGCGCCAACCAGGCCGTCCTGGAGATGCTGGAGGAGATCCGCGACTCCGGTATCTCGATCGAGGACTTCCTGGAGAAGGTCAAGGCCCGCGAGATGCGTCTCATGGGCTTCGGCCACCGGGTCTACAAGAACTTCGACCCGCGCAGCAAGGAGATCAAGGTTCTGGCCAGCCAGATCCTCGACAGCCACGACAACCCCGACGAGCTCTTCGCGCTGGCCCTCAAGCTCGAGGCCGCCGCGCTCCAGGACTCGTACTTCACGGAGCGCAAGCTCTACCCGAACGTCGACTTCTACACCGGCGTCATCTACCGCACCATGGGCTTCCCGAGCAACATGTTCACCGTGCTGTTCGCCATCGGCCGCCTGCCCGGCTGGGTCGCCCACTACCGCGAGCAGCTGCACGACCCGGCCTTCCGGATCGCCCGCCCGCGTCAGCACTACGTCGGCTCCGACGAGCGCCGTTACCCCGGCCAGGGCTAGCTCCCGCCGCAGTGCCCCGACCGCCCGCCCACGTCACCGACGAGGGCGGGCGTTCGAGCGTCCCGGCCCCGTGCGACCAGCGCCCGCCCCAGCCGGTACCAGGTGAAGAACTTCCCTTTCCGTGTATTTTGCGCACTTTCTGTCATCCGTATGCGACGTTGAGGGAAGTGGCAGAGCGTGACCCCGTAACGAGCGGGACCACACGAGGAAGGGGGCCTGGTCATGGTCCGGTACGCGTTGACAGGCAACATACTCGGAGATCTGAGCCGACACTGGTGGGTCCTGGTCGTACGCGGTGTGGTCGCGGTGGTCTTCGGTCTGGTGGCCCTGGTCTGGCCCGGCGCGAGCCTGCTGGCCCTGGCGATCATCTTCGGTGCCTTCGCGCTGGTGGACGGGGTCGCGCTCGCGTTCACCGCCTACCGTGCCGCCCCGGGGGCCCGCATGCCGCTGGGCGTCCAGGCCGGACTGAGCATCGTCCTGGGTCTGCTCGCCCTCACCTGGCCCATGGCGGCGGTCCTCGCCATCGTCTTCCTGATCGGTGCCTGGGCGATCGTCACCGGTGTCGCGGAGATCGTCACCGCCGTGCGCCTGCGCGCCCACGTCAGCTCCGAGTGGCTGCTGATCTTCGTCGGCGCCCTCTCGGTGATCTTCGGTCTCCTGGTGTGGTTCTGGCCGCTGGCGGGCGCCGAGGCGATCATGCTGGTCGTCGGTGTCTACGCCATCGTGTTCGGTGTGGTCATGGCGGTCGCGGGCTTCCAGCTGCGCGGCGCGGCGGACGGCGCGGTGCCGACCGGTGAGCAGGACACCGTGGCCGACGCCGGCCTCGACGGGGCCGACGACGGGACGGAGGCCGCCGAGCGGCCCGGCACGGAGACCTCCGGGGACGCCGACCGGCCGGTGAGCGCGTTCGACGAGGGGTACGCGGGCGGTTACACCGACGGTTACCGGGGCGAGGGGCGTGACGCGGAGCCCGACCCCGGGGACGACGGGACGGCCACGCCCCGCACGGGACGCCACCGGGCCCCGAAGGACGGGCCGAACAACCCCGGGACCCCGTAGGAGGGGCAGGAGGGGCTCAGCCGCCGCTGACGAGGAGGGGGGGGGGGGGGGCACCCCGGGGGTATGTTGCCCGGGGGGGGGGGGGGGGGGGCGGTCCTCCCTGGAGGCGAGGACGAGTCGGTACGACTGCCGCCCTCCCGCT